>JAIQFM010000223.1 GCA_020073285.1 Terriglobia bacterium | reverse complement strand
TTCGGACTTCGCGCGCCACGGCCATCAAACCGGGTTCGTCGCCCGGAACAAGGAATTGCGCTCGCAGGCCGCCGAGTGCCTGGCCGCCCTGGCCGCCGCCGAGGTGGTGAACCGCCTCGACGCGCCGCCCGCCGGCCCGCTGCTCGTGGTTGGGTGGGGATACGTCGCCTACGGCAAAGCCGTCGCACTGCGCTGGCCGGAACTGGCAGTGCACGGCTGGAACCCGTTTTCCGGCGACCGCACCGGCGTGCCCCGCGCAGAGTTCGGAACGGTGATACTCTCGGGCGTGCTCGAGTGGTGCGGCACACCCGACATTGCCGGTCTCCTGTCGCAAATTTCCATGCCGCCGGACGGCGTTTTGCTGTGCCACGATTCGCTGCTGCCCGTGGGCGTCCAACCGGCGCCGCATGCCGCCCTCCGGGCGCTGGCGCGCCAGGTGGCCGACGGCATCGTCCATAGCTGGTCGTCGGACCGGCTCGCCGCCGTGCTGCAGCGCTCAGGTTTTGCGGTTGCGGAATCCGCCGTGATCGTCGGCGACAGCGCGCTCGTCACCGCTCGTCGTACGGAATCGGAGTCGTGTAAGACAAGCCTCGCGGCTGCGGTCGCGGATTGATTCTTCAGGAGGGCCTATGCCGGAAGCGGTACCCATCGAAAAAATTGCCGAGGAAATGTATGCCCTGATCGTCGAATGTGCCGGGAAGAAAAATCTCAAGGCCGGCGATCTCACCAAGGCCATGATAGCCAAGTTTGGAGAGGCGTCTTGCGGCAAGGAGCAATGCAAACAGGCCATTCGCATCCTCATTGATTCCGGGCGCTGCATTTACAGCTATCTGGGCGGTTCCTATATTCAGTTGCCGGTGAAAGAGGACGTGCCCAGCGCCGGCTAGGCGGCTTGCGATGGAAGAGGAGCGCACATTGCCGCGCGTGGTTGTCGCCGGGTTGGGCGGCGGCAGCGGGAAAACCATTGTCTCCATGGCGCTGCTGCTGGCCGCTCGCCGCGCCGGGATGGCGGTTCGCGCGTTCAAGAAGGGTCCGGACTATATTGACGCCGCCTGGCTGAGTTGGGCGTCCGCCCATCCCGCGCGCAACCTCGATACCTACCTCATGGGCTTCGATTGCGCGGTTTCATCCTTCGTCCGCCACGGGGTTCCCGATGGGTTGAACCTGATCGAAGGCAACCGCGGCGTCTTCGACGGCATGGATGTCGCCGGCACGCACAGCAGCGCCGCGCTTGCCAAGGCGTTGCACGCGCCTGTCCTACTGGTGTTGAACGTCACGAAAGTCACGCGCACCGCTGCCGCTTTCGTCCTGGGCGCGCGGCAGCTCGATCCCGATCTGCGGATCGCCGGCCTGGTGTTGAACCACGTCAACGGCCGCCGTCACGAGCAGATTGTGCGCGAGTCGATTGCCGCGGTGTCCGACATTCCTGTCGTCGGTGTTGTGCCCAAGCTCGACATCGGCGAACTCGTGCCCGAGCGCCACCTCGGCCTGGTCACGCCGGACGACCACACTGCGCGCGAAGCGCTGGAAGCCAAACTGCTCGCCGAAGTCGTGCTCCACCTGGACCTGGAATCCATGGTGCGCATCGCGCGCGCCGCCGGACCTCTGCGTGCCGAGCTTGAGCCGGAACCCAATTTGCCCGACGCCTCCCACTTAAGAATCGGCTATCTTAAGGATGCCGCCTTCAGCTTTTACTACGCTGAGAACCTGGAAGCGCTGGAGAACGCCGGCGCCGAACTGCTTCCCATATCCGCTCTCACCGCCGGCGCGTTGCCCGCGGGATTGTCGGCGCTCTATATCGGCGGAGGTTTTCCGGAAGTCCACGCCGCCGCGCTTTCGGCGAACGCGTCGTTCCTGCAATCGGTGCGCGATGCGGCGCGGAGTGGGCTGCCCATCTACGCCGAATGTGGCGGCCTGATGTTGTTGTCGCGGGGAATTATCTGGCACGGCTCACGCTATCCGATGGCGGGCGTGCTCCCCTTCGACGCCCATGTCTGCGGCACGGCCCAGGGCCACGGATACACCGAATTGCTGGTTGACCGCCAAAATCCGTTTTACTCTTCCGGGTTGGCGATTCGCGGCCATGAATTTCACTACTCCCGCATCGAATTGCAGGCTGACACGCTCGACACCGTCTGCGAAGTCCGTCGTGGCGCCGGCGCCTGGCGGCACCGCGACGGCATCGTGTCGGGGAGCGTCTGGGCGGGCTACACCCACGTGCATGCCCTGGCAACGCCGCAGTGGGCAAGCGGACTGGTGAATGCCGCCCGGCGTTTCGCATCGTCCTCGATGGCTACGGCGGGAAACTAACGATAGGTGGGTTCGGGTCTGGGGAACACCAAGGGCGAATGGTCTCGCACATGGCCCTGTGCAAATGCCGAAGACCGCCGAATCGGAGGGGCTATGCCTGCGGCACTGCCGCCAAACGGTCGATCTGCATGGCAACGCCGAACTGCCCGCCCGCGGAATCCGAGCGAACGACGCGCCCATGGCAGCAAACCATGCCGCTTAACGGCAATCCCACTCCCTCCGGCAATCTGACAACGATGTCGATTTCGCTGCCCACTTTACAACGAGCGTCGGTGAAAAAGAATAGTCCGCGTTCGCTGATGTCTTTGGTGGACGCAGCGATCTTGTGCTTGCCCGCAGTCACGGTCGCCGGAGCTTCGAAGCGAGTGCGGTGCTGGCCGCGTCGTTCTTTGAATTTGAAATCGGTCACGCTTCCTCCTACAAAACCCAGGGCCGATGTCTCGTAGGGTGATGGTGCTAATTTACCGTGGGTTGGAATCCCCGGCCCATCCTCGCACGCATCGGGATACTTGAATGTGACCGCCATCACATATCCCGGCCCAGAATGACCTTTTGGGCAATCCAGCTATCTCGGGCGGCGGCGAGCGGACGGTCGAGAAGCGGGAGCGGGCGCTACGCGGACAGTGCGCCTTGATGCGCCGTGTTGCGCCGCGATTTCCCCGTTGGGCATGTTTCCAAAGCCGGACTCGCCACCGTACGTCTACTTCCGCCAACTGCGCCGAGGCTGTTGGTTCCGGTTCACGGTTAGCCTATGTTGTGGCCGTGCTGCCTTATCCTCACGTTCGCACGGATGTTTACAAAGCGGCACTCTGTCTGCGTGAAAAAGTCCTGGTTCGCAAGATACCTGAGTGCTGGACGTGTTCATGGTGCGTAAGCGGTTCCGACACCATGGTCACCACCGCCTCCGAAGCGTGCCACTGCCCAGCCCATCAGACAGCGCAGATGGCCAAAAAGAAGCAGGAACTCGCAAACGTGATTCACCGCGCAGCCTGATGGTGGCGCGGTGCGTAGGCTTACCCTATCGCCTGTTCTTGTGATGGAAAGGCCAGTATGCGATCAGAAACCGTCCGCGTCGATGTTGATCGGCATGTCCTCCTTACGCCCAGTCGAGGAGTGGAGCCAGTTGAATCGGAGAACGGCGTCTGGATGCGCTCTTGCCCCCAGTGCAACCGCGTGTTGTGCAAGTCTTCTCCCAACAAAACCCTGCGTTGTTCTTGCGGCTGGGAGTGGCAATCGTAGAGCCGGCTGTTGCATTCCACGTTGATTCCAGCCCGGGTGCGCCTCTCTCGTCCCACCTCAATTTTGGAAACGTCTGGACTTCTGAAACGTCTAATTCACAGGTGGAAAATCCTTCAGAACTAGCCGTTCTGTAATTACGTATTCATCTGCATATGCGAGCATGCAACCGTTCGCGGGAGGGCCGAGTGCTTAGGTTTGAAATTCATAATTTCCCGCACCTTACAGTGCTGCGCTGCTCGGGCCGAATCGTTCGCGGTGACGGAGCCGATGACCTTTTCAGGGCAGTGATGTCTCAGGATAAACGCCATCTTCAGATAGATCTCAGCGGCGTCGAGACAATTGACGCGGGTGGATTGGGAATTTTGGTCGCATTGGAAAAATGGGCGCAGGATGAGGATCGAACAATCCAACTGACGAATCCTTCAAAGCGCGTTCTCGAGGTACTGGAGACCACGAAACTGAGTTCAGTGCTTCAGGTTCGCCCCGCCATTCAGGACCGTGACGACGCAGCGTAAGAGCATACTGACTTCAGTGCCCCCTGCCGCAGTTCCGGGACGCCGGGGTCCCAAGCTGCATGGCACGTGGACTGTCGCGCCGGCTGTTCGCGCCCTTTCTCATCAGAAGAGGCGCGCCGCCGCCGCATAGGCAAAATCAGGCAAAATATTATCGGGCAGCACACCGGCGTTCATCCATCATCTAAAGCTGGCAAAGGAGACCGTTATGTACGTCGTCATGGGTGCAACCGGCAACACGGGAAATGTCGTTGCGAACAGCCTGCTGGGCAGAGGGCAAAAAGTCCGCGCGATTGGCAGGAGTGCCGAGCGTTTGAAAACTCTGGCGGCAAAAGGTGCGGAAGCTTTTGTGGGCGACATTGCGGACGCACAGACACTGAGCGATGCGTTCACCGGAGCGGAGGCGGCTTACGTCATGATTCCGCCGAACATGGGGGTCCACGACTTCCGGGCGTATCAAGACCGCGTCAGCGAAGCAATCGGGGCAGCCATCGAGAAGGCGCGGATCGAGTACGTGGTTTCCCTCAGCAGTATCGGGGCGGACAAAGCGGAGCACACCGGGCCGGTGGTGGGGCTGCATCTTCTCGAGCGGCGGCTTAATCGCATCGCCGGTCTCAACGTTTGCCATCTCCGCGCCGGCTACTTCATGGAAAACACGCTCGCGCAAATCGGGATCATTAAGGCTCACGGCATCGCCTCTGGCCCTTTGCGCCCCGACCTGAAGCTCCCCATGATCGCTACCCGCGATGTCGGCGCCTTTGCCGCCGAGGCGCTGTGGGGGCTCGACTTCCGCAAGCAAGAGACCTGCGAATTGTTGGGACAGCGGGACATCGGCATGAGCGAAGCCGCGGCGATCATCGGCGGAGCAATCGGCAAACCCGGCCTCGCATACAGTCATGCGCCGGACGAGCAGGTGCGCATGGCGCTGACTCAACTCGGCCTCTCGATGAACCTGGCCAATCTGATCCTGGAAATGTCCGCTGCCCTGAATTCGGGGTACATGCGAGCGTTGGAGCAGCGCTCAGCACGGAATACGACGCCGACTTCGTACGAAGCTTTTGTAGCTGAGGAGTTCGCGCCCCTCTACGAAAGGCAGTCGGCGGCAGCGTGAACTTGAGGCGTCTAGCGGGCGTGAGCGAGTCCCGAGCGAAGTCGAAGGACGAGCGGGAGTCCGCTGCCGAAATCCCGAGCGCAGCGAGGGACCTCTTCCTAGCGCAGTCTTGGGAGCTGTTCTGGAGGCGCGGGTGAGAATCGAACTCACGTATAAAGGTTTTGCAGACCTCTCCCTTACCACTTGGGTACCGCGCCGCCTTCAGTGCAGTGCATCAAGGATAAGCGCTCGGACAACAAGAGTCGAGGTGCAAGCGCGAAACCGAGTAGGGAAGGGACGAAGGAGGTAGCCCGCCGGAAGCTAATGGCTAAGAGCTAATGGCCAATAGCTGCTTTGGAGGCGCGGGCCGGAATCGAACCGGCGATAGAGGTTTTGCAGACCTCGGCCTTACCACTTGGCTACCGCGCCTTCCTGAGAGCTGGGATCCTTCGCCTTGCAGCTCAGGATTTCGCCTGCGGGCTCCCGCTTCGCTCACGCCCGCAAAGCGGCTCAAACTTGGCTACCGCGCCTTCGCGTCAAGTGCGTGCGGGCGGCCAGGCACGAAACCCTCGCCTGAAGCGAGGGTCAGGTGAATCCTGGAGCGGGAGACGGGATTTGAACCCGCGACTTCGACCTTGGCAAGGTCGCACTCTACCACTGAGTTACTCCCGCTCGGCTC
>JAIQFM010000034.1 GCA_020073285.1 Terriglobia bacterium | reverse complement strand
GCGCAGCGCGCCGCAGGTGTGGGTACGTCGAAGATCGCCTAGAAAATCGAGCATGATGTGTTGTGGCACACGCGCCCTGGCGTGTGTGGTCTTGTCGCCGGCAAGAGGTTTCGCCACTCGCTCGCGAATCAACAATTCTACACGTGCTGGCTTGCAGCGGTCAGCGGCCGGTGGTCAGCGTTCTTTCCCGCGGTTCACGGCGAATGCGCAGGCCACTGACCGCAAGCGACTGGCAAACTATTTTGGAATCGGCGTTGCCTGGTGGAACCTCATCAGCCACGCGCCGTTCTGCCGCACCCATACGCTGCTCACGCGCGCCGCACCGGGTATGGGCTGACCTTGGAAGGTCGCATCCACTTCAACCCTGTAGGTGACGACGCCCACGTTGGCAGCAACTCTGCGCACTTCCATTTCGCTGATGGTGTACTTGTTGAGCCGGACATCGGGAAAATAGGCGGCTACCTGCTCTTTGCTGTACGCCTTGCCGTCGCCGGCAACTTCCAGGAAATCGGGAGCCAGCCGGCGCGCGATTGCCTCCCAGTTGTGCTTGCGCTCCGCCTCGATCATCTCGCGCTCGTAAAACTCGATCAGTTTACGTCGGTCTGGTGCGGTCTTGCCGCCCGGCTCGGAAGCAACCTCTGCCGCCGTCGCCGGCTTCGCCGCCGGTTTCGCGGTCTGGCCAAACACCATGCAAGAGATCAGCGTCATCAGCGCCAAGGCAGTGAGTTTCATGGCGCAAAATCTACCACGGAGGCACGGAGACACGGAGCAACAGAGGTGGAATTTCTCCGTGTCGCCGTGGTGAATTGTGTTTTGTAAAGGTGAGCCCAACCTACGCCGATAGAATGCGCGCGGCAAGTTCCGCGCGCGGCACCGTCACCTGCTCGCCGGTGGAGAGCTTCTTGAGAGCAAACGCGTCTGCCTTGACCTCGTTTTCGCCGACGATCACCACATAGCGCGCCCCGATCTTGCTCGCCGTCTCCAGCGACTTCTTCAGGCGGAAGCTTTCATCGCCGAGTTCGATGATGAGGTCGTGATGCCGCAAGTCGCGCGCCAGCTTCGCCGCTTCGGCGTTCATCCCCGGCCCCAGCGGCGCGAGGTAAGCGTCCGGCTTTTTCGCCAGCGCCTCGGCGGTTTCCTTCAAGGACAAAATCAACCGGTCCTCGCCGATGGCAAACCCAATCCCCGGCGCCCGCGGCCCGCCCAGCGTCTCCGACAACCCGTCATACCTCCCGCCACCCAGGATCGCGTTCTGCGCTCCCAGCGACCCATGGGTGAACTCGAAAGCGGTTCTTTCGTAATAGTCCAGGCCGCGGACCAGCCGATCGTTCAGGACGAAGGGGACGCTGAGGGCGGTGAGGATGCGCTGCACTTCGGTGAAGTGCGTACGGCAGGAGTCGTCGAGATAGTCGGCTATGCTGGGCAGTTTGGCGATGATGGGCTGGTCTTCGGGGACTTTGCAGTCGAAGACGCGCAGCGGGTTGGTGACGGCACGGCGCTGGCAATCGTCGCACATTTTGGCGACCGCGGGCACGAGCGCAGCACGCAGAGCTTGGTGGTAACGCGGACGGTCGTTGGCGCAGCCCACCGAATTCAACTGCAGAGTCCAGTCCTGGATGCCGAGGCGGTCGAGCAGCGTGGCCAACATTTCCAGCACTTCGGCGTCGCGGGCGGGGGACTCGCTGCCGGCGGCGGGCGGGCCGATGGCCTCGGCGCCGATCTGGTAGAACTGGCGATAGCGGCCCTTCTGCGGGCGCTCGCGGCGGAATTGCGGTCCGATGTAGAACAGCTTCTGCACCCCGGGACGCTCCCACAACTTGTGCTCGATGTAGGCGCGCACCGTGCCGGCAGTGTTTTCGGGGCGCAGGGCGAGCCATTGACCTTTTTCTGATTCGGCGCGGCCGCGGTCCTGCCAGGCGAACATCTCTTTCGATACGATGTCGGTCTCTTCGCCGACGGAGCGCTGGAACAGCGAGAGGTCCTCGAGAACGGGCGTGCGGATTTCCTGGAAGTTGTAAGTGCGGAAGACGTCGCGAGCGGCGGCCTCGACAAAGTTCCACTGCGCCGTATCCGGCGGGAGCAGGTCGCGGGTTCCTCGGACGGATTTAATCATGTCGATGGTCGATAGTCATTGGTCGATGGCAAAGCTGCTCGGGCTTACGCCCTTGCGGTGATTCTGTCGCCCCTGACGGGGCTAGGGATTTCTTTATGCGCTTGCCCCGGGGCTCACGCCCCGGGCTAGGTTCTATCGCCCTCGCTACGCTCGGGCTCTGTGTCCGGAAAGTCACGGATTCCAGCAAGTCCCATATTTCCAGCACGTCGTGCGTTGCGGCAAGCCATGAGGTTACTTGCCGCCAATCGCTAACCGCTAATCGCTAACCGCTACATCCTCTCCCGCAGGTACGACTCCTTGTATTCCAGGTAGCGCTTGGCGTAGGCCATGATGGTCTGCTCGTCGTCGTGGCCGAGTTTCTTGCGGAAGCGGCCGGGGACGCCCATCCACAGCGAGCCAGGTTCGACGATGGTGTTCTCGGAGATCACCGTACCGGCAGCGATGATGGAACCGCGGCCGATGCGCGCGCCGTTCAGGATGATGGCGCCCATGCCGATCAGGCAGCGGTCTTCGACCACGCAGCCGTGCAGGGTGACCGAGTGGCCGACGGTGATCCACTCGCCGAGCTCGACCGGCCATTGCTCTTTCATGCCGTGCAGCACGCTGTTGTCCTGAATGTTGGTGTGGGCGCCGACCTTGATGTAGTGGACGTCGCCGCGGAGCACGGCGTTCATCCAGATGCTGGCGTGCTCGCCCAAGGTGACATCGCCGATGAGCTGGGCGGAGTCGTCCACGAAGGCGGTGGCGGGGACGCGTGGGGCGATGCCTTTGTAGCTTCGGATCATGGCGCGAAAGAAAAGAACATAGCATACGGAGTTACCAGTTGCGAGAAAGTGCAGCAGCCGCTCCCGCGCTTCGCACTTGCGGCGCCTCGCCCACCTGCCGCTTAGTGCGCTTGATCGGCCCGGAAAACTCCCAGTTCGATCAACCACTCGTCCATGCTCTTTCGTAACATTTCTTAGGTAACATTAAGGGATGATAACCGGGACTGGCGAGGCGTTGCCCGTGCTATAGACAACCTGTTCCAAAAGGAGAACAGGTGGAAGAGGCGCCAGGCTCGCGCCGCGAGGCTCAAGGCCGCGATCGACCAACGGCATGGCCGATTGCCGAGAGTCGATGGCCGATGGCCAGCCGCGCTCGACCAGCCCAGCAGGCCAACAGCGGGGCTGCCGGGGCCCGCTCTCGCGGGCGCGCCGCCGATTTCCTTATCCGCTGCGCCCTCTGCTTTTGCCTGACATCTGCTGCCTTTGCCCAGGACTCGGCCACGGGCGCGATACGGGGGATAGTCGAAGACGCGGCCGGGGCGCGGATGGTGGGGGCGCGGGTGGTGGTGGCGGACTCGGCCCAAGGACTTGCGCGCGAGACGGTGAGCGATGATGAAGGCGGGTTCACGGTCGCGCTGCTCACGCCGGGTGAATATTCGGTGCGCGTGGAAGCAGCGGGCATGGCGCCGTTGCAGCATGCCGCGCGGGTGGAGGTGGGAGGCACGGTCGAGTTGATCCTGCGGCTGCGATTGCAAAGCGCGCGGCAGACGGTAGAGGTCACCGCCGATGCGGGCATGGTCGCTACCGAGACCAGCGCCTTTTCCGCCGTCCTCAACGAAGAGGACATTTCCGACCTGCCGCTGAACGGGCGCCGTTTTGGCGACCTGGCGCTGCTCACGCCGAACATGACGCAAGACCCGCGCTCACTCACCTCGGGGAGCAACGGCGACTTGGCATACGGCGGGATTCGCGGCGTTTATTCCAGTTACCTGGTGGATGGCGCCGACAACAACAACGCCTTCTTCGCGCAGGCGCGCGGGCGTTACCGCGCACCCTACCAGTTCAGCAACGAGGTGGTGCAGGAGTTTCGCGTTTCCTCGAACACCTATGGCGCGGAACTGGGGCGGGCGGGCGGCGCGGTGATCAACGTGGTGACGCGCAGCGGCTCGAATCACTTGCACGGTACCGGGTTCTACTACCTGCGCGACAGCAGCTTCAACGCCACTCCCGCGTATGTCGGATTCAGACCCCAAGACCGGCAGCACCAGTTCGGCGGTACGCTCAGCGGTCCGATCAAGAAGAACCGCGCGTTTTTCTTCGCCGGCTTCGACCAGCACGTCTTCCAGGTGCCGGCGGTGGTGCATTTCCTGAACGGGTACTCGGCGCTGATGCCGACCGTCAACGACTTCGAGTACAGCGATTACTCGCTGGTGATGGCCACGGCGCAGGCGCTGTCGAAGATGGGCGGCGAGTACCGCTCGCGCCAGTTGGGCAACACGGCATTCGCCAAGTTGGATGTGGCGATCACGCCGCGGCATCACCTGAGCGCGCGGGTGAACACCTCGCGCTATTACGGCGCGAACAACGTTTTTTTCGATCCCGCCAGTCCCATCACTACCTACGCGCTCAGCGAGAACGGGGAAGAGGACGTGGCGACGGAGACGGCTTCGGCCACGCTCGCCAGCGGCCTGAGCAACCGTCTGACCAGCCACTTTCGCATCCAGTTTTCGCGCGACCTGCAGCAGTCGTACGCCAACTCGACTTATCCGCTGACGCGCATTTATGGCGTGATGGACGGCTTCGGGCGGTCGTCGATTTTGCCGCGCGCGACGCGCGAGCACCGCCTGCACGCGGCCGAGACACTGGCCTTATCCGGACGGCGGCATTCCTTCAAGTTCGGCGGCGATTTCCTCAAGACCTGGATCTACAACTTCTTCCCTTCATTGTTCGGCGGGGAATACATGTTCGATGACGTAACGGTGGATCCCTGGAGCTTCGCGCCGCAGACGTACGGCATGCGCATCACGCCGTTGCGCGCCTATGCGCACATGGTGCCGCACTACTATATCCAGAATTTTGGGACGGCGGTGTCGCATCCGGACAGCACCGAGTACTCCGCCTTCGCGCAGGACACTATCCGAGTCACCGATCATCTGGCACTGACGCTGGGCGCACGTTACGACTTCCAGGCGTTTCGCACCGACGAACTGGTGTCGAACTACTACTTCCGCGATTCGGGGCGGGTGCCGGTGGACCGCAACAACATCGCGCCGCGGGCGGGATTCGCCTATTCGATCGGCGAGCAGCGGCCGTTCATCATCCGCGGCGGCTACGGGCTGTTCTACACGCGCATCCCTTCGATGTACACGTCGGCGATCGAGACCGACAACGGCGATCGGCGCATGCACTTGAGGCTGACCAGCGCGCGCCAGGAAGATCGTCCGCTGTTCCCGGCGTACCCGAATGCGCTGGTGGTGTGCGCGCCGACGGCCACCGTGTGTGCGCCGCCGCCGGAACTGCTGAGCAAGATGACGACGGAGGTCTCGGCCTTCGCGCCCAATTTCCAAACCCCGGTAGTGCAGCAGACCAGCGTGAGCGTGGAGAAGGAGGTCGCGACCCGTACCGCCATCGGCGTGAATTACCTGTACGTGCGCGGCATGCACCTGATCCGGGCGCGCGACGTCAACCTGCCGCCACCCACGCCGGTCACCTACCCGCTGTATGACGATTCCGGCGCCAACCTGCTCGGCTATTACACGGTAAATTCCTTCGCGACGTGGGAGACCACGAAATCGTTGAGTTGCCCGTTTCCGCCGTGCCTGGGCGAGGTGCAGCGCCCCCTGCCGCAGCTTGGCGCGGTGACGGTCTTCGAGAGCGCGGCCACCAGCATCTATCACGGGCTCACCATCTCGATGCGCCGGCGCATGCATCGCGGATTCGGGTTGCGTCTGGCGTACACCTGGGCGCACGCCATCGACGACGGACAGGACGCGCTGGTAGTCGGTCGTCCGGCGACGGTGCAGGATTCCTACGCGCCAACGCTGGAGCGCGGGCCGAGCACGACCGACCAGCGGCATCGTTTTATGGCGGCATTCACGGCGGAGCCGCGGCCGTTCCATCACGACCACCCCGCATTGCACTGGATGTTCAATGACTGGCGCTTCGCCGGCGTGGTCACCGCCGGCAGCGGGCGTCCACTCAGCGCACGCATTGTGGGCGACGCCAATGGGGACGGGAACACCTACAACGACCGACTGCCGGGGTATAGCAGGAATTCCTTTACCGGGCCGAATTACGTGAGCGCGGACCTGCGTGTGGCGAGGCGGTTCGTGGTACACGAGCGCTGGAAGATGGAGCTTCTGGCGGAGAGCTTCAACTTGATGAACCGGGCGAATAAGAGGGTGGACATAAGCGAGGACGGGTTTTTGAATACGGCGGCGAACTTTGTGCAGAGCGATGTGACCGTGGGAGGAAAGCAGTATCCGGCATCGTTTCGTCAGTCGCGGGGATTTCTTTCCCCGACCAGCGCTTATGCGCCGAGGCAGGTGCAGTTTGGGGTGAAAGTCAGCTTCTGAGGAGGAGTAATTAGCCATTAGTAATTAGCAATTACCAAAACGGAGGTGAAATTTCGACGAGAGACTTTCGACCGCTACTGGTGTGGCAGAAAGCGCACAGGCTGGCGTTGGAGTCCTATGCTGCAACGGCGAGGTTCCCACGCGAGGAGCTTTACGGACTCACCAGCCAGATCCGCCGTTGTGCGGCCTCCATCGCAGCGAACATCGCCGAAGGCTGCGGAAAGGATGGGAATCCCGAGTTTCACCGCTTTCTGCAGATAGCATCAGGATCGACAACCGAACGCGAGTACCACTTCCCGTTGGCGAAGGATCTTGCAATGCTCAGTTCCTCCGAATACCAAAAGTCGGCGGGGATGGTCGACGAGCTCAGGCGCATGCTCGCCTGGTCGATCCGGCGGGTCGCTCCTAAGCCCAGGACGGTTGGCTAATTACTGATTACCAATTACTAATTACTAACTACTTGCCCTAAACGCTGCGCTTTGTTTCATTTTGGACTGCACTGGATGGAATGCAGATGGCGCTTGACTTTGATAGTCAAAGCTTGGGATAACTAGCCAAGTCCCACTGGGCTGGTTGGGGGGTGTCGTCGGATTTGGCCGAAGTACGCATACAAGAAGGCGAATCGTTAGAAAACGCGCTACGGCGGTTCAAGCGCAAGGTCCAGCAGGAGGACATCATCAAGGAGGTCAAGCGGCACTCCTTCTACCTCAAGCCGGGCGAGAAGAAGCGCGCCAAGGAAGCGCTGGCACGTAAGCGAAGCCGGAAGAAGGCGCGCAAGGAGCAGGAATAATCGAACCAACACGGGCCGTTGTGTCTCCCCCTCACGGCCCGTTCTTTTTATATTCCGCCGCACCGAGGCGGTAGCATTCATATTCAGTGTTGGAATCATTAGTTGCAAGCGCCGCCGAACCTGACGGCGCCGGGCCATGTACCAAGCAGGATCCCGCGGTGCGTAGCTGAGGACGCTCGCGGGTGGGACCAGGGGCTCAGCCCATCGCGCGCTGGGAGGCGGTGCGGGATGGGGACCCTGAAGGGAGCAAGTTTCCATGGAATTCCAGGACAAGAATCTGAAGTGCATCGACTGCGGCGCCGAGTTCGTGTTTACGGCGGGGGAGCAGTTGTTCTTCCACGACAAGCAGTTCAAGAACGAGCCCAAGCGTTGCAAGCCGTGCAAGGCGAAGCGCGCCAGCATGCTGGGTACGGCCACGCCCGGCAGCTATCCCAAGGTGGAGACCCGGACCGTCTGTTCGCAGTGCGGAAAAGAAACCACGGTGCCGTTTAAACCGACGCAGGGACGCCCGGTATTTTGCCGGGAATGTTTTCAGTCGAAACGTAGTTCGGCCGCCAGCGCCTGACCCGACTCGTTTCTGACGGGGACCGCCATTGCAGGACACCCGCCCGGGGAGTCCGCGCAGGCGGAGGTTCGCCCGCCCGCGCCCGCGTGCAGATTTGCGACTTCTCCCGCTGAAAAATCAGGTTCTGACGATACGCCGCGGCGGCGTGTCTAGCCGGCCTTCTTGACTTGGTTGCGCGTCGTGCGCGCGGACAACGCGGCTTTGCCAGTGGCGGCGGCGAGGGCGCTCTTCTGGTCCTCGTGCGCGATTAGCAGCGCCTCGATCTGCCGCAGCAGGTCCTGCGTGTTCATGGGCTTGACCAACAGCGATTGCGCGCCCTTGTTCTTCCAGTCGCTGCCCAGAGAAGGGTACGCCGTGAGGATGGAGGTGGCGGGACTGTAGGGTTTCTGCTGGGCGGCGCGGATCACGTCATAGCCGGCGGTCTCGGTCTCCATGCTCATGTCGGTGATGACCATGTGAAAGACGGCGTCGTCCAGTTTCCGCATCGCCTCGCGTCCCGAAGACGCGGTTTCCACTTCGAAGCCGTTCATCTCCAGGATGGCCTTGAGGGTGAGCAGAATGGCGAGTTCGTCATCCACCAACAGGATGCGGCGTTTCATGGCATTGACCCCCCACGGAGCACTTGCCGAAGCCTGAGATGCAATGCACGCTGGCGTAAATTGCGCAGCGGAATCGCGCGAAAACTTGCCGGTATAATACCACTCGTGGCCAGCTATCACGTGGAAAACTTCGGCTGTCGCGCGACGCAATCCGACGGCGCCGCCATCGAACGACAGCTTCGCGAGCGGGGCCTGGGGCGCGCGGATGGTCCGCAGAGCGCCGATGTGGTGGTGTTGAACACCTGCACGGTGACGGCATCGGCGGACCAGGACGTGCGCGCGGCCATCCGCAGGATCCATCGCAAGAATCCCGAGTGCAAAATTCTGCTGACCGGCTGCTACGCGCAGCGCGCGCCCGAAGAACTGGCGGCGCTGCCGGGTGTGAGTTGGGTGGTCGGAAACTCGCACAAACAGCACGTCGGCGACGTGGTATGCGGCACGGCGGGGTTCGTGCCTCCGCGGGAGATTTCCTGGGCGGAGAGCACGACCATCGCGCCGATGATCGTGGGCGACATCTTCGCGCACACCGAGCTGATGGCGGCGCCGGTGTTCGATGGCGGCGCGGAGAAGACGCGCCCCAACCTGAAAGTGCAGGACGGCTGCGACAACCGCTGCTCGTTCTGCATTATTCCCTCGGTGCGCGGGGCCAGCCGATCCCTGCCGAGAGGCGAAGTGCTGGCGCAAGTTGGCGCATTGGTAGACGCAGGATTTCGCGAGGTGGTGATCTCCGGCATCAACCTGGGGCGCTGGGGACGCGATTGCGAGAAGCCGGACCGCTTCGTCAACCTGGTGCGCGCCATCCTGGAGCGCACGGAGTTGGAGAAGCTGCGCATCAGCTCGGTCGAGCCGATGGACTGGACCGAGGATCTGATCGAGCTGGCCGCAGGCTGCCAGCGCATCGCCCAGCATGCGCATGTGCCCATGCAGTCGGGCAGCGACCGCGTCTTGCGCGCCATGCACCGCAAGTACCGGCCTTGGCATTACGCGGAAAAAATCCGGCGCATCCGCGACGCCATGCCGGGGGCGGCGATCGGCGCCGACGTGATGGTGGGTTTTCCCGGCGAGAGCGAGGCAGACTTTCAAGAAACGCGGCGCATGATCGAAGCGCTGCCGCTGACCTACCTGCACGTGTTCACGTATTCGTCGCGTCCGGGGACGCGCTCGGCGGCCATGCCCAACCAGGTGCCGGTGCAGGTGGCGCGCGACCGCAACCGCATCCTGCGCGAACTGGCGGCGGAGAAGAAGCGCGGGTTCATGGAGTCATTTGTCGGGCGCGAGTTGCCGGCGATTACGCTGCGCGCGGGTGACGAGGAATCGACCGAGGCGCTGACCGACAATTATCTGAAGATAGGATTGTCCGGACGTCACGGCGCCAATCAGTGGGTGAGGGCTGCGGTGCGCCAGGTGAGCGGGGAAAAGCTCGTCGGATCAGTGCTTTGAAATTTCCCCGTGTCCTCCCGCCCTCCCGAGGGCCGGAGGCAGTCTCATAAGTATTTTGGCAGGAGTTTGAGGCATCCGATGCCTCATCTGCATCGGGCCCCAGCGACACCATCCAGTTGGCCAGTTCCAAACGAGAGGAAACGCCGAGGGCATCGTAGATACTGTTCAGGTATCCCTTGATGGTGCCCTCGGTGTTTCCGAGCGCTTGCGCGATGGCGCGGTTGGTCAGGCCTTGGCGCACCAGCGCGGCAATGCGTTTGCGTTTGGGCCCCAGGGCATCGAGCGCGGCGCGGTAACGGGACATGTCGCGTAGCGACTGCTGGCTGGCATCGGCCTGGGCCGCGGCGACAGCGAGTTGCACGCGGTTGTGGACACCGACCTTTTGCATCAACCTGCCGAGGCGGTTCTTCACGGTGCGCTCGGTGAGGTGGATTTCGGCGGCGATGGCAGCGTTGCCGTACCCCATTACCAGCAAGCGAAGGACTTCGGTCTCGCGTTCAGTAATCAGAAAATAAGGAAAGCCGGAGAGAACGATGTCGTGCCGTTCGCCGTTTTCGTCTTGCACGCAGATGTTCGGGATGTCATGCGGGCTATTTACATGGTCCTTTAATGCGGTGATGGCCGCCTCACGGTAGTTCGGGGCGGTCACACGGGCCTGCACTCTCCACGAAACGGTGTAGCTTGACATACGCTCAGCGCCTTGATGCGCGTTCACTCCTGCGAGAATCCCTGCCGTTCGCGCGCCGTGCTTTCGCAGTCAAACCCGGCATTCGCGGGGAGGCTGCGGCAGGGGCGAGTTCCGATCTGATTGTCACCTGTTGCGGGACGAGATGCGTCCAGGGCGGGTCAAATAAAATGGGCCACGGTTTCGTTTTGCTCTTGAGTCCCGAAATGGCGCGCCGCCAGCGGCGCCAAGCGGCATCGGGGTTGCTTGGCGCGAAGCGAAAAGCCGCCTTCTCGGGGCGGCATGGCCGAGGATGTAAGTCCGGTTTCTCTATCGGAATCCCACACCGCAGCGGCCGAGTCGCCGGTTTACACGACAGCCCTCAACGTCCGCTGAATCGGAAATCCGCAATCACCTCATCATCCCGTGCTGGGCGACGGCGATGTTGTCGCGGGTGGAGTTCTTGACCTCGTACATCATCTCGTCGGCCTGGCGGATGATTTCGTGCGCGCTCTTGGCATCTTCGGGATAGGCGGCGACGCCGATGGAGGCTCGGATGTTGAGGTTCAAGGCCTCGGTTTTGAGGAAGGTGCCCTTGCGGAAGGAATCGAGCAGGCGGCGGGCGACGATCAGTCCCGAATCTTTTCCGGTCTGCGGCAGCAGCACGACGAACTCGTCACCGCCGTAGCGGAAGGCGAAATCAATCAGGCGCAGGTGGCTCTTGATGGTATAGCCAATCTCAGCCAGCAGCTTGCTTCCGACCAGGTGGCCGTGGGTGTCGTTGACCTGCTTGAAGTGGTCCAGGTCGATGAACAGCACGGTGAACTCGTAGCCAAAGCGCGCCGAACGGTAGACCTCCGATTCCAGCGTCTTGTAGAGGTGGCGCGCGTTGTACAGCCCGGTGCAATCGTCGGTGATGGTGAGTTCCTGGATGCGCTCCACGGCGCGCGCGTTATCGATGGCGATGGCGGCGTAGTCGCAGATGGCGCGCAGGAAGAACATCTCGCTGTCGCTGAAGCTGGACATGGGCACGTTGATAAGCTGGATCACGGCCAGCACGCGGTGCTTGGACTGGAGCGGAATGCAGATGATGGAGCGCGTCTGCCACTTGGTCATCTCGTCAATACGCTTGGCAAAGCGCGGGTCGGTGTAAACGTCGGGGACGATGAGCGGCTCGCCGTTCTTGGCCACCCATCCCGCGATGCCTTCCCCCATCTTGAGGCGCACCGAGCGCAGCGCGTCGGCGGCGTCGCCCACGGCGATGGCGAAGTAGAGTTCATCGACGGTCTCGTCCACCATCAGCAGCGACCAAGTATCGGGGCAGAAGTACTCCGCCACCTTCTCCATGATGGTTTGCAGGATGGAATCCAGATTGAGCGAAGAGGTGAGGGCTTTGGCCACTTCATGGAAGATGGAAAGCTCCTGCAGATGCCGTTTGCGGTCGGTGGCCGTGGCCTCGCTCATATCGTGGGTTCCAGCGCCGGTCGGCGGACTGGTCGCATTATAAGGTTTATTCTCCGCCATACAATCGCCAGATGCGATACCCCCGTTTTCCCCCTGCTCGGGCCAGCGAGCCCGGAACTGTCTGTCGCAGGTGAGTTTACGGTTTTTTCTTTGACACTGCCAAGCGCCAAACCTATGATGGCCGCGCGCTTACTCTTACCCATTTGGGCGATCGGTGTACCCTACCTTGAAGGATGTGTGCGTGGGATCGTTTGGTGAGCGACTACAGCGCGAACGCGAGATGCGCGGCATCACGCTGGAAGAAATAGCCGAGGCGACCAAGATCGGGACCCGTTCCTTGCGTGCCCTGGAAGAACAGGACTTCGACAAGCTGCCCGGGGGAATCTTCAACAAGGGATTCGTGCGCGCCTACTCGCGCTATCTCGGCCTCGACGAAGAGCAGGCCGTGGCCGACTACCTGGCCGCTCTCGCCGAAGCGCAGGCCGCCGGCAAGGTCACCAGGCAGGAACCCAACGCCAGCGGCGGCGGGCCGGACCGAAATATCTTCATCAGCGAGGACGATGACTCCGAGCCCATGCGCCTGCCGCTGGGTCCGATCGCGGTATTGGTGCTGATCGCGGTGTTGCTGTACAGCGGCTGGCGGTATTACAGGCTGCACGGATTGCCGAATTTGCGCCACGTGCGCGCCGCCAGCCAGCAGCCATCGCCGCCTGCCAAGGCGGCGCCGCTGGCCGTCCAGCCTCAAACGGCGCCCGCCAACGCGCCCGCGGCAACGACGCCGCAGCCGGCCGCTCATCCACCAAGTTTGGGGGCGAACCCCGTCTCGCGTGGCGCCGTCCCTCCGGCGCAACAGGCGGACGGGTTCGCGGTGCGGGTGAAGGCGAAGGAAGACACCTGGGTGTCGATTGTCGCCGACGGCAAGCCGATGATGTCGGGCATGCTGCCGTTGGGCGCCGAGAAGACGGTGCACGCGCAGCGCAGCCTGGTCTTGAAGACCGGTAACGCCGCCGGCGTCGAACTCTTCCACAACGGCAAATTGGTTCCGACGCTGGGCTCGGGCAGGGAAGTCAAGACGGTGGAATTCACCGCCGCCGGTCTGCGCCAGTAGAGGTCCACCCCAGCACGCGCAACACCGGCGCGCGCCGGGCTCTCAGGGCGCGCGCGCCGCAGGTCGCGGTTCAGGGTGGAAATTCCGCCATTCGATGCAGGAGAGAGGGAAATTCCCGCCGCTTCGTGCGTTAATTTTGGTTGCCGGAGAAATCACATAGGCGTTGCGGCGAGCGGTATGCTCTGCTACTTTGGAAGGTATCCGAAAATGTGTTTCCCGCGGTTCATTCCCGCCCGTAGCGACTAATGCCAGCAGGAGGTTGATTTGTCAGCCAAGAATCGTTTTTTGTTTACTTCGGAGTCGGTCACCGAGGGGCATCCCGACAAGATCGCCGATCAGATTTCGGATGCCATTCTGGACGCCTGTTATGAACAGGATCCTTACAGCCGGGTGGCCTGCGAGACGCTCACCTGCACCGGCCTGGTGGTGATCGCCGGCGAGATCACGACCAAGGCGTACGTGGATTTCCAGACGCTGGTGCGCGGCGTTGTCACCTCCATCGGCTACGACAACGCCCTCTACGGCTTCGATGCCAACACTTGCGCCGTGATTTCCAGCATCAACAAACAGTCCAGCGATATCGCCATGGGTGTGGACACCGGCGGCGCCGGCGACCAGGGCATGATGTTCGGCTACGCCACCAACGAGACCCCCGAACTGATGCCCACCCCCATCTCGCTCGCGCATAAGCTCACCCACAAACTTTCCGAGCTCCGCAAGAGCGGCACGCTGCCGTATCTGCGCCCGGACGGCAAATCGCAGGTCACGGTCGAGTACAACGAGCAGATGAAGCCGATGCGGGTGGACGCGGTCGTGGTCTCGACGCAGCACGCCGAAACGGTCACCAACGAGGAACTGAGAGCCGACATCCTCAAGTACGTTATCCAGGCCGTGATTCCGGCCGAGATGCTGGACGCCGACACCATCTACCACATCAATCCCACGGGGCGCTTCGTCATCGGCGGCCCGATGGGCGACACCGGCCTGACCGGGCGCAAGATCATCGT
The DNA here is from genome assembly GCA_020073285.1 of Terriglobia bacterium. Classification (GTDB taxonomy): domain Bacteria; phylum Acidobacteriota; class Terriglobia; order Terriglobales; family Acidobacteriaceae; genus JAIQGF01. The sequence continues at coordinate 18,642 of JAIQFM010000034.1, read as the reverse complement.
CGACACCTACGGTGGCATGGGACGTCACGGCGGCGGCGCCTTCAGCGGCAAGGATCCGACCAAGGTGGACCGCTCCGCTGCCTACATGGCGCGCTATATCGCCAAGAACATCGTGGCTGCCGGACTGGCAGATCGTTGCGAAGTCCAGCTCGCCTACGCCATCGGCGTCGCGGAACCGGTCAGCGTGCTGGTGGAAACCTTCGGCACGGGAAGGATTGCGCCGGAGAAGCTGGAGCAATTGATTCGCGCGAATTTCCAACTGACGCCGCGCGGCATCATCGACTTGCTGAAGCTGCGCCGTCCGATCTACCGCAAGACGGCCGCCTACGGCCACTTCGGACGCGACGACAAGGACTTCACCTGGGAAGCGACCGATAAAGCGAAGGCACTGCGCGAGCAGGCTGCCGGCGCGTCGCAAACCGTGGTGCACGCCGCCAAGAAATAGAACAAGTTTCAGTTTCAGTTTCGAGTTGCAGCCGGTTTTCCGTGCTCGAAACTGAAACCTGAAACTCGAAGCTCTTTAGGAGATTATGTCAACGACACCTGCTCAAGCCGCCTATGACGTCAAGAACATGGACCTGGCCGATCTCGGCAAGAAGCGCATTGAATGGGCCAACCAGTCGATGAAGGTCCTGCAAATCATCCGCAAGGATTTCATCAAAGGGCAACCGCTGAAGGGCGTGCGCATCTCGGCCTGCCTGCACGTCACCGCGGAGACGGCGAACCTGGCCATCACCATGCGCGACGGCGGCGCGGAAGTGGCGCTGTGCGCCTCCAACCCGCTCTCCACGCAGGACGACGTTGCCGCCTGCCTGGTGCGCGACTACGGCGTGCCGGTTTTCGCCATCAAGGGCGAGGACAACGAGACCTACTACCAGCACATCATGGCGGCGCTGGACCACAAGCCGCACCTGACCATGGACGATGGCGCCGATCTGGTCACCACCGCGCTCACCAAGCGCAAGGACGCGCTCGAGGGCATCTACGGCGGCACGGAAGAGACCACCACCGGCGTCATCCGCCTGCGCGCCATGGCGAAGGATGGGGTGCTCGCCTACCCCATCATCGCCGTCAACGATGCCGACACCAAGCACCTGTTCGACAACCGCTACGGAACCGGGCAGTCCACCATCGACGGCATCATTCGCGCCACCAATTTCCTGCTCGCGGGATCGAAGTTTGTCGTCGCCGGCTACGGCTGGTGCGGACGCGGCCTGGCCAGCCGGGCGCGCGGCCAGGGCGCCGAGGTCATCGTCACCGAAGTCGATCCCACGCGCGCGCTGGAAGCGGTGATGGACGGCTTCCGCGTCATGTCGATGGCGGAGGCAGTCCGACTCGGCGACGTCTTCTGCACCGTTACCGGCAACAAGAGCGTCATCCGCGGCGAGCACTTCGAGCACATGAAGGACGGCGCCATCATCAGCAACTCCGGCCATTTCAACGTCGAGATTGATATCCCGGCGCTGGAGAAGATGTCGTCGTCCAAGCGCACCACGCGTAACTTCGTCGAGGAGTACTCGCTGAAGGATGGCCGCAAGGTGAACCTGCTGGGCGAAGGACGCCTCATCAACCTGGCTGCCGCCGAAGGACACCCGGCGTCGGTGATGGACATGAGCTTCGCCGACCAGGCGCTCTCCGTGGATTACCTGGTGAAGAACCGCAATGCGCTGGAGAAGAAGGTCTACCCGGTCCCGGCCGAACTCGACAAGCGCGTCGCCAAGCTGAAGCTGGAGTCGATGGGCATCAAGATCGACCGCCTGACTCCGGAACAGGAAGAATATTTGGCGAGCTGGAGCGAGGGAACGTAAGAGCAGTTGTCAGTTGCTAGTTGTCAGTTGTTAGCAAATCCCGGTTTGTAGCCCGGCCGCCCTCGGCCGGGCTTTCCATTGGCAGAAACAAAGTTAAGACAGTGGGTTCTGGCCACACCGACTGACCTGTGCAGAAGCAAGCTGCTTCGGGGCGCAATCTAGTGTTCGTCTTCTTCGATGTTTAATAACCGAAGGTGGATGAAATCGGCCATGGCCTGGTGTCCCGCATCGTTGGGGTGGATTCCGTCCGTGAGGTACTGCGGCAGCATGTGAGAGGGATTGTTGGGATCGTTGAGGAGCTTGTCAAAATCGATCAGCCCATCGACAATCTTCACGCCTTCCGTACGCATCCACGCGTTATACGCCAGGCGCTTGAAATCGATGTTCTCATAGCCGCGGAACCCCCAGGCTGGGCCCATGGTGGTGCCGATCACCTTCACTCCCCGTGCATGCGCGCGTTCCACGAGCTGACGCAGTCCATACTCGACATCTTCGGGGTTGGGCGGACTGCTGGGGGCGGTTGCGGTTGAGCCCAAGTCGTTGACGCCATCGGCCATGATGATGTAGGTCAGTCCGGCCATCCCCAGCACATCACGGTCGAAGCGCGCCAGGGCCGCCGGGTTTGAGGTGGCGCCAGAAAGCACACGGTTTCCGTTGATGCCCAGCCCGAGCACACCCATCTCCAGGTGGTTCGGCGGAGTATTAATACGGGCGGCCAGGCGATCGCTCCACTTGAGGTTTTCCGCGTCGCTGCCTCCGCCGGCTACGATGGAATCGCCCACCGCCGCGATTACGCCTCGCCCATGACGATTGTGCACCTCAAGCGCGGAGACGAAATACCCGTTGGCGGCAGTCGAGGAGAACGGCAAGGTGACCGCCAATGAGGGTGTTGTCAGCAGGGACGAGCGGCGTAGATGGTAAGGAATTGTAAAGGCCGGATGGAGCGCGCTCGCTCCTCGAGCGCGACGAATGGTTAATCGCTAATCGCTAATTGCTTCCCAGCCGGATAATCGCTTGGCGCAGCCGCGGGTGCTCGCGCATCAGCCGCAGATACTCCCATTCCTCGTCCGCCATCTTGGCCCGCACCACCTGCACCAGCTTCGTTTTTTCCGCCGCCGTCCAGGCGCGCAAATCGGCGCCCGCATCCAGCGCCAGGGCAAGATTGCTGAACGCATGGCGCTCGTCCGCGGTCAGTTCACGGAAAGAAACGTTCACCGCCGCCGCCACCCGCTCGCTGCAGGCGGCGCGATATGCGTCGGCATTCATTCCGGACTTCGCCATCTGACGGCCCACTGCCATGCCCAGGGTGCGCGCCCGGAAGCTGTCCCAGTCCCCGCGCGGCGTGCCGGGCATCTCGAAGAACACGTGGCCCGCGGCCAGCTTGCGCAGGGTGCGCGCCGGCGTGCGATGCCCCGGCTTGGCGGCGATCTTTTTTTCTTCCGCCTCCACCAGCGCCGCCAGCTCTGGACGGCCGGGACGAAACCCCAGCTTGCGATAAAACCAGAACGCTCCCGAGGCGATCGCCTCTTCGTTGTCCGCGCCCAACTGGTACGGGTACACCGAAATGCAATTCATGCCCAGCAGTTGCCGTAGCGCGCGCAGCACCTGGGCATAGGTCCACCCGGTCTCGCCCTCGCGAAACGCATAGAACGTGTTGAATCCGATTTCCATCCAGTCGGCCAGCGCAATGGCTTCGAGGTAATTGATGGGCACGCCGTTCTTCAGCGTGAATCCGGAAGCGTAGGTGCGCAGCGGAAAGCGGCGCTCGGGCGGAAGCCCCCAGATAAAAATCTGGGTGCCGCGTCCCACCTCGGCCAGGTACACAGGTGGCGCGCCAAACGTCATGCCGTACAGGCCGCGGTAGCGCACGGTGAGCACTTCGCGCCCCAAGTTGACGATTTCCGCGCTTTCGTGCGGCGACAGCGCTTCCAGCTTTAATGGCGACGCCAGCTCCCGCGCCACCGAAACATCGCCGCGCGGGATCAGCGGCCGATCGTGATAGAAGACCGAACCCACCCGACGTCGCGCCAGGGTGCGGCTGGCGGGAAGTTCTCTGAGGTTCCACCGCACCGGCAGTTGCAGCGATTCGTACAACTCCGCCTTGGCGCGCTCCGGGATGTGGAGCGACGCGAACTGGCGCAACAGCCACGCCAGCTCGCGCTCATCGCCGCGCACCGCGTCCAGCCACTGGCGATAGGGCACGTCCGGCTCGACAAATCCGTCTTCATCCAGCAGCGGAATGAACCGGGGCCAGGTATTCGCCAGCCGCGCCGTGTCGATTTCCGCCTCCCAGCAGATTTCCACGTGCTTGGGATACCTCTGCGTCAGCCATGTCGCGATCTCGTACGGAAAGGTGTCAACAATCTCAATGCCCGCGATGCCCGACACGGATTCATCGTCGAACGCCGACATGTCGGCGCCGGAAGCGCGCAACTCCTCCACCCGCGTGCGCAGGCCCGCCAGCAGTTTTTCGCTCAGGCGCAACACACCCGGCGCGGGTGGAAATGCGCGCAGAAACAGCAAAGCATCATGAAATCGAATGAGCGATGACGCGTCGCGGAAGCGCAGCTTGCCCGCCGCGGCGATTGCCTTCTCGGTGCGCGCCGCCTCGCCCGCGCCGAATCGGCGTTTGCTGCCCTCCAGCCGCGTGAGCGCTCGCTCTGCTTTTCCCGCTGCCATGAAATGTCCCGGAGTTGGGCGGGAAGTCTAACCTGAACCGGGACCGGAGTCACTAGCCGCGTCCGGCGCCGAGTACCTTGCTCTTGCACCGGGTTGTGAAACAATCGGTCCTGGCGTAGCCGCCTTACCCGCGATTGCGCATCTCAGGAACCAGGAGATTCCTCGTGAACATAGCCGCTGTCGCGCTGCTTTGGTTGGCGGTGGCGCCGGCGTCGTTCGCCGCTTCGCGCCGCGCATACAGCATGGAGGTGCCTGCCGCCGGCGCGCGCTCCATCACCTTCGACGTGCAAGAGGGCGACCTAATTATTCGCGGCGATCCCGACGCCACCGTCGTGCGCATGCAGGTTTCCATTGACCGCTACTGGTTGTTCAGGCTCGGCGAGGAAGGTATTCTCAAGCGCCTCGTCAAGGTCACCGGCGAGGGCACGCCGTAGCTGAAGATCGTGACCTACATCGAGCCGTCATGGCGGAATTACGGCCGCGCCGAGTACCCCATTGACTTCGAAGTCGTCGTACCCGCCGGCGCCGTCCTTAGCATCCGCGACACTTCGGGAAAGATCGAGATCGCGGACATGGCCGGCGCGGTTGAGATCAAGGACGGCAGCGGCACCCTCGCCGTGCGGAACGTAAAAGGGCCGCTCAACATCGATAAGGAATCCGGCGATGTGCGGGTGCGGGATATTCCCGGCACCACCACCATCGCCAGCCGGTCCGGCCAGCTCCAGTTCCTGCGCGTGGGCGAGCTCAACGTCACCGCGTCTGACGGCAACCTTGAAGTCCGTGACGCGGGCTCGGCGCGCCTGGTCAACAAGGGCGGCAACATTCGCGTCTCCAGCGTGCAGGGCAGCGTTCACATTGACGACGACTCCGGAGAGATTGAAGTCAGACAGATTGGTGGCGACGTTTCCATCCACGACACTTCCGGCCAGATCCGTGCCTCGCAGGTCGGCGCGCTCACGGTGGACGATACCTCAGGCGATGTGGTGGTTGACGGCGCGCGCAGCGTGAATGTGCGCACCAAGGAATCGGGTCAGGTGAAGCTGAAGAACATCGAGGGCGAGGTGCACGTGCCGCCCGGCATTACCCTAGCCCGGCGCTAGAGCACTCTGATGTGGCGCGGGCGCCCTCGCCCGCGACTGCCATAAGTGTTCGCTGCTCACTTCACAACACCACAATCGAAATGCCTTTATTCCCCCGTCCCAGGTCGGAGTCCTGTTTCAACTCCGGATGCGCCTGCAGCAGCGCCCACGCCCGCTCATCCGAAATCCGCCAATCTTCCCCGGCAACGAACGCGCGTATCTCGCCGGCGCGCACCCGCTGCATCAATTCCGCTTGCATTGCTGTGCGAATCGCGCCGCCCTCTCCCGACGAGCCATACCCATGAATGATCTTCACCGCCGCATAGCCTTCGTCGCGCGCCATGCGCAGCGCGTCGTTTAACAACGAAAGCGCCAGCGGCACCGTTGGCATGCCGCGTTCCAGGTTGACGACCTTCAATGCCGATTTCCGCCGCTTCAACCCACAACCCCCTCTCCTCATTTATCATGTCTGCTTGTCATGAGCATGAAGGAAGTTGCCAGTTGGGCGCTGAACGTATGCCATGCGCGCGGCGTGCAGTTTGCCGACTGCCGCATCGTAGACGAACGCCAGCGCGGGCTCGCCACCAAAAACGGGAAGGTCGGCCACGCTGCCGACAGCCAGTCCCTCGGCATCGGCATTCGCGTGCTGGCCGATGGCGCCTGGGGCTTCGCCGCCACCGAGGATCTCGCACGCCAGGGGGTCGAGCTTACCGCCGGGCAGGCGGTCGAAATCGCGCGCGCGTCCGCCAGGGTCAAGCAACACGACGTGCGCCTGGCGCCGGAGAAGGCGTACACGGACGACTGGACCAGCCCGTACCAGATCGATCCTTTCAGCATTTCGGTGGAACAGAACCTCGATCTGCTGATGAAGATAGACGCCGAGCTGCGCGCCGTGCAGGGCATTACGCTGGCGGAAACCAACATGAATTTTCGCCGCTACGAGCAGTGGTATTACTCCTCCGACGGCGCCGACATTCATCAGGTGAAGTACACCACCGGCGCGGGTTACGCGGCGTTTGCCTTCGCCGGCGCGGAAATCCACAAGCGCTCGTATCCCACTTCGTTCGGCGGACAATGGCAGGACCGGGGCTACGAGCTCATCCACGAATTGAAGCTGCTGGAGAACGCGCGCCGCATCGCCGAAGAATGTGTCGCGCTGCACCGGGCGGACCAGTGTCCGGAAGGGAAGTTCGACATCATCCTCGACTCCTCGCAACTCGGCCTGCAGATTCACGAATCAATCGGCCACCCCATCGAGCTCGACCGCGTCCTGGGTATGGAGGCCAACTTCGCCGGTACATCGTTCCTGACGCTGGAAAAGCTGCGCAAGCTGAAGTATGGCAGCGAGTTGGTGAACGTGGTGGCCGACGCGCGCCCCGAGCACGGTCCCGGCCTCGGCACCTTCAAGTACGACGACGAGGGCGTCCCGGCGCAGTGCACGCCCATCATCAGCCACGGTCTGTTTACCGGATATCTGACCTCGCGCGAAACGGCAGCCACGGTCGGACTGGAGCGATCGGGCGGTACCGTGCGTGGCGAGGGTTGGAATCGCCTGCCCATGATCCGCATGACCAACGTCAGCATCCTGCCGGGCGAGAACAAGCTGAGCCCGGAGGAATTGATCGCTTCCACCGACCACGGAATCTTTTTCCAGACGAACCGCTCCTGGTCGATTGACGACAAGCGCTACAACTTCCAGTTCGGCACCGAGATCGGCTGGGAGATCAAGGGCGGCAAGCTCGGCCGCATGTTGAAGAACCCGTCCTATTCCGGCATCACGACGGAATTTTGGAACTCGATGGACGCGATTTGCTCGCGGGAACACTGGACGCTGTGGGGCACGCCGAACTGCGGCAAGGGCCAGCCGCAGCAGGTGATGGGCACCGGTCACGGCGCGAGCCCGGCGAGGTTTAGAGGAGTGAAGGTTGGGACGGCGTACAAAGGGAACTAACTTTTTGTGTCCCTGCGGGACTCGGTTCGGATTCATCATTCCTACCCAGCACTTCCGTGCTGGGCTACTAGCGGGTCGTCCCTTCGGGACTAAGGAAAGATCGTGCTCACGAAAGATAAAGCGCAAGGAACTTTCGACCGGGTAAAGAAGTTCTCCACTGCCGACGAAATTGAGTTGCTCATCTCTGGCGGCAGAAACGCCCTGACGCGCTTCGCCAACAACACGATTCATCAGAACGTGGCGGAAGAGAATTACGTTCTTTCCGTACGCAGCGTATTCGAGGGCCGCACCGCGCGCGCTACCACCAACCGGTTCGACGACGAGAGTGTTCGCCGCTGCGTACTAGCCTCCGAGGATCTGGCGCGCGTGCAGGCCCAAGACCCCGACCTGCTGCCGGTTGCCGGACCCGAGGCGCTCAGCGAAGGCCCCGCGGTGGGGCGCGCCTTCGTCGAAACCGCCGGCATCACGCCCGCCGATCGCGCCGAGGGCGTCGCCAAGATCGTGCAAGTCGCCAAGCGCGAGAACCTGACCACGGCTGGAATTTATGCCACGTCGGTATCGGTGGAAGCGGTGCTGAACTCGCGCGGGTTGTGCGCCTATCACACCCAAACTTCGGCTGAGATTTCCGTGACCATGCTGGCCCCGGATTCCTCCGGCTGGCAGAAGGCGAACTCGCCCGACGTGCGCAACCTGAATCCGGTCGCGTTGGCGGAGATCGCGGCGCGCAAGGCCCGCGAATCCGCTGCGCCGCAAGAACAGGCGCCCGGCAGGTACACGGCGATTCTCGAGCCCGCGGCGGTGCTCGACTTGTGCGGTTTCATGTTCTGGGACTGGGGCGGGCAGGCCATCCTGGACGAGCGCTCGTTTCTGAACAACCGCATTGCGACGCAGTTGTTTGGCAACAACGTGACCATCTTCGACGACGTCTATCATGCGCTGCAATCGGGGGCGCCGTTCGACGGCGAAGGCGTGCGCCGCCAGCGCGTGGAATTGGTCGAGCACGGCGTGCCCAAGCGGCTGGTATACGCCCGCGGCACGGCGGAGAGGATGAGGAAATCGGAACATACGGCGAAAGTGGGCCCGGTGGAGGTCACCGGGCACGGCCTGCCGCTGCCCAACGAGATCGGCGAAATCCCGCTCAACATCGTCTTCGCGCCGCCGCCGGAGCCGAAAACCGTCGAGCAAATGGTCGCTAACACCGAGCGCGGCGTGCTCATCACCCGCCTCTGGTACATCCGCGAAGTGGATCCCTACGAGAAGATCCTGACCGGCATGACGCGCGACGGCACGTTTTACGTCGAGGGCGGCAAGGTGCGCCATGGCATACGTAATTTTCGCTTCAACCAGAGCCTGATAGACATGCTAAAGAACGTCGAGGAAATGGGCCACCCGGTGCGTGCCAGCGGGGAAGAGTCGTTTGACATGGTGGTGCCGGCGATGAAGGTGAAGGGATTTAATTTCACGGAGGTAACGAAGTTCTAGTTGGAATGCTGACGGACTGCGCAACGGGTAGTAACCCCCATCGGTTCCTGCTCTTCTTGTCACTTTGGTAACTTTGAGGCATTGGAGAAGGGGTGTAACGTCGATTCCCGTGACCAAAGCTGATACAAGCACAGAATTGCGAACCGCAGTGCGGTTCCCATTAAGGCTTCCCATCGCGATTACGAGTTTGGGCGAAGAACACCAGGCGGAAACGCAGGACATTTCAGCCGGCGGGGTCTTGTTTTATCTGGAATCGGAGATGACGGTCGGTTCTAATATCGAATTCACAATCTCCTTGCCGGCGGCAGTGTTGGGCGCATCCACCGATGTACTGGTAACGGGTCTGGGACGCGTGGTACGTTGTAGCGTCGAAGGCGAGCGTCGCGCCGTAGCCGCCGTAATCGACGAGTACCGCTTCGAGCGTCGCCAGTAGATTCCTGGGGGCAACCGATGGCCAGAAGCCTGGCCAAACAGCAGTCGGGAACCCAAGCTGTCTCGGCCGCAAGCGCCAACCCCATCCGTGTCATCATTGCGGACTCGCAAGCCATTTTTCGCGTGGGCATCCGCAAAGTGCTGGCCGTCGAGGACGACCTGCGCGTGGTCGCGCAAGCGGAATCGTTAGCACAGACCTTTTCCGCCGTCGCCAAATTTCCCGCCGACCTGCTCCTGTTTGAGTCGCGCCTCTCTCCCCATGCTCCCGAAGCAGCTTCCGAGGTGCTCAAGCGCGCTCCGGGGATCAAGATCGTCGTCATTGCCAGCGAGACCGATGCCGAGCAAACTGTGGAATACCTGCGCCGCGGCGTTTGCGGCATCGTGACTCGTGCCATCGCGCCCGACCTGCTGGTGCGCAGCGTCCGCAAGGTGGCGGAGGGCGAAATCTGGCTCGACAACCGGGGCGTGAACTGGATCATCGAGGCCTATCGCTCCCAGGCCACACTGCTCACCTCGCCGCGTCCGAAAAACCGCCTCAGCCACAAGGAGATGCTGGTCGTTTCCTGCGTGTCGCAGGGCATGCGCAACAAGGAAATTGCGACCGAGGTCAAGACCAGCGAGCAGGTGATCAAGAACTACCTGCGCAAAATCTACGACAAGCTGGGCGTCTCCGACCGCCTGGAACTGGCGCTCTACTGCATCCATCACCGCCTGATGGAAAAGACGAACGGCGCAACCGACGCCGCCGAGAGCGCCGCCGACGCTGCTGCCGGCAGCACGGCGCCGGTAGAGCAGTAGTTTGGGATTTCCCGCACCACTCCTCCGGCCTTCCCATTCTGGTTCTGGCTGCATGTCCCGATAAGCCTGCATTCCGCACGCGCCGCCATCTGCTAGAATCCGCTGTCTGCGTTTCAATCTGGGCCATCATCTGTGTTCCTGAGGGAACGGAGGCATCATGAAAGGCGACTCCAAGGTAATCGCGCTGCTGCAGGAGGTCCTGAAGGCGGAACTGACCGCCATCAACCAGTATTTCCTGCACGCGGAAATGTGCGAGAACTGGACGTACTACAAGCTGGCGGAAACCACGCGCAAGGAATCCATCGAGGAGATGACGCACGCCGAAAAGCTCATCGAGCGCATCCTCTACCTGGACGGCACTCCTAACATGAGCGACTACTTCAAGATCAATATCGGCCCCACCATCGAACAGCAGCTCAAGAACGACCTGCAACTGGAATACGACGCGGTCAAGCGCCTGAACGACGGCATCAAGACGTGCGAGGCGGCCAACGACAACGGCTCGCGCGAACTGCTCAAGCGGATCCTAGTCGACGAAGAGCACCACATCGACTGGCTCGAAGGCCAACTGCACGTTATCAAGGAAATGGGTATCCAGAATTATCTGGCGCAGCAGTTGGGCCAGAAGAAATGAAGATCGACGGATTACGGAACTGCTGAATTGCGGGATTGCCGAATTGAGTCCGCTCGCAGCCTTGGTGGCTTTCCAATTCCGTAGTTCGGTAATTCTGCAATTCCGCAGTCCGGCGCGGTGGCGCGGGGTACGCTAAAATAAGGGCGTCCCGCCTTCCTGGTGCCCGCGGAGAGATGGCCGAGTGGCTGAAGGCGCACGCTTGGAAAGCGTGTATACGGGAAACCGTATCGAGGGTTCGAATCCCTCTCTCTCCGCCATACTTTTGACCAGAGGTCCTTCGCCTGCGGCTCAGGATTTCGCCTGCGGGCTCCCGCTCGGCTCCGCCTCGCTCACGCCCGCAAGACGGCTCAAGTTCGAATCCCTCTCTCTCCGCCATACTTTTGACCAGAGGTTCTTTGCCTGCGGCTCAGGATTTCGCCTGCGGGCTCCCGCTCGGCTCCGCCTCGCTCACGCCCGCAAGACGGCTCAAGTTCGAATCCCTCTCTCTCCGCCAGACTTCAGATTTCCCGTAGCAGTCCCGCCGCCATCCTAGCTGCCTCAAGGAGCGCTTGCACGCCTTGACGGCAATACCGCACCAATCTCAGTGCAGTCCATCCTCCACAGGGTGGCGCGAATTGGCGTTTCTCGCTTTACGGAACTTCACAATCTTGGCCTTGACAGAGTGTCATTAGAATCTTAGATTGCTGGCCGCAAATTTTTGCATCCTGCGCCGACATTGTGGGGTGGTGGCGCAGAGTCGTTGTCAGCATTCGTCTGTTTCATTCAATTTTTGGGCCAGTTAATACGTGTCACGCACCTGCGTGTCACGCACAAAACTAGTGCTGAAGGAGAGGGCAGCGATGCGACTCAGTTCTTTGCAATCAGTCACCAAGCAACCAACAACCTATCGCAGCGCGATACGTCTGATTTCGCAACTTGCGACTACCGCGTCAACACCACTTTTTCTCAAGAGAGGAGAATCCGTCATGGTGCAGCAACGCAGAAGGAGGAGTGTTACACGGCACCTCGCAGGGGCCATCGCGGCGCTCGGATTAGTCGCATTTAGCTTGGGCGCACTAGCGGCTCAGCCGAACGACGCTTTTCCGGTTAGCCACAACATGCGGCGCATCGGACACGCCGATTTGCAGGGCCGCACGGCGTATCAGCCCACGCTTCACACCATCAACGGGCGAACGTACCTTTTCGTCGGTCACTTCGCCGGCACGACCAAGGCCGGGTTGCCGAACGGCGGCACGTCGATCGTCGACGTTACCGACCCGGCCAATCCGAACCAGGTGAACTTCCTTCCCTCCAATGGCTCGCAGATGGTTCGCGTCTGTGACGGCGGCGCCATCGGCTCGGCCGGCCGCTACTACATGCTGCGCAACACCAGCAACACTCATGAGGTCTGGGAGGTCACCAACCCAGCCAGCCCCACGCTGCTTTCGGTCATCCGACCGGATTTGACCAACCCCAACAGCGTTTTCACCAACACCCACAAGAACTGGTGGGAGTGCGATACCGGGATCGCCTATATCGTTGCCGGCGCCGGCGCGAGGGCCGTTCCCGGGCCCGACGGCTGGACGACCAATCAGCACATCAAGATCTACGACCTATCAAACCCCTCCAGTCCGGTGTACATCCGCGATATCGGCTTGGTCGGCCAGAATCCCGGTTCGTCGGTTACGACGGCTACCTCTGGCGTTCACGGGCCGATCTCGATCAAAAACAATCCGACGACCAGCGAGCCGGTAAACAGGATTTACATTCCCTATGGAACGTCGTCGAATGGCGTGTTCCAGATCGTCGACCGGCTGAAAGTGCTCCCGGCCTCACTCGGTGGCACGTGGGATGGATTACGGGCGACGAATCCGACCGACGACGATCTCCGCTCGCTCGTGGTTGGATCCATGGACATGACACCCACCGAGGGCGCGCACACGTCGTTTCCCATCTTTAACGTGCCGTTGAAGCATTATCAAGGGTTCACCAGCGGTTCGACCCGGGATTTGGTTGCGCTCATCTCGGAAGAGACCGACAACCATTGCAATGGAGCGCCACACTTCGGTTATCTGGTCGACGCGACCAGGACCGCCGGTGCGGGCGGGGCCTCGGCTGGAGAAAATCACCCCATGGTGATCTCGACCATGCAGGTTCATGACGACTCGGCTCGCCCTGACTTCTGCACCCGCGGCACACGGTTCGGCACGCATTCGACCAACGAGTCGTTCTACGCGCCGTACTACGGCAAACTGTTGGTCATCGCGTACTTTGACGGTGGTGTGCGCATCTTTGACATCCGGGATCCGTATCGCCCGAAAGATGTGGCGTACTTCATTCCGAATGTCACCGACAACACGATACCAACAAACGTGACTATCAGTGGCGTAGTGCAGAGTTTCTTGGACGTTTCCACCGACAATGCGGAGGTCGACGACAGGGGCCTGATCTATATTGTCGACCGCGTGGGCGGCGGAGCGGACATTTTGAAACTCACCGGCGAGGCCCGCGAGATCGTGGAAGGCGATAGAGACGATCACGATCACGATCACGGCCACGATCACGATCACGATCACTGACGCACAGTTGCTGGAGGCTTCACAACCAGTTGGGCGCCCGCTCAGCTCTGGCTAGCGGGCGCCGATTTTTTTGTCGGGCACTGCATGGGGAGCGGACAAGGCATCCCAAATGCCCCTAAGTTCCGCGGTGGCGGCGATCATGTCGGGCGCTTCGGCGACCGCCGCAATCACGGCTGCGCCTTGCGCACCCGCTTCGATTACCTGACGCAAATTTTTCTGATGGATGCCGCCGATGGCGACCACGGGCAGCTTCACCGCGCGGCAGATTCTTGCCAGCTCATCCAGTCCGATGGGCGGCGTGGCGTCGGTTTTGCTGCCGGTGGGGAAGATAGGGCCGACGCCGAGGTAATCGGCGCCGTCATTGACGGTCGCCATGGCTTCGTCGTAGCTGGTTGCCGAAGCGCCGATCATCATCCCTGCCGGCAGGTAACGCCGGATGTCGAGCGCGCTGGCGTCGCCGCGTCCGACGTGCACGCCCGCAGCCCCGATCGCAACCGCGATTTCCACGCGATCGTTTACGATCAGCGGCACCCCGCCCTGGCGCGCGATGTGCAGGACGCTCGTGGCCGCGGCCGTGAACTCCGCGTCGTTCATGGTCTTGTCGCGGAATTGCAAGACCGAGGCGCCGCCGCGCACCGCTGCCTCGGCAATCGCGAGGTGGTCGCGGCCCAGTCGCGGCAGCGCCGTGGTGATGACGTAAACGCGCAGGTCCACGCTCATCCGGCGACCTCAATGCGTGCAGCCGCGCGCAGAACTTCCTCGGTCATCTGCGCCAGGGCGTCATACAGGTGAACGTGGAAGGTGCCGGGGCCGGGCGCGCCCTGGGCAGCAATCTCGCCTGCCAAGCCGAACGCAGCCAGCGCTGAAGCCGCGGCAACCACGGAGTCTGCTTCCACCGCGGCGTACGCCGCCGTCACCGAAGTTGACATGCAGCCCGTGCCGGTGACCCTGCCCATCAGTTCGTGCCCGTTGGCTATGCGCGCCACCCGGAAGCCATCGCTGACGATATCGGTCCGGCCGGTGAGGGCGGCCACACAGCGGAATTTGCGCGCGCAGGCGATCGCCACGGCCGTGGGATCGCCGGACGTGCCGACCGATTCCACGCCTCGGATCGTCGCCTCGTGCCCGGCCAGTGTGGCCAGTTCCGCAAAATTCCCGCGAATAATCGAGACGGCAAGCTGCTCCAGCAGGCGTTGCGCGCTCTCGGTGCGAAACCGGGTCGCGCCCGCGCCCACCGGATCGAGGACAATCGGAATGCCGCGAACATTCGCGCGCCGTCCCGCGACCAGCATCGCATCCACCTGCTCCGGCCACAGTGTGCCCAGATTCAGCACCAGCGCGTGCGCCGCGCCCGCCATCTCCTCCACTTCCTGGCGGGCGTGGGCCATCACCGGCAAGGCGCCGGCGCATAGAGTGATGTTGGCGGTTTCGTTCATTACCACGAAATTCGTGATGTGGTGGACCAGGGGTTTCGTGGCGCGCACCCGGGTCATGATCTCCGCAGCTCTGCTCGCGAGGTCGGTCATAAGGTTCGCCATTGGCCGTTGGCCGTTAGCCATGAGCAATTTCGTCCTACGCACTGTCGCCGCACGGCTGACCGCCAACGGCTCACTGCTAATTGCTCAACGCCGATCATTCTATTCCCGCCTTGGTGCTGGAGAGCCTTTCACGGCGCACACATCATTGCGACCGCACTTCCGGAGTGGTACAAGTCTGGCAGGATATGGCGGAGCGATTCACAGAGCGCCTGCGGCGAAAAGTCGCGTCCATCTGGGAAGCGCAGCACCAGCACCCGTTCGTGCGCGGCATCGGCGACGGCACGCTCGACCTGGAGCGCTTCAAGTTCTGGGTGCGGCAGGACTACGTTTTTCTGATCGAGTATGCGCGCGTACTGGCGCTGGCCGCGGCGCGCACTCCCGGCCTGAACGCGATCGCGAAATTCGCCGCGCTGCTCAACGAAACGGTGAATACCGAGATGAGCCTGCACCGCGCCTACGCCGCCGAGTTCGACATCAGCACCGCTGATTTGGAACGCGAGGCCCCTGCGCCCACCACGCGCGCCTACGCCGATTTCCTGTTGCGCGTGGCGGCCACCGGCGATTACGCGGAGTTGGTTGCGGCCCTGCTGCCCTGCATGTGGGCCTTCAGCGAGATCGGGCTGCGACTGGCCAAGTTGCCCGCTCCTGCCGACCAACGCTACGTAAAGTGGATCGCGATGTATTCGTCGCACGAGTTCGCCGACCTGGCGCGCTGGTGCCGCGAACTGATGGACGAGGTGGCGACCGGCTTGCCCGAGCGTCATTTGGAAAAGTTGGAAGCAGTTTTCCTGACCAGCAGCCGCTATGAGTTCCAGTTTTGGGAGATGTCATGGAAACAAGAGCAATGGCCCGTGTAAGCATTCCGCGCGTCCTGATCATCGCGGGCTCCGATTCCAGCGGCGGTGCGGGAATCCAGGCCGACTTGAAAACCGTGTCCGCGCTGGGCGCCTTCGGCATGACCGCCATCACCGCGCTCACCGCGCAGAACACCAGCGATGTGCTCGGGATCCTCGAGGTCTCGCCGGAGTTCGTCACCCTGCAGATTGACGCCTGCGTCAACGATGTCGGCTGCGACGCGGTCAAAACCGGCATGTTGGCCGACGTTCCCATCATTGAGGCCGTCGCCGCCGCCATTGCGCACCACAAACTGCCGCGCGTGGTCGTGGACCCGGTCATGATCGCCAAGAGTGGCGCGCACTTGCTCAAAGCAGAAGCGGTAGCCGCGTTGAAATCGAAAATGCTGCCCCTGGCAACCGTCGTTACACCCAACCTCCATGAGGCCGGCGCGATGGTCGGTCGCGAGATTCACGATCTGGCAGGCATGAAGGAAGCGGCGCGCGCCATCCGCGACCTGGGACCGGAAAACGTGGTGATTAAAGGCGGGCATCTGGCGGGAGTCGCCGCCGACGTGCTCTATGACGGGCGCGAGTTCACCGAATTCCGCGCCGACCGCTTCCATAGCAAGCACACCCATGGCACGGGGTGCATCTTCGCCTCGGCGATTGCCGCCAACTTGGCGCACGGGCGCAGCGTGAAGGAAAGCGTTGCGGCGGCGAAAGAATTCATTACCACCGCGATCCGCAACGGGCTCGCGATCGGCAAGGGCTGCGGCCCCGCCAATCCCATGGCGGCGCTGCTGCATCCCGCGACTGAAGGCCATTGGTAGCGACGAGATATGCCGCAGGGCATAGAATCACGCGTCACAGACAAGATTTCGGCGGTATGCCATAAAAGAGGGCCATGGCTCGGACTACGCACTCCGGACCTGCTGTGCCGGCCGGTTCCGTCAACATCTTCTTCACCCGCGACCGCTACGAGCGCGCGCTGGAGGCGGTCAAACATCGGCTGCACCGCCGCGCTGTCGCCGATTATTCCTGGCTCCCCGACCTGGTCGAGATCGGCGGATTTCACTACGAGTCGGGCGAGCGGCTGTTCGAGCCGTGGTCGGCATCGCTCAAATCGCTTCTTGGTGACGCCGTCCATCCCCTTCTCCAGGAAGCCTGGGGATTCATTCCGCGGGCGGCGGCGGAAAAATTTGCCGCGCTCATCAACGGCGTGCTCTCCGAGCGCGATCGCATCCGTATCGAGCAGGCCTACACCCGCCTGAAGTTTCCCGTGGCCAGCGTCAATCCCGATGTCTTGATGACCAGTGGCATCCCTGGCGAACTTTCCCATGACGGCGCCTCCGTTCACGAGCACACCTGCTCCAAGTGTGGCATGCCCTTCCGCCACGAGGAGTGGGAATGCGAGCCGCCCAACGATGCGTTTTGCAACCTTTGCGCCGAAGAGATCATGGGCCCGATGCCCATCTGGGTCCAGCGCTGGGCGTCGGCGCACGGCGAAACGCCAGACGACCCTCCCGCCGCGCCGGTCCGCGTCGCTCCTGCCGCCGAGCCCGCGCCTGAAGCCAAGGTGCCCCACATCGGCCCGCCTTTGGCTGATGTGAGTCGCGCCGCCACTTCCGCTGCCGAACCCAAGCCCCAGGATCAGCCGGCCGCCAAGATCGACGTCGTCCCCAATCCCACCGAGCGGGGTCTCGCCAAAGTGGCGGGCATGGACGAGCTTAAGGCGCTGCTTTACGACGAAGTGGTTTCCGCGCTGCGCGAACCGGAAGAGCTGAAGGAGTACGGCCTCACCATCCCCAATGGCATTCTGCTGTTTGGGCCGCCGGGTTGCGGCAAGACCTATATCGCCCGCCAACTCGCCGAGGAACTGAACTACTTTTTCAAGGAAGTCTTCCCCTCCGAGATTGGTAGCACCTTCATTCACGACACTACTCTGAAGATCCGCGAGACTTTCGACACCGCCGCCGACCACGCGCCTGCCCTCCTGTTTGTGGATGAGTTCGAAGCCATGGTGCCGGCGCGCAGAGCGCTGGGCGCCCATCAGCATCACACCTCGGAAGAGGTCAGCGAGTTTCTCAAGCAGCTCGAGTCGTGCGCTGCGCGGCGGATCGTGCTCATTGCCGCCACCAACGAGCCGTGGAAAATCGATTCGGCGGTGATCCGCACCGGCCGCCTCGACAAGCTCATCTACGTCCCCGCGCCCGACGCCACCGCCCGCGCCGCCATGTTGAGTTTCCATCTTTACGGACGGCGGCAGTGTGCCGACATCGATATTGTGTCGTTTGCCGATACATTGCCCGGCTACTCGGCCAGTGATCTGAAAATGGTGGTGGATGAAGCGGCGCGCCGCGCCCGCAAGGCACGCCTGCCGATTTCCGAACAGCACCTGCGCACCGCCGCCCGCGAACTGGTGCCGCCCTCGGTGACCGCCCGCGACGAGTTGCGCTTTCTCGCTTTCGGCCAGCGCGGCGTCAAGACCTCCCGTTACCTGGTGGCCAACGACATCGCGTCCGTTCTGCGCACCATTAACGCCGGCAAAGGAGAGCGCCGCGTAAAGCTGGCGCATGACTGACACAGCCCCCAGTCCCTTCCCATCCCGGCACCCGTCACATGCAATGGTGACTCTCGTCACTGCTTAACTTTCCTGCATGCCTAGAATTGGCAGGGTGGTCGGGTTATCAGACCACTTCGGATTCTACTTTTGGCTAGCACGCCCAAACCCACCTTCGAGATTGTCCGCAAAGACAAGGTCTACGACCAGGTCGCGCGCAAGCTCGAGCAGTTCATCCTCCAGGAGCTCAAGCCCGGCGACAAGCTCCCTTCGGAGCGCGAACTGGC
>JAIQFM010000222.1 GCA_020073285.1 Terriglobia bacterium | reverse complement strand
GTGCTGCTGTTCCGTGGTGGCACGGCCTTCAAGTTCAATCTGCAGATCACGCTCTGGTTGTGGTTCACCGTCCTATTTGCCAATTTCGCGGAAGCGATGGCGGAGGGTCGCGGCAAGGCGCAGGCCGACACGCTGCGCAAGGCCAGGGCGGAAACGGTCGCCAACCGGTTGCTCGCCAGCGGGCAGACGGAAAAGGTGCCCAGTTCCAAGCTGCGCGCCGGGGACCTCGTCCTGGTTGCTGCCAGCGAGTTCGTCCCCTCTGACGGGGAAATTATCGAGGGCGTGGCTTCGGTTGACGAATCGGCCATTACCGGTGAGTCTGCGCCCGTGATCCGCGAGGCGGGCGGCGATCGCTCGGCCGTTACCGGCGGCACGCGTGTCCTGTCGGACGAAATCAAAGTCAGGATTACCTCCAACCCGGGTGAGACCTTCCTCGATCGCATGATCGCGCTGGTGGAAGGCGCCGAGCGGCAGAAAACTCCCAACGAGATTGCGCTGAACATTCTGCTGGCCGGCTTGACCATCATCTTCCTGCTGGCGGTCGTCACCCTGCAGCCGTTCGCGATTTACTCCGGCTCGCCGCAGACCGTGTTTGTGCTGGTCTCGCTGCTGGTGTGCCTGATTCCGACCACCATCGGCGGCCTCCTGTCCGCGATTGGCATTGCCGGCATGGACCGGCTGATTCAGCACAACGTGCTGGCCATGTCCGGGCGTGCCGTGGAAGCCGCCGGCGACGTCAATACGCTTCTACTGGACAAGACGGGCACGATCACGCTGGGCAACCGCCAGGCGTCGCGCTTCATTCCCGCTCCCGGTGTGACCGAACAGGAACTGGCGGATGCCGCCCAGCTTTCGTCGCTCGCCGACGAGACTCCGGAAGGTCGCTCGATCGTTGTCCTCGCAAAGGAACAGTACGGACTCCGCGGACGCGAGCTGAAATCGCACGAAGCTCAGTTCGTGCCGTTCTCGGCGCAGACGCGCATGTCGGGCGTAAACATGAATGGCTTCGAAATCCGCAAAGGCGCGGTGGACGCGATCACCAACTATGTCAAGCAGAGTGGGCGCGACTTCCCGAATCAGATCCAGGCCAGCGTGGAACAGATTGCGCGCTCCGGAGGTACGCCACTGGTGGTTGCCGAGAGGAGCCGCGGACCGCTGGGAGTGATCGAACTGAAGGACATCGTGAAGGGCGGGATGAAAGAGCGCTTCGACCAGCTTCGCGCCATCGGCATTCGCACCATCATGATCACCGGCGACAATCCTCTCACCGCCGCCGCCATCGCGCGAGAAGCGGGAGTCGACGACTTCCTGGCGCAAGCCACTCCCAAGGACAAGATGGACCTGATCAAGCGCGAGCAGGCCGGCGGCAAGCTGGTGGCGATGACCGGCGACGGCACCAACGACGCGCCGGCGCTGGCCCAGGCCGATGTGGGCGTAGCCATGAACACCGGCACGCAGGCCGCTAAAGAGGCCGGCAATATGGTGGACCTGGACTCCAATCCCACCAAGCTGATCGAGGTCGTGGAGATCGGCAAGCAACTGCTGATGACCCGCGGCGCGCTGACCACGTTTTCCATCGCCAACGACGTGGCCAAGTACTTCGCCATTATTCCGGCGATGTTTGCCGGCACGTTCCCGGTGCTGAACGCACTCAACATCATGCACCTGAAAACATCGCAGTCGGCGGTGCTTTCGGCCGTCATCTTCAACGCGCTGATCATCATCGCGCTGATTCCGCTGGCGCTGCGAGGCGTGAAATACCGCCCCATGGCCGCGGCGGCGCTGTTGCGGCGCAATCTCTGGATCTACGGCGCGGGCGGCATCATTGTTCCGTTCATCGGGATCAAGCTGATTGACATGCTGATCACCAGCGTCCGTCTTGCATAGGAAATAGTCATGAAGAAGAACTTAATCACCGCTGTTCTGATGACCGTCGCCACCACCGTTCTGCTCGGCATCGTCTACCCTCTGGTCGTGACCGTTATCGCCCGCGTCATCTTCCCGGACAAGGCCAGCGGCCAACTGATTCAACGCGACGGCAAGACCGTCGGCTCCAGGATCATCGGCCAACCGTTCACCGGGCCAGGTTATTTTCATTCGCGGCTCTCGGCGGCCGGAACCAATGGCTACGACGCCGCCAACTCCGCAGGCTCCAATCTCGGCCCCACCAACAAAGCGCTCATCGACCGCGTCCGGCAGAGTGCTGAATCCTTGCAGGCGGAGAACCCCGGCAAGCCTGTGCCCGTGGACCTGGTCACGACGTCCGCATCGGGTCTGGATCCCGAGATCACGCCCGCCGCCGCTGATTTTCAGGTGCCGCGCGTGGCTCGGGAGCGCGGCATCACGGAAGACCAACTCCAGCGGTTCGTCGCAAAACACACGGCAGGCCGGCAGGCCGGGTTCCTTGGCGAGGCGCGCGTCAACGTTCTGGAACTGAACCTGGAACTTGATGCAGTTCACCCCATGAATAAGAGGGCTGCGAAATGAGTGCCGTGAACGCGATTATTCGCCCGTACCCGATCGAACGAACGTTGTCGGAAATGTTTGGAATGTTCTAGTACCCGATCCACGACGATGCGGAGCGGCTGGAACACGCCGCGTCCCCGTCCTTGGAGAAGAAGCCGGTCAGTTCCCCCAAACTCCAGCGTTCCACCCCGGCACCTGCCAGTCGAGATTCAGAAAAGCCATTGAGGTTCGCAGAACATTGCGACGCCCAAGTGGATTGTCATTCCGAGCGAAGCGAGGAATCCGCTTTTGGTTGAGTTTGAGAAACAGCGGATTCCTGGCGCCAAAAGGCGGCGCTCGGAATGACAATCCATTGGGGTTAAGCCCATCGCAAGGCGTCAACGGCGGCGTCACTATAATCTGCGATTCTCAATAGTCAAAAAACCTGCGACGCTTTGGGGGTCCTGGATCCCAGGGCGTGTCGAAGGCATTCGGAGCGCCAGGTCACGAAAAGCTGCGAGTTGGAGGTCCAACTGGATGGCCTTGATGCTACGCGTATTGCGGTCATCGTAGCGACAATGAAATTCGCGATCAAATCGACTTGGGCGACCGTTTCCTTTTGTATACTCGAAGTCCTCTGGCCGGGAAGATGGCTCGCGCGCGCGCGGGCGGTTGATCATGGCAGATCAGAAAAGCAAAGGGGCCCGTGCCCAGGCGACCAGCGCCGGTTTCGGACAGGACAAGACGTTCAGCGGGCAGTTCGCCGCACCTGCGCCCGCGCTGTCGCCGGGAACGGCGCTCGGGGGCCGCTACCAGATCCTGGAACTGCTGGGCGAAGGCGGCATGGGCGCGGTGTACAAGGCCAAGGACGTCGAGGTAGACCGCCTCATCGCGCTCAAGCTGATCCGGCCCGAGCTGGCCGGCAATCCCGCCATCCTGCAGCGCTTCAAGCAGGAGTTAGTGCTGTCGCGCCAAGTTACCCACCGCAATGTCGTCCGCATCTACGACCTGGGCGAGGCCGAGGGCGTCAAGTTCATCACCATGGAGTACGTCGAAGGCGAGGACTTGCGCTCGCTGCTGCGCAAACAAGGCAAGTTCCCGGTCGGCGAGGCGATCGCGATCACCGAGCAGATGCTAGCCGGCTTGCAGGCGGCGCATGCCGAAGGCGTCATCCACCGCGATCTCAAACCCGGCAACATCATGCGCGATCCGCAGGGGCGCGTCGTGGTGATGGATTTCGGCCTGGCGCGCACGCTCGAAAGCGACGGCATGACGCAGAGCGGAATGATGATCGGCACCATGGAATACATGTCGCCGGAACAGGCGCAGGCCAAGCCGGTTGACGTACGATCCGACCTTTATACCGTTGGCCTCATCTTTTACGAGCTGCTCTCCGGCAACGTGCCCTTCAAGGCGGACAGCGCGCTGGCAAGCCTGCTGAAACGGACGCAAGAGCGGGCGGTGCCGGTGGCCGAGGTCGAGCGCACCGTGCCCCACGCGCTCAGTTCGATCGTCGGCAAGTGCCTGGAGCGCGATCCGTCCGAGCGCTACCAGGCGGCACAGCAAATCCTCGACGACCTGGCGGCGTTCCAGGGGCGGAGCACGGGCCGTTCGTCGGTCGTGGTTGCCGAAGTAAAACCCAAGCGCAAAATGGTGGGGATCGCCGCCTCCGCTGCGGTGGCCGTGTTGGTCATCGCGGCGGCTCTGGGATGGTTCTTCACCCGCGGACACGGCACGGGTACGGCGGTGGCGCATGCGCCCGTGTCGGTGCTGGTGGCGGACTTCGAGAACAAGACCTCGGACGGCGTATTCGACGGCACGCTGGAACCGGCGTTTGGCCTGGCGCTGGAAGGAGCTTCGTTCATCAGTTCCTTCAACCGCGCGCAGGCGCACAAGATCGCCGCCCAACTGAAGCCGGGCACGACCGCGGTGGATGAACCGGTGGCGCGCCTGATCGCCGTGCGCGAAGGCGTCAGCGTGATCATCACCGGCTCGATCGCGGCCGAGGGCGGCGGATACAAGCTGCGTTCGCAGGCGGAGGATGGGGTCACCGGCAAGGTGATTTCCTCGCAGGAAGCCCAAGTGAGGAACAAGGACGCGGTTCTGAAGGCGGTGGGTGGGCTGGCGGCGGCGGTCCGCAAGTCGCTCGGCGACACTACGCCGGAATCGGTTCAGAAGGTACAGGCCGAAACCTTCACTTCCAGTTCGCTGGAAGCGGCGCACGAATACGCGCTGGCGCAGGACCTGCAATGGGCAGGCAACTGGGGGGAGGCAGCACAGCACTATAAGAGGGCGATCGAACTCGATCCCAACATGGGGCGCGCGTACGCGGGGCTGGCGGCCGCCGCCATCAACACCGGGCGGCGCAGCGAGGCGGAAAAATACTATCAGTCGGCCATGGCCCTGGTCGGCCGCATGAGCGACCGCGAAAAGTACCGCACCCGTGGCGGGTATTACCTGACGGTGCGCGAGCCGCAAAAGGCCATCGAGGAATACAGCGCCTTGGTGAAGCAGTATCCGGCCGACGCTTCGGCCTACGGCAATCTCGCCCTCGCCTACTTCTACATGCGGGACATGCAGAAAGCGATGCAGGAGGGCCGGCACTCGGTAGAGGTCTCGCCGAAGAACCTGCTGCAACGCGACAACCTGGCGCTGTACGCGGTCTATGCCGGCGACTTCGCCACCGGCGCTCACGAGGCGCAAGCGGTGATCGAGCAGAATCCATCCTTCACGCTGGCCTATAACTCGCTTGCCATGGCACAAATGGGGTCGGGCCAGGTGGCGAACGCGGACCAGACATACCAGAAGCTGGAGGGCTTGAACGCGCGGGGCGCCTCCATGGCGTCCCTGGGACGCGCCGATATAGCGCTGTTCCATGGGCGCGCGGAAGACGCCATTCCGCTATTGGAAAAGGGCATCGCTGCCGACTCGGCCAACCAGGACAAAGACGGCACCGCGATCAAGTACATCGTCCTGGCTCAGGCGCACCTGCTGGCGGGACGCGCCGCAGCGGCGCAGGCGGCGGCTGACAAGGCGGTCGCGCTGGTCAAGGAAGAGAGCGTCTTGTACTCGGCGGGGCAGGTATATCTGGAAACCGGACAACTGGCGAAGGCGTCGCAACTGGCTGCGCAGCTTGCCTCGCGCGTGGAACCGGAACCGCAAATCTACGGCAAGCTTCTGGAGGGCGAAACCAGCCTCAAGCGCAAGGATCCGCGCCTGGCGATCCAACTGCTCCAGGCGGCGCAGAAGATTACTGACACCTGGTTAGGTCACTATGATCTCGGCCGCGCCTACCTGGACGCCGGCATGTTCACCGAAGCCGATTCTGAATTCGAGCTATGCCTGCGGCGCAAGGGCGAGGCCAGCGCGGTGTTTTTGGATGACGTGCCGACGTTCCGCATTGTCCC
>JAIQFM010000033.1 GCA_020073285.1 Terriglobia bacterium | reverse complement strand
GATGTATGTGGGGCAGCAACGGAATGGATTGGTCTGATGCCCTGCGCGCTGCCGATTCCCTGCCTATGCTGCCCGAAACCAGGGAACATTTTCTCCGCCTTAATGCCCGGCGCGTCTTCGCCTTTGACCAGCCGCCCGTCTCGCGCACCCCGCGCTCAGCCCTCACCGAAATCTTAGCCGCCGAAAGATAGTCCCGCAGGGACGTCCGCTTTAGCCCAGGGCGGCAGTCCTGGGTTTGAGTGTCAGTGAGGACAAGAGAGCCGCAAGCACGGCGAGAGTTCGCAGAAACCGTAGGAGCAAACTATTGTCGTGACTCGGTACTCGGGACTTGCGACTCCGGACTTTTTTTCCGTCGATCCTCGACGGAGCAGGCGGCGCTTCTTCAGGTCGGAATTCCCAGCTTAGGCAAGAGCCACTGCGTCACCACCACCCAAGCTGCCACGACAACAACAAACCACATCCATTCAGGCATGATTGCGGCCCCTTGTGGCCATATCCATCATAGCTTATTGCGGGAGATTCGTTTGTTGCAGCCTTGCGCCTGAAGCCTGAAGCCTAAGGAAACTCTGATCAAGTACGTCGTCAGTCCTTCAGCGGCTAAAGCCGTGCTATTTCTGCGGCATTTACGGGCGGCCTGAAGGCCGTCCCCTTCAAGAACCGGAGTTGATCAGACCCTCCCTAGAGATTTGGTGGGCTCTTTCTGTACCGTATATGGTACAATAGCTTGTGGCGGACTAGCGCAAGCAGTCCCCGTCCGATGAGAGAGCAGCGGTGGCGGACCTCAAACAAGAAAAACGGGTGCAGGCCGTCTTTTATCGGACGGAGGCCGGTGGGGAGCCGGTTCGGGAATGGCTGAAGGGTCTCCCTTCCCGTGAGGACCGCAAGCGGATCGGCGAAGACATCAAAACCGTCGAGTTTGGCTGGCCACTGGGAATGCCGGTATGCCGTTCTGTAGGCAGTGGCATTTACGAGGTGCGGTCTGACCTGGCGCAAAACCGAATCGCGCGGGTGCTCTTCTATTTTGACAAGAACCGACGAATGGTGCTCTTACACGGCTTCATCAAGAAGACCCAGAAAACGCCCGACGAAGATTTGGAGCTGGCGCGCAGGAACAAAAGGAAGCATGAGAGGTCGCAATGAAAACAAAGAAAAAGAACGGAGTGGTCGAGCACACGGGTTCGACTTTTGACAGTTTTCTGGAGGAAGAAGGCCTCCGAGAGGAAGTCGAGGCAGTTGCGGTCAAGCGCGTGATCTCATGGCAGCTCGCCGAAGCCATGCGGAAAAAGAAAAAGACAAAACAGGCCCTCGCCAAGGAGCTCCACACCAGCCGCTCTCAGCTTGATCGTTTGCTTGATCCGCGGAATGTTGCCGTCTCGTTGGACACGATTACCCGCGCTGCCCGAGCCCTCGGCAAGAGATTGATTATTCGCATAGCTGATGCGAAAGTCGGTTGAGAGATTTCTGTATCAGAGCGGCACTGATTCAATGGGCAAACACTGCCCACCAGTCACATCAATTGCCCCGATCCGGGCGCAGAATCATCCTGACCCATTGCTCCCCGTGCCACCCGCCGCTGCTAAACAAGCGGCTCTGGTTACGCGTAGTTTGAGTGACCTATTTGTGAATCAACATCCCCGGCATCGACCGTCGCTGCGTCTTCACTCTTGGCGACTGCCGATCTCTGTACCCATTCTTGGATATAGCGGTTGTGGTCTCGGGGGTCAAAGCGAAGGCCCACCAGTTCTTTTGTCTTCCACCATACCACCGCGCCAACTCTAACCGGACAGCCTGACGGCAAAGCGAACGTCAGCAGTACCGGGTATGCCATCGCAAGCTGGCCTGCGTGCTCCAAAGACATGCCGCTTGTTCCCAACTGCACGCTGCGAGCGGTGAAGGTAAGGTCGTGCCCCTCCACTCTGACATCGGTGGTCAGGTATACCCGTGGATGCTGACGAGGCGGAAAGATGACAGCCTTGATGCGGTTAGCCTGCGACCTGCGCAAGGCAGAAAGCCTCCGTATGATTCGCTTCACTGGCATTTTGGTAGGGCGTCCGAGCCTGAGCTGACTTTAGTACGCGGAGGGAAGAGGCGGAAGGGTACTTTGGTGCTGGCACGAAGAGGAACTAGGCCGGCGCGATCCGCAGTTTTTCTACTAGTCCGTGCTTATGGCGAAGGCACTGCGAACACAGCCGCCGGACCGGGACAGCGGAGAGCGGGCATCTCAGTCGGGTCTGGTGGTGGGCACAAAACTGGGCACACTGAGCCGGCTGTTTCAGGACAGCAAGCCGAGTATTTCTTGGTTGCCGCTCTCTTTTTCTAGCGTACTATGTCGCACACATCGCCGATCAAGTCGGCCGGAAGCGGAGAACGTGAGTGTGAAGTTCGGCGTGCTGGTCTTGGACTACGATGGCACCATCGCCGTCGACGGGGTGCTGGATCCAGATGTGCGCTCGGCCATTGCCGAGGCGCGCGCGGCGGGCGTTGTCGTGGTCTTGGCGACCGGAAAGATATTGCGCGACCTGCGGCGCGAGGCCGGCGATCTCGGTTTCGTCGACGCCATCGTCGCCGAGAACGGCGCTGTCCTGGCATTTCCGGGCTCGGGTTACTCCAGCGTCCTGGCCGCGTCTCCGCCGTCCGCCTTCGTCGACGCACTCCGCCAGCGCGGAATTCCAATCAGTGTGGGCGAGTGCGTCGTGGAAGCTCCCGCTTCGGCGGCGTACGAGGTATTGTCTGTCCTCCGCGAGATGCGGCTCTCGCTGGTCCCCGTGTTCAATCGCGACCGGCTGATGGTCTTGCCCGACGGTGTCAGCAAAGCCACCGGACTGCGCGTGGCCCTCTTTGACCTGCGACTTTCGTCCCACAATGCGATTGCCATTGGCGATGCGGAAAACGATCACCGCATGCTCGAGATGTGCGAGATCGGCGCGGCCGTGGAATGGGGCAGTCAGGCGCTCAAGGCGGCGGCCGATGAAGTCGTGCACGGCTCGGGGCCGCCCGACGTGGCGTCCTACATCCGGCGCTTGGTTCATTCTCGCAGCCTTTTGCCTTCACGCGTTGGCCGCCGCCGCCTGTTGCTGGGACACGATTGCGAAGGCTGGCCCATGGAGCTGTCCTTCCGCGGGCGCAATCTACTGATCGCCGGGGACCCGAAATCGGGCAAGTCCTGGGTCACCGGTCTGCTCTGTGAGCAGCTCGCTTTTTACCGCTACTGTGTGTGCGTCATCGACCCCGAGGGCGATTATACGGGGCTTGAGGTGCTCCCCGGTGTGACGGTGCTGGGCGGCGACAGTCCGCCACCGCGTTCCCACGAACTGCTCCGCGCGTTGCGGCACCCGGACATGAGCGTTGTGATCGATCTTTCGCGGCTCACGCACGCGGAAAAATCCGAGTACATGCAATCGCTTCTCCCCGCCTTGGCGCTCGTCCGCCGCCGCACCGGCCTGCCTCATCGCATCGTGGTCGACGAAGCGCATTACTTCCTTCAGGGTCCAGAGGCAGCGGACCTCCTCGACCTCGAATTGGCCGGATATATCCTTGTGACGTACAAAGTGGGCCGGCTGGATCGACGCGTGTTGGACGCCACGGAGACCATCCTCGTGACGCTTACGACGGACCCCAATGAGGTGAAGACCCTGGCCGCGCTTTGCCGTGTCAAGGATCGTGAAGAGGAGTGGGGCGTCACCCTGGGACAACTGCACCTCGGGGAAGCCGCGGTGCTGACCGGCGGGGAGGGAGCGGAGTGCGGGCTCCGCCGGTTCCGGCTTGCGCCGCGGCTGACCTCGCACGTTAGACATCGGGAGAAATATCTCGACGTACCCATACTGAGAGGCCAGGCATTTGTGTTCGTGTCAAGTAGAGGCTCTTCGGGCCAGCAGGCCCGCAGCCTGCGGGAATTCGTCGATGTCGTTGCTGCAACACCCGCTACCGAACTCCACGGACACCTGCGCCGCGGCGACTTTTCGCGCTGGGTCGAAAACGTTTTCGGCGACCACCACCTCGCCTCGCGCCTGCGGCAACTCGAAGAACTATATTGTTCTGGAGGGGCGGGTGACATCAACCATGCCATGGTGCAGGCGATCTGCGAACGTTACGATCTTGATCTTCCCAAAAGAGGCCTGCTGCTGGGAGCTTCGGTAGTTTCGTGAATGCCGCAAGTGTTACCCGCGAGGAGACTCGAACTCCCCGTGCGATCGCAATCCTGAACTCTCAAAGTCCTCGCGCTGGCAACTGGCGTAAAATCAGCTTGTAAATGTCTCCCCGCGCCATCATTCGCGAGGCCCTGCGCGCGCTCTTCCGTAACAAGATGCGCAGCACTCTGACCGTTCTTGGCATCACCATCGGCATTGGCGCGGTCATCTGCGTGGTCGCCATCGGGCAGGCCGGCTCGGCGCAGGTCCAGGAACAGCTCAATAATCTGGGCGACAACTTCGTGTGGATCGAGGCGGGATCGCGCGCTCCCAGCGGCATCCGCACCGGCAGTCACGGCACCAAGACGCTGATGCAGAGCGACGTCGAGGCCATTCGCAAACAGGTGCCGCTGGTCAAGCTGGCCTCGGCTAACGTGGATTCACGCACCCAGATCGTCTACGGCAATAAGAACTGGAGCACCGGCTATCGCGGCGTGGCCCCGGAGTGGTTCCAGATCAAGCGCTGGTCGCTGTCCATGGGCTCGCCGTTCACCCAGTCCGACGTGGACCGCGCGGCCGATGTTTGCGTCATCGGCGAGACCGTGCGCCAGGAACTGTTCGACGTCGAGGACCCCATCGGCAAAGTCATCCGCGTGAAGAACCTGCCCTGCCAGGTGATGGGCGTGCTGGTGCCGCGCGGGCAAACCGGCTTCGGCCAGGACCAGGACGACACCATCATCATGCCGTACACGACGGCGCAGAAAAAAATTAAGGGCAACAGTTGGCTGGACGACATCGTGTGCTCGGCGGTTTCGCCGGACGCCATCAATCCCGCCATCCAGCAGATTTCCGCGCTGCTGCGCGAGCGTCACCACATCCGCCCCGGCCAGGACGACGACTTCAACATCCGCCGCCCCGACGAATTCATCAACGCGCAACTGGAAGCCCGCCGCACCTTCTCGTTGCTGCTGATCTCGATCGCCTCGGTCTCGTTGCTGGTGGGCGGCATCGGCATCATGAACGTGATGCTGGTCTCGGTGACCGAGCGCACGCGCGAAATCGGCGTGCGCATGTCGATCGGCGCAACCGACAGCGACGTCGCCAAGCAGTTTCTCGGCGAGGCCGTGATGCTCAGCCTGTTCGGCGGCCTGATCGGCGTCGCTTTCGGCGTCGCCGCCTCCTACCTGGTGGGACGCGCGCTGCGCTGGCCGATGGAAATCCCGCCGCAGGCGATCGTCATCGCCGCCTTGTTCGCGGTCGGCGTGGGCGTATTCTTCGGCTTCTATCCCGCGCGCAAAGCCTCCAAACTCGACCCCATCGAAGCTCTCCGCTACGAGTAATCCGCCGGGAGTTAGGATCAAGCTCACACAGGGCTGTGCGTTGCATCACCGTTTTCCGGAAATCAATGACATAGCGTCAGCACGGAGCGCCGGCTAGCACCCCGCCTATCCTCTTCCCATTTCGGGAATGCGGGCTTTCGCGTGTCGCGCGCAGTTCTGTTGGTGACACGGAGGTTCCGATGAAGATCCGGCTCACGATCCTCGCCCTAGTCCTAATTCCCGTTCTGGTGGCAGGCGGATTCGCGGTAACCAAGACGCCCATGTCCGCGCCCGTAGTGGCGGTTCTGGGCGCGGTGATGATCTGGCTCGCCTACACCCGTTACGCCCGGCGCATCGATGCCGAAGTCATCCGTCCCGATGACAAGAAGGCAACGCCGGCGCGCATGTACATGGACGGCGTGGACTTCATGCCCACCAGCCGCAACGTGCTGTATGGGTATCACTTCAAATCCATCGCGGCCGCGGGTCCGATCGTCGGACCGATTGCCGCGGCCACGCTGTGGGGCTGGATGCCCGCACTGCTGTGGCTGACCCTGGGTGTCTCCTTCCTGGGCTGGGCGAGCGACTACTCGGCGATCGTGGTGGCCGTGCGCAACGACGGCAATTCGCTGTCGGCCATTGCCCACCGGCTGATCTCGCCGCGCGCCCGCATCATCCTATTCGTCTTCATCTTCTTCTATCTGTTGCTGCTCGCGGGCGCATTCGTCGGCATCATGGCCGGCATTTTCGATCCGCGCGCGGATGTCCCGTTCGGCATCTTCATGCTCGCCATCATGGGCCTGATGATGGGGCAAATGCTCTATAAGTGGAAGATGGATCTGATCCTGGTGACCTTCATCGCCGTGGCGCTCACGCTGGGCGGCATGGCGCTGGGCGCCAAGGGCATCAGTGTGGCGAAGGGCACAGCCCCTGACGGCAAGCCGGCGTCCACCATTGTGTTCGGCGGCCCGGTGAATTCCGTCGTCGAGAAGATTGGCAACGGGCTGAACCGGATCACCGGCGGCGAACCGATGTACACGGTAGTGGACCCGACCAAGGCCGACCCGCGCCTGGCCACCACCGTCATCACTGCCGACGGCAAGATCGTTCCCAAGTACGTGGACAAGTCCGGCTCCATCAAGATGATGCCCTCGTTCGTCTTCTGGTGCCTGATGGTGTTCGTGTTCTCTTATCTGGGGACGGTGCTGCCGATCTGGCGATTTGCCCAGCCGACCAACTATATCGGCTTCTGGGTGACATTCCTGACCATCGGACTGTCGGCGCTGGGCGCGCTGGTCGGCGGCGTGCGCGCGCTGTTCGGCAATCCCGAGATGATCAAGGCGGTCACCTTCCAGACCAAGGTGTTCTCCACCTGGATGCCGATGACCCAAGCCAAGGACGCGGCCGGCAACATCCTACAGGCGCTGCCCGCCATTCAGCCGATCTGGCCGATGCTGTTCGTGACCATCGCTTGCGGCGCCATCTCGGGCTGGCACGCCCTGGTGGGCTCCATCGGCACGGCGCGCCAGTTGGAATATGAAACCGACGCGCTGCCGGTCGGCGGCGGCGGCATGTTCTCCGAGAATGCTCTAGCCCTGCTCTCGCTGGTGGCGGTTTCCATCGCCGGCGGCGCGGGTGCGGGAGCCTTCGCGGCGGGCGTTGGCAAGCTGCTCGGCATCGTGACCTTCGGCGCCATCCCGCAGACTTACGGCACCGCGCTGGGCTTCGGCGTGTTCGTGGTCATCGTGCTCACCATGGTGCAACTGGTCTTCCGCGTCATGCGCGTCACCTTGGGCGAGTGGCTGGGCGATACCTGGGCTGGGTTCAAGAACCCGCATATCTCCGCCATCGTCTCCATGGGTCTGGCGCTCACACTTGTACTCAGCGGCACCTGGATTTACCTCTGGCAGTTGTTCGGCGCATCCAACCAGTTGATGGCGGCGCTGAGCCTGCTGATCGTCAGCCTGTGGTTGAAGTCCATCGGACGCAGTCCGCGCTACGCCTTCTGGCCGATGCTCTTCATGTACGTCACCACCATGGCGGCGATCCTGGTCACCGCGTACAACTTGTACGCCAGCATCCTGTCCAATCCGAAGATCGCAGCGCAGCCGATCAACAGCTTCGGCGCGATTGCGATGCTGATTGTGGCGGGACTGCTATTTATTGCCGCGGTCCTGATCGCCTGGGACGCGTTCAAGGCCTGGCGGAAGCTGGACCTGAAACCGGTCACGCCCACTCCCACCCGCGAGCGCGAGCGCGAGCTGGTGTCGGCGCACGACTAAAGGCAGTAGTCGGTGGTCCGGGCCGGACGACGGGCTACCGACTACGGACTAGGAAAGCAGCGAGCCAATGCCGCGCATGGCTTCGAACACCTCGCGCGGCTCGTGCTTGCGGAGTTGATCCAGCCGCCACTGCGCTTCCAGGTGAGGTGCGGTGGCGTGGACGGTGAACCGCACCAGCGGGCAGCCCTCCAACGTGGCCGCCGCAAGTGCGTCGGCAACGGCGCGCTGGGACCGGGAAGCAAGCGCAACGAGCGGCGCGGGAGCGGTGACACTTTCCCAGCCCTCGGGCTTTCCGGGCGCTCCGAGGGTCCACGATTTCGGATCGTGGGCCTCGAGTTCGATTCGCGGGCGCTGCTGCAGCGTGGCGCGGAAGACAAGCAGGTCGCGCCGGCCGCGCAGCCGGGCGATCCACCAGAGCGGCGCGACGTCGCGCGGTTCGAGCACCACCAAGACCTCGGCCTCGCGGAACGGCGCTTTCGCCGACTGCATTTTGAGCTCGACGATGGAAGAGCCGAGCCAGCGCAGCGTGGTCTTGCCGCCGATCAGCGGGAGGCCCTGCTGCAGCCAGAGCAGCGCGGCTTCGCCCCGGCGGACGTTGTAGTGCGTGCCCACGGCGAACCAGCCGACCACGAAGATGACGACGACGATGAACAGAGCGAGATTGAGCGACATGCCAAGCGCCAAGGAATAGAATTGTAGCGCGACGTGCCAGGCTGTGGCGGATGAACATGGGGGGAACGGCAGTGTCGGGTGACGCATGGCGCAAGGTCCGCGAGTTCATCCATGGCTTTTACGCCTATGAGTTCGAGCGCCAGGCGCTGGAAATGCGCGGCGAGGTCGAGTCGGCGTTCATGCTGATCGCCTTCGGCGACATGATCGGCGTCCCCGTGCTGCCGCCGCTGTACTCGCTGCGCCTGCTCCCCTACGTCGTGCCCGCGATCGAGAAGTGGAAGCGCCGCGTCATGCGGGAACGCGATTTGTCGGACAAAGAAGAGTTTCATTTGCACGGAGTGTGAGCATTGCCGAAGTGCAGAACTGCGGAATTGCGGAATCGACGGACACCGGCGAATTCCACTTTTCAATTCCGCAATTCCGCACTTCCGCAGTTCCGCAATTGAGGAGACTTATGGCAGACGAACCGAAGGACGAAAAACAGGGCCTGTTCAGCAAGATCAAAGAGATCGCCTACGGGATGAGCGCTCATGACATGTCGCGCTACGCCATGCGCACCCGCGCTAGCATGGAGCATCTGTTCATCCTGATCACCATGGGCGACCTGATTGGCGTTCCCATCCTACCGCCGTATTACTCGCTGCGCCTGCTGCCTTACGTGGTGCCCAATGTGGCCACCTGGAAGCGCCGCATGCTGCGGGAGAAGGACGTTTCCGACGCGATGTTTTAAGGCGGTTCTCGGTTTACGGTTTACGGTTCTCGCTTTTTCGTGATCGGTGATTCTCCAGGGCTTGCTTACCGATAACCGCGGGCCGACAACCGAAAACGGGCTCACATTCATAACGAACTCATAAAAGGATCGACTCATGTCATTCCGCGAAACTTTCGAAGCTAACAAGGAACGGCGCTACATCATGTTCGGCGGCAAGGGAGGCTTGGGCAAAACCACCTTCTCCGCCGCCACCGCCTTCTGGCTGGCGCAGCAGGGACATAAGGTGCTGGTCTTCTCCGTGGACCCGCAGGCCTCGCTCAGCGACATCTTCCAGAAGGACATCTTTGGCAAGGGCGCGGTCAAGATCATGGACAACCTCTACGCCCAGGAGATTGACGCCGACAGCCACATCAAGAATTACCAGAACGAGATCCGCAAGAAGATCCTCGACATGTACGGTCTGGCCGAAGTGCCGGAAGAGATCGAGCACTACATCCAGGCGGCGTCGGCCGAACCGGCGATGGAAGAGTCGGCGATCTTCGACGCCGTGGTGGACATCGTCGTCGGCGGCGACTACGACTACTACATCTACGATCTCGTCCCCCTCGGCCACGCCCTCTACTACCTCTCCATGGCCAAGGTTTACGACGAGTGGATCAACCGCATCACCAAGCTGCGCGAGGAAATGCGTCAGCACGAAGTGATGGTGGCGCGCATCAAGCGGCAGAAGACGACCGAAGAAGACCTGGTTCTCAACGAGCTGCTCTACATCAAGAACCGCATCAACCAGTCGTCGGGCATTTTGACCGACCGGGAGAAGACCGCGTTCTTCTTCGTGGTGGTGCCGGAGGAGATGATCATCCTCGACACCCAGAAGGCGGCGGGGTTGTTCGCCAAGTTCGACGTGCCCATCGCCGGCTACGTCGTCAACCGTGTGCTGCCGGCCGAGTTGGCGGGCAAGGACATTCCGCCCTACCTCCAGAACCGCCTCAAGATGCAGGGGCGCTACCTGGAAGAGATCGATAAGACCTTCGGCAAGCAGGTGGTCAGCCGCGTTCCCGAGCTGGAGCGCGACGTCACCGGCCTGGAGATGATCGAGAAGCTTGCCGGGATCATGTACGGCAACGGAAACGGGAGGCACTGAGCTATGCCGGAGATCACGACTTCATTGACCGATTTCATGACCGACCACCCGCACTTGAAGTTCTCCTTCTTCGGCGGCAAGGGCGGCGTCGGCAAGACCGTCATGGCCGGTGTGACGGCGCTCCATCTGGCGTCGCAGGGCAAGCGCGTCATGCTCGCCTCCACCAACCCGGTGCACTCGCTCAGCGGCCTGCTCGACCAGGACGTCTACGGCAAGGCCACGCCGGTGAACAACGTTCCCAACCTCTGGGCCTACGAGATTGATACCAAGGAAACCATCGAGCGTTCCAAGCAGGACATCAAGACCAAGATCCGCTGGTTCCTGAAGTTCGCCGAGATTTCCACCCAGGCCGACATGTTCGTGGAAAGCGCCACCATGAACCCGGCCTTCGAGGAGTCGGCGATGTTCGAGAACATGGTGGACCTGATGTTCAAGAACGAGTACGACGCCTACGTCTTCGATACCGCGCCCACCGCCAACGCCCGCCGCCTGCTCGGCATGAGCAAGGTGTATTCGCTGTGGGTCAACAAGATGGTGAAGTCGCGCGAGGAGGCGCAGTCGCTGCGCGATCTCTTCTCTTTCACCAAGAAGAAGGAAGCCGACCCGCTGATGGATTACCTGCTCAGCTTCCGCGAGCGCATCGCCCACGCCCGCGACCTGCTGACCGACCCGGCGCTGACCGCGTTCTTCTTCATGACCTTGCCGGAGGCGCTGCCCATCGCGGTGATCAAGCGCTTCATCAACTGGTTCCACGATTTCGGCATTCCCGTCGGCGGCGTCATCGTCAACATGCTGATCGACAAGGCCCAGGTGCGCGCCGACTCGCCCGAGTTCGTGCGCAACCGCGTGGCCATGCAGGACAACTACATGGCGGAAATCTGGCGCGATTTCGACAACGTGCGCGCCGTGCTGCCGCTGTTCGATAATGAAGTCCGCGGCACCGCGGCGTTGAGGATGGTGGCAGACTACGCCTTCCCGCAACCGGTCGCGGCGGGGATGGGCAAATGAGCAACTCTTGAGTTGAGTGTCGAAGGTGCCCCACATCTGCCCGGTTTTGGCAGATGTGGGTGTGTCGAATGGGCGCAAGCGTTCGAGAATTCCGTAGGCCTCGGCGCCTTCGCCGGGGCTGCCCTATAACAAAACGGAATCGCGGCTGCGGCGGGCGCCCTCGCCCGCCGCTTCGCTTGGCCGGGAATGTGGCGGTGGATGAAGGCCGATACTGCGTTCCTCAAGAACGACCGCGGGGATGAGCAAATCCTCGATTCGAAAGGCCTGAAGTGGGCCACCCACACTTTGGTAGCGACGGAAGGGTGCGGCACCTGCCCACCGGCTCTCCGGACGAAACGGGCGGGCCCCCGGTTAGGGTGCCGAATCGCAGTTCACTTCGGAATGCGCAGGTCTGCGAGATGTTCGACAACGTGCTTCACGCGATCGTAGTAGTTCTGGACACGTGCCATAGTGATACCAGAGTATCCAGGGCTGGCCCTTTTCCAGCGAGAAGAAACGCGCTGAGAAGCTGCATTACATACATTTCAACCCCGTCAAACGCGAGTTGGTAAAACGGCCCGATGACTGGAAGTGGAGCAGCTTTCTTCATATTGCCACCGGGCGCGAGGGGACGGTGGCAATCGAGTCGCAGTGGACGGCGCGCAAGCGAGAGCGCACGGGCAATAGCTTACAGATGGTGCGCCGTCGGGAACAACCCCACCCTGTCGCTCCAAACCCGGGAGCGACAAGGGTGGGGCAACCTCAAGAGTAGTTGTGAAGGAAAGGGCGGGCCAGCCCCCAGGGATCACTTCTTCCGCTTTGGGTGAGTCGGGAGAGCCCGACCAGTACGTGATTCCATCTCATTCTGGTAGAAAGCGTACACATCCTTGGCGTTCGGATGGGCGCGAGTGCTGTGTTGTTGCGAATCTATCGTGACCATGTCCGTCATCAAATTGGCCAAGTCCACGTATGTAGCCGGGTCGCTCTTTTGCTCTTCTTCGATTAAAGGTCGAGCGTCTGCGTACAAGTTGAACATCCAATAGCCGAAGCTGTCCCACACGTCCTTCTTGTCTAGGTAGCCCCGCTTCGCAAGCATACCCACCTCCTCGAAGAAGTTCAGCAGGTCATACATCTCCCCAGGGGGATCATCGACGTCCAGTGAGCGGAGTTGTTCCTTCACGCTGTCAATTCGTTTGGCAGCCAGCTTCTTTCGATAATCGACCATGGGAGGTTGATCGAAGTCGCGCACAAGCTGAACGAGATGCTGAACACGGGCCTCGTCCCGTGCCTCGTTGATCTGAAGGTAGGCGAAGACCAGCGCGAACATACCTGTCAGCACGAGGGCAGCTGTAGCTGTCGCTGTTACGGCTTCCCACCCGGCCTTCCACCTCGTCGGCGTCCTCTGTTCCTGTGCGGCATGCGGTGCATGGGACATTGCAGTACCCTCCACTGACAGCGTGAGTCCGATCCATGCCCAACAGATTGTCGGCTCGGCTTAGCAAGAGTCAACAGCAAAACTCTATTTTGTTCTGAGTTCAGAACACGAATATACCAACTGCCGGACACCGTCGGTGGGTGGCACGCCCCTTCAAGCAGTGAGCAAGAAGTGGGTGGCGGGTGGCGCACCCGTTCAAGCAGTGAGCAACAAGGGGGTGGGAATGCGGATCTCGACACTCGCGGTTCCGTAGTGAACTCCTGAGCCTGCCCCCACCCTTCGAAAAAAAGCGAAGGGCGTTCACTGGTTCTTGTTGGACCCGCGGCTGAATCTAGGCAAATCCTTCAGCAACTCCGGATGCCTGTCCAAGAGCCGGAACAGATTGATCACCGCCGGCATCGGTGTCGCCTCTCCACGTTCGTAGCGGGAGAAGGCATTGTGCCCGCCGCCGGTCAGGCGCGCTGCTGCAATTTGGCTCAAGCCGAGCTTGCGGCGGATGCGCCGGATTTCTTTGCTCTGCCGCGCCCGTTCGCGAAGTACCAGGTCGTCGCCCGCTGCCGCATAGCGCCGCGCGCTATCGGCATCAAACTCCACTTCACCGCAAGCATCGCAGCGCCAGCCTGACAACCCTTCGACAACGACGGTCATGGCGGCGTGGTCGATGGTGAAGGTCTCGTCCTCGAAACGGGTCATGCCCTTCGGGCGTCCACAACTGATGCATTTCCGCGCCATGGTTACTTCTCCTTGAACTGGATTACCGGGGCAGCATCGCGCAAAGTAATCTTGATATATGCATCTTTCTTTGCCGGCGTCGGTCTGTGATACACGTCCTGCCAAATGCGGTGATCGGCGTAAGTCGTCATCGACTTGTAGAAGTCGCTTCGCGACAGCGAAGCGATCACCGCCAGCATTTCGGCTGTCGTCAGTCCCATTTGGCGCCCGCCATCCAAGGCGGTTTTGGTGAACGCCGCAGCGCCTAGTCGCGCAACCTCTACCTGGACGCGCGCAAGATCGTAGTGCGGCGTGCGTTTTTTCACGGGCTTACAGATTACCCTATAAGGGTAGCCACTCGCAAGCTTGTTGGGTGGCGGGTGGCGCCCCTGTCATTCTGCGGACTCCAAGCCCGCGCAGCGGGCGAAAGAACGTAGCCCCGCGCGTAAGCGCGGGGTGGGCGGCAACAAGAATCACTTCCTATCTGCCGAGGGTGAGGCGGTTGCGCGGCGTCTGAGCTGCGCGACGAAATCCCGAGCGGAGCGAGGGACCTCGCGCAGCCGCCGGGGTCCCCGACGCGCGCCGATTTTGCGCGCGACGGGGTGGAGGTGCTTGCGGCGGAGCGCAACAAGAAAACGCCGCGCGCCAGCCCAACAGAGTCCCGCACTTCGGTCCCCACGAACTCCAAGGATCTTGGCAGTAACCCGTCACCGTGATCGTCCCGGTTTTGCCATCGACCGTCGACCGTAGACCGTAGACGCCTCTTTCTTGTCAACCCACCAAAACCAGAACTTTCCCCCTAACCTGCTGAAAATCAACCAAATATATCGCCGCCGTATGTGGCGGGTTTACCCCCTCCAGCTTGCTATGCTAAGAATAGGGACCATTTTATCCACCACTCTTCCATAACGCCGCTTCCTCCGCCGGTCGCTCTACCTGTAGCACTCGTCATTGGCGATTCGCTGCCTTACACGCGGCTACCGACGACCGACCTCAAGTTTCAATTCCGCACTTCCGCAGTTACCCGATTCCGCAATTCTTTCCCCACGGTTACCGTGAGTCTTCGACGGTATACCGTGCGCAACTCATTGATTCCACTACTACCACACCCCAGGGGGGGTATATGAAAACCAATCGCACTACTAACGCCAACCCATCGTCACTTTCGCGGCTTTCGAAAGGTGGGAATCGGAATCTTGCCGCGCCCATACCCCCGCCCTTCGACAATGTGCGTGCGCGCCATCGTCCCTTTGTTCGATAATGAAGCCTGCGGCAGCGTAGCGTTGAAGATGGTCTTGGCCTTCCCACAACCGGTCGCAGGGATGAGCAAATGAGCGAATTGAAGGTCGCGGTTTATGGCGTGGGTGGCGTCGGAGGATACTTCGGCGCCGTACTCGCGCGTGCCGGCAATCCCGTATCGCTGATTGCGCGCGGCGCGCATCTGCAGGCCATCCGCGAAAAGGGCCTGCGCGTACAAACGCCGAAGGAAGAGTTCACTATCACGCCCGCTGCGGCCAGCGACAATCCCTCCGACATTGGACGGGTGGACATCGTTCTCGTCGGCGTCAAAGCCTGGCAGGTGCCCGACGCGGCCAAAGCGATGCACCCGCTGGTGAAGCCGAACACGCGCGTCGTGCCGCTACAAAACGGCGTGGAAGCCGTCGACGATCTGACTGAGGTGCTCGGTGGCGAGCACGTGCTCGGTGGACTGTGCCGCATCATCGCCTCCATCGCCGGCCCGGGCGTGATCAAGATCGGCGGCATGGAGCCGATCGTCGTGCTCGGTGAACTCGACGGTTCGGAACTCGCAGGCAACGCCCGCGCGCTGCTCGAGGCGTTTCGCGCTGCCGGTGTCAACGTGAAGGCCACGCCGGACATCCAGGCGGCATTGTGGGAAAAGCTGCTATTCATCACGGCGGTCAGCGGTGTCGGCGCTGTGTCGCGCGCCAACGTCGGCGAAGTGCGTCAGTCGCCGCCTACGCGCGCACTGCTGCAGCAAGTCATGGAGGAAGTGGCGGCGGTCGCGCGCCAGCGCTCGGTGCGCCTCGCCGACGACATCGTCACGCGCACCATGGTGTTCATCGACACCATGCCCAAGGAAGGAACCGCCTCCATGCAGCGCGACGTGGCGGACGGACGTCCATCCGAACTGGAGGCCATCATCGGCAGCGTGGTCCGCTTCGGCATGGCCGCCGGCGTGCCCACCCCCGCGACACAATTCATCTACGCCAGCCTGTTGCCGCAAGAGGCACGCGCCCGCTCCGTATGAGCCACATTCACCACCGAGACACCGGCATCTCGCCAGTCTGTTGGCAGGTGAAACGCTGGCTCGCCGTGAAAGTGCTATTTACCACCGAGACACTGAGAACACCGAGGACCACCGAGGCGTTTTATGGAATAAACAGAAACACTCTCGGCGCGTCTCGGTGCACTCGGTGCCTCGGTGGTGGAGAACTGGCCCTACTTCTTGCCCCCGCCCGCCACCTGCAGGTTATTGGTGACCGAGAACGTGCCCGGCACGCCCTTGGCCTGCATTTCCGCCATCTGCTTGTCGGCCGGGTTGTCCACCACGCCCACCAGCGTTACGTGCCCGCCCTTCACGATGATGTGGATGGAAGGCACCGTGCCCCAGGAATATCGGCTCAGCCCATCGAAACCGTAGATGGCGCGGTACTCCGCGCGCCGGATGCGGTCGTCCGCCGACGATGGCGGCAGCACCTCGATCTCGTTGACCACCTTGTCCACGCCCTCGATGCGCTTCACCGCAGCCTCCGCGTCCGATTTGGTGGATGGATTCGTTACCTGGCCGGAGAGCGTGACCGCGCTCCCGTTCACCTGGAACGCGAGGTTGTCCCAGACGCTGTAGTACGGAAGCATCAGCAGCTCGTGCAAGACCTCGCGCGTGATGCGCTGCGTCGGTTCGGTGCCGCCGAGTTTCTGGCGCTGCGGCAGCGCGGTAGTTTGGGCAAACAGGGTGGCGGCAAACAAAACGAAAGTGAAAATCAGGCACACTTTCCGCATGCTCTTCACCTCCTCTGGTTACGATGCGGCGAGGAGTGCTGGCGTGGCCTGAAGCGGCGTTTTATGACGCACCGCGGCGGTTCACACGTACAACAGCGCGGCATCGGTGCAGCGCGCAGCAAGGTCAGCGATGCGGGCGGACGGTCCCTGCACAACCATGCGCTGGTGATAGAAGAGCAGGGCGCGCAAGCCGGCAGCCTCTTCGCCGCCGCCGGCACGGCCGGGGCCGCCGTGCAGACAACTGGGCACGACGTTGCCATGCCCGGTGTGCTGGGCGCCGACGGAGCTGTCCACCACCAGGACGCGCCCGTGCAGATCGCCGATACCGAGCACCGTCTGCTCGACGAATGGCGCGTCATTGGAGAAGATCGAGCCGACCAGGGAGCCAAGGCCGCGGCGCGCCAGCGCAATCAAGTCGCCGGTGGAGTCGTAGGCCACCAGCGTAGCCGCCGGACCAAAGACCTCGACATCGTGCACGGCGCCGGCACTGAGCCCGTCGTTGCAGGCGAGCAGAGTGGGCTGGACGAAGGCGGCGCGCTGCGCATCGGCGTCGATCGGCTGGAAATTGTCATCGCCGCCGAATACCACCGTGCATTCGTTCTTCAATTGCGCGATTCCCTTCAGGCACGCGGCCTGCTGCGCCTTGTTGACCACCGGACCGATTTTTACTTCCGGGTTACGCGGATTGCCGACCTTCACCGAGGCCAGCTTGGCGGCGATGGCATCGCCCACGGCTTTCAATTGCGCGCGCGGAACCAGGATGCGGCGGATGGCGGTGCATTTCTGGCCGGTTTTGAGCGTCATCTCGCGCACGACTTCCTTCACCAGCAAGTCGAACACGTCGCTACCGGGCGCGCCGTCGGGACCGAGAATCGTGGAGTTGATGCTGTCGGCCTCGATGTTGACGCGCACGGAGCGGGCGAGCACGTTGGGATGAGAGCGGATTCGCATGCCGGTCTGCGCCGAGCCGGTGAAGCAGATGACGTCTTCCTCGCGCACGTGCTGGAGCAGGTCGCGTGCCGCTCCGCAAAGGATGGAGAGCGCGCCTTCGGGCAGAATCTGGGCCTTGACGACGTCTTCCACCATGCGTTGCGTGAGCCACGCCGTGGCCGAGGCCGGCTTCACCACGACGGGCACGCCGGAAAGCCACGCCGGCGCGGCCTTTTCGCAGAACCCCCAGGCGGGGAAGTTGAAAGCGTTGATGAAAACGGCGGCGCCTTGGCGCGGCATGAGGAAGTGCTGCCCGAGGAAAGCGCCCGTCTTGGAGAGCGCGACCACGGCGCCCTCTTTGAGCATGGCGCCGTCGCCGAGCGCGCGTCCGGCCTTGGCGTAGTACTTCATGGTGTAGATTGCGCCGTCCACGTCGAAGGAAGCGTCCGCCTCCGTGGCGCCGGAGTTCAGCAGCGAGATGCGGAAGTATTCCGCGCGATTGGCCGCCAGCACCTCGGCGACCTTGGCCAGCAGGTCGGCGCGTTGCGCGTAGGAGAGCGCGCGCAGTGCCGGGCCACCGTGCCGGCGCGCGAATTCGAGCATCGCGCCGGCATCAATGTTCTCGGACGAAACCCGCGCCAGTTCCTCGCCGGTGACCGGGTCCAGCAGCGCCTCGCCGCCGCCCGCGCCTTGCTGCCACTGCCCGCAAACATAGTTCGCCAGCTTCATCTCCGCTCCTGAATGTCGTTAGTCGTTTATCGTTGGCCGTTGGCGCGAACGAGCACACACTGTTTCATGACCACAGCCCCACTAGAGTTTATCGGACGCCGCGCGGCTTCACACGAACCGCCGGGCGCGAAGAAGCACGACCGCGCGTCAGGCGGGAAGCCAACTGGCGCACGCGCGCCTCGAGCACGCGCTGACGGATGAAGTCGGGCGAGCCACGGTGCATCATCTCGCGCCGCACCCAGTCCAGCGCCTCGATCACCTCGCGGATGGACGGCGTCCGCTGCATGATCGGAATTTTAGTCCTAGCGCGCCGCTCAGGAACCGCGCCAGCGGCGCCATGGTGCGGCACGCGCCGGCGAATACCTGCATGAACCTGGGGCTGCACACCTGCGGGTCGCTGAAGTCGACGGAGGTCCCCAAGTCCTTCAGCTTGAGGTCCGCGACGAACTCGTGGTCGGGCGCAAATCCCCGCGGCGGGCGGCTCAGCTTGTTGGCGTCGTCCCAGTTCAACAGGCCGTGAACTTTTCTCCATTCCGCGGCGCGTGCCACGATCGCGGTACGCACCCGCAACAGGACCGGAGGTTCCGGATGCCATAGTCCGGCGGCGGCAAAGCACCCGCCCGGCTCGAAGTGCAGGTAGAAGCCCGGTGAATGGACATCGCGCCCGGCATGGGAAAAGCGCATTGCCAGATGAGTCTTGTAAGGCCGCTTGTCGTGGGAGAACCGGGTGTCGCGATAGATGCGGAACAGCGATCCCCGGCTGGAGCGCGGGTCGGAGACCAGGTACGGCGAGATCTCGAATAGCGGTCCGGCAAAATCCGCGATGAAGCGAAGCGCCGGCAGGCGAACCTGGCGATCGTATTCATCCTTGTGACGCAGGAACCAGTCACGGTTGTTGTTGCGCTTGAGCCGCTTCAGGAAGTCGAACAGTTCCGCGGTGAAATAGGACGGCATACCCGTAGTGTAGCCGGGCAGTTGCCTTCGCCTCCAGGCCGCTGCCAAGACGAGACCGGAGCGCGGCGCTTGTCGCGCCGGATCCGCTTGCCCGTTGTCACGTGATGCAGGTCACACCCTGGGGCTCGTTCCTGGCATAACCTTGCTCCAGCGGCAGTGCCCTGCGGCCGCGAACGACAGTATTGGGCGGGGGGTGCATGTGACGGTTGCCGTCTACCTCAGCATTTACGCGGGCCTGCTCGTCTTCATTCTCGGTTCAGTCCTGCGCATCGTTCAGTACGCCAGGACCCCAATTCACCTGCGCTGGGAGTTGTACCCGGTTCCGCACGAGGAAGGCAGGCGCGCCGAGCATGGCGGATCGTATTTCGAAAGCGGCAATTGGTGGGCGAGACCGCGGCGGCCCAGCCGCATCGGCGAATTGCGGGCGATGATCCCGGAGATCGCGTTCCTGAAGGCTCTGTGGGAGTTCAATCGCGGGCTGTGGTACGCATCATTTCTCTTCCATGGCGGGCTTTATCTCACCGTGGCAACCGTGCTGCTGCTCTTCGTCTCGATTGCTCTTCCTGGCGCGGCCGGCGGGACGACCTTATTTTGGTTGCATGCCCTGTACAACGTTACCGGTTATGCCGCGGTGGCGATGACGCTGATGGGCGCGATGGGCTTGTTGTTCCGGCGCCTTGCTGACCCAGAACTCAAGAACTACACCAGCCCGGCGGACCTGTTCAACCTGCACTTCTTTATTGTCGCGTACGGCCTGGTCGCCGCCGGATACCTGGTGCGCCCGGAGAATTCAGCCGGCGCGGCCGAATGCATCCGAGCCCTGGTCAGGTTCGACACCTCCGTGCGCGTCGGGCGGGGCTTCGGCGCCGGCCTCATCTTGTCTTCCATCTTGCTCGCCTATATTCCGTTTACCCACATGGCCCACTTCATCGCGAAGTACTTCACCTATCACCTGGTGCGCTGGGACGACCGCCCCAATGTACGCGGGGGGACCATTGAAAGTCGCGTGGCGGGCCATCTTGCGCGCCGGCCCACATGGTCGGCGGCGCACATCGGCGCCGACGGAGAAAAAACGTGGGCGCAGTTGGCGACCGCCAATCCCGCGGCCGAGGTTCGCAAGTGAAAAACACGTTGGACATCGCGCAAGCGTGGCGCAGCGACGGTGAACCTTTGGTCCACATCGAGAATGCCGATCTGATGCCCCTGCCCGCGCCGCTCGACAATCTTGCGATGGACCGGCCCTGGAAGCCGCTGTCGGCGCAAGCGAAGGAAAAATACGAGAGTGGACTTGACGACACGTGCGCGGTCAGCGTGCCGCGTCCCAAGAATGAAGACGAAGAACGGCGGCTGGTGGCGCAGTTTCTGGCGGGCCTGGAAAAACTATTTACCGCCGACAACAACTGGACGTTCCTGCAGCCGCTGTTGCTGACCATGGAGCACTGCACGCATTGCCAGACGTGCGCGGAATCGTGCCACATCT
Source organism: Terriglobia bacterium (assembly GCA_020073285.1). Classification (GTDB taxonomy): domain Bacteria; phylum Acidobacteriota; class Terriglobia; order Terriglobales; family Acidobacteriaceae; genus JAIQGF01. The sequence continues at coordinate 12,282 of JAIQFM010000033.1, read as the reverse complement.
TCGAAGCCAGCGGCAGGAACGAGTTGTACCGGCCGGTGTTCCGGTCGGAGCTCCTGCGGCGGCTTTATTTCAAGTACATCAAGCATGGCGGGCTGGTGTCGGCATGGCAGCATGGCGAGATTGAACTGAACTGGCCGCTGGTGGCGCGCCTGATCGAGCTTTCCTATCGCTGCAATCTCTGCCGGCGATGCGCACAGAGTTGTCCCATTGGCGCCGACAACGGGCTGGTCGCCCACGAATTGAGGAAGCTGTTCAGCCAGGAAATGGGTATCGCCGCCAAGGAGCTGCACGAGCAAGGGTCGATGCTGCAGTTGAAGGTGGGCTCCTCGACCGGCATGACGGCCGAGGTGGTGAAGGACAACATCGACTTCATCGACGAGGACATGAGCGAGCGCACGGGGATCGAGGTACACACACCCTGGGACGTGGAAGGCGCCGAGGTGCTGCTGCTGCATAACGCCGGCGAGATCATGGCGTGGCCGGAGAACCCTGGCGCCTTCGCGCTGATCCTCAACATGGCCGGCGTGAACTGGACCATGTCTTCGGAGCTGGCGGGCTACGACTCGATCAATTACGGGCTGTGGTACGACGACGTGCAGTTCGCCCGGGTGGCGCTGAAACACGCCGAAATCGCGCGCAAGCTGAAGGTCAAGAAAATCGTCCTGGGCGAGTGCGGTCACGCGCACAAGGCGTTATGCGTGGTCGCCGACCGCCTGCTGGGCGGCGAGCTGAACATTCCACGTGAGAGCTCGCTCACACTGCTGCGTGACATAGTCATGAGCGGACGGATCCAGTTCGATCCCGCGCGCAACGATTTTCCGGTCACCCTGCACGATCCCTGCAACCTGGTGCGCTTGATGGGCGTGGTGGAGCCGCAGCGCGAAGTGTTGCGCATGTTGTGTCCGGGCTTTCGCGAAATGGAGCCGCACGGGGTCAACAACTATTGCTGCGGCGGGGGCAGCGGCTTCGCCATCATGAGCGGCCACAACTTTCCCGACTGGCGGTTCCAGGTGGCCGGCCGCAAGAAGATGCAACAAGTCCTGGAAGCGTTTTCCGATTGCATCGGTCCCGAGACGCCCAAGTACCTTTGCGCTCCCTGCAGCAACTGCAAGGGCCAACTGCGCGACATGCTGGCCTATTACAAACTCTGGGAACGGAACCGTATCCTGTACGGCGGATTTGTGGAACTGATCGTGAACGCCATGGTGGACGTGAAGCCCGGGTTCCTGGAGTGGGAGTGGCGCTGACCGCGGGCCGGAACTCCGACCGGCAGGCCGCCGGTCATTCTTTCCGCGCGGATTCGGAGACAGTGGCGCGCGCGCGGACAAATTCCTCGTAAGCGGCGCGGCTGGCAATCTGGTCCAGCAACCGGCGCCGGTCTTCTTCCGGAATGTTGCGGGCAAGAATTTCGCGGCGCTGCCGGCCGACGTACTCCACCCAGGGCTCGTACTCGGGCCCGAACTGCCGCTCCAACTCCACGCGTAGGCGGTGTGCCAGCGCCGGACTCTGCCCGCTGGTGGAGATGGCAATTTGCAAATCTCCACGGCGAACCACGGCGGGATAAAAGAAATCGCAGTGCTCCGGATCGTCCACTACATTGCACAGCACGCCCCGCTCGGCGCTGGCGCGAAAAACCGCTTCGTTCACGGCAGGGGAATCGGTTGCGGCGACCGCCAGAAACGCGCCGTCGAGGTCGCGAGGCGCGAACTCGCGCCGATGCCAGGTGAGGCGGGCCGCGCGCGCCCGTTCCTGGACCCATTCGCCGGCCCGCGGCGCAACCACGATCACCTGTGCGCCGGCGGCGAGCAGCGTCTCCGCCTTGGAGGCCGCAACCTGACCCGCGCCCACAACGAGGCACCTGCGGGCGCGCAACCGGACCGAAATGGGAAACAGGTCCATTCCTTCATCCTCTGTGCCGCGGTTCGCGAAGTCAACATGGTAACCCAGCGAGAGCCGCATCAACAGCGGTCGTCTCGACACTTCGTCCGGCCGGCGGCGCACCCCACTATCACATCGCGCCTGTGATGACTGTCGTTGGGCCTTGTGATGTCCTCGTGGATCACAACCTTACTTGACCCCGGTCACATTCAGCGCGCTCTTCCGAGCCTACTCTGACCAGTTAGCCCACTTGCATGCCTGCGGATATTCGGCGGGAGGCAAAGGAGACATCATGGACGATGCCAGCAACGGAAAGCCGAAAACCGAACTGCTGGACCAGTTGGAAGAAGGCCCCTGGCCCAGCTTCGTCAAGGAAATCAAAGCAGCCTCGCAAGGCAGCGAAAAAGCGACCGACCTGCTCCGCCAGTTGGAACGCTCCTACGAGGAGAGAAAGGGACACTGGAAGCACGGGGGCATGGTCGGGGTGCTCGGCTATGGCGGCGGCGTCATCGGCCGCTACAGCGACCTCCCGGAGGAATTTCCCCAAGTCGCGCATTTTCACACCATGCGCGTGAACCATCCCGCGGGATGGTTTTATACCAGCGATGCGCTGCGGACGATCTGCGATATCTGGGAGCGGCACGGATCGGGCATGACCAACATGCACGGTTCCACCGGCGACATCATCCTGCTGGGAACTACGACCGACCAACTGGAGCCCACGTTCCAGGAATTGGCGCAGAACGGCTTCGACCTGGGCGGTTCCGGTTCGGCGGTGCGCACCCCCAATTGCTGCGTGGGCATGGCGCGCTGCGAGTGGGCCTGCTTCGACACCATGAAACTGTGCTACGACGTCACCCAGGCCTATCAGGACGAACTGCATCGCCCGGCATTCGCCTACAAGTTCAAGTTCAAGTTTGCGGGCTGCCCGAACGATTGCGTCGCCTCCATCGCGCGCGCCGACCTTTCCGTCATCGGGACCTGGAAGGACGACATCCAGGTTGACGATGCGGAGGTGGCGAACTACGCCGCCGCCGGCGTCGATATCCAGAAAGAGGTCTGCGATCTTTGCCCCACCAAGACCATGGGCTGGGACGGCAAGAAGCTCTCCATCGACAACCGCGAATGCGTGCACTGTATGCACTGCATCAACGTGCTGCCGAAGGCGCTGCGCCCCGGCAAGGAACGCGGCGCAGTCGTCCTGATCGGCGCCAAGGCCCCGATCATGCAGGGCGCGCTGCTCTCCTCCGTGCTGATTCCCTTCGTTCCCGCGGAAGAACTGCTGGACACGCTGAAAGAACTGGTCAAGCGGATCTGGGACTTCTGGGACGAGTACGGCACCAACCGCGAGCGGGTGGGCGAGTTGATCCAGCGCGTGGGCATGCCGGCGTTCCTGGACGGAATCGGTCTGGAACCGGTGCCGGAGATGGTAGCGGCGCCGCGTGACAACCCATACATATTCTTCGAAACCAAGAACGGAGGCGCGAAATGACGACGGCACCGAAGACTCCACGCATCACCGACATTGGGCCGCCGCATTACCAGAAGTTCCTGCCCCCGTTGGTGAAGAAGAACTACGGGCAATGGAAGTATCACGAAATACTGGCGCCGGGCGTGCTCTGCCATGTGGCCGAAAGCGGCGACCGGCTGTACACCGTGCGCGCAGCCACGCCCCGGCTGATGGCGGTGCAGACGCTGCGCAAGTTCGCCGACCTGGCGGACAAGTACTGCGGCGGGCACCTCCGGTTTACCAGCCGCAACAATATCGAGTTCCTGCTGGAAGACCGGAACAACATTGAGCCGCTGAAATGCGATCTGGCGGAACTGGGCTTCCCGGTGGGCGGGACGGGGAATTCGCTCAGCAACATTGTCCACACGCAAGGGTGGGTGCATTGCCATTCGGCGGCGACGGACGCCTCGGGGATCGTGAAGTCGGTCATGGACGCGCTCTACGACCGCTTCACGCACCAGGACCTGCCGGCGAAGCTGCGCATCGCGATGGCCTGTTGCCTGAACATGTGCGGCGCCGTGCACTGCTCGGACATCGCCATTCTCGGCATTCATACGGTGCCGCCGAAAATCCAGCACGCCACCCTGCCCAAGGTGTGCGAGGTGCCGACGCTGATCGCATCGTGCCCCACCGGCGCGATCCGCCCGGCAACGTATGAGGGCAAGCCCTCGGTGGAACTGATCGAGGAGCAGTGCATGTTCTGCGGCAATTGCTACACCGTATGCCCGGCCATGCCGCTGAACGACCCGGAGCACGACGGACTTTCCATCTGGGTAGGCGGCAAGGTGAGCAACGCGCGCAGCGCGCCGAAGTTCTCCAAGCTGGCGGTCCCGTTCCTGCCCAACCATCCGCCGCGCTGGCCCGAGGTGGTGGATGCGGTGGTGAAGATCGTGGACGTGTACGCCAAGAATGCCCGCAAGTACGAACGCGTGGGCGAGTGGATCGAGCGCGTCGGCTGGCCGCGGTTCTTCCAGCTCACCGGGTTCGAGTTCACCCGCTACCACATTGACGACTTCAAACACGCCGGATTGACGTATGCGAGGTCGGCGCAGATCAAGTACTGATCTCGCGGGAGGCCCGCGGCGGCGGGAATGGGCTCATGGGTCTGTTCAAGGAAGTCAAGAAGCCGGCGATCAAGGGGGCGACAGCGGGGTCTGGCGATATCAGCCCGTTGCGCCCCCGTTATGTGGAAATGACGCCGCCGTGCGCGGACCGTTGTCCGCACGGCAATGAGATCCGCGATGTGCTGGTCGGCATGGCGCAGGCGTCGGCGCACGGACGAACGCCGGCGCAGGCGTTCGAGCTGGCATGGCAGCGGATCGCCGAGCGCAATCCGTTTCCCGCGATCTGCGGCAGGACTTGCCAGCACCCGTGCGAGCTCGGGTGCAACCGCAAGGCGAAGGATGGCGCAGTCGCGGTTCACCTGATCGAGCGATTCCTGGGCGATTACGCGATCGCGCACGGGTTCAAACTCACCAAGTCAAACGGCGCGGTCGCCGAAAAAGTGGCGATCGTGGGCGCCGGACCGGCGGGACTCTCGTGCGCGTACCAGTTGGCGCGCCGCGGCTACTCGGTAACGGTGTTCGATGCCGCGCCGCAACCGGGCGGCATGATGCGCTATCGCATGCCGCGCAGCGTCATCCCCGGCGAGGTGCTGGACGGCGAGATTAAGAAGCTGATCGATTTCGGGGTACAGATCACGTGCGGTTCGGCGATCGGGCGAGACGTAACCCTCGCCGCGGTTCGCCGCGATCATGCCGCCGTCTTCTTCGCCATGGGTTTGCAGAAGGCATCGCAGCTCGCCGTCAAACGCGACGGAGAAGGCGGCGTTGCGGTAGGTGAACTTGCTCCCGAGTCTCCTGCCGGCCCGTACCTGGAAGTCAGCGAGCTGGACGCGCGCGTCGCCAACACCATCAGCCCCGCGATCGCCCAGGGACGTTCGGTGGCGGAGACGATTCACGCATTTCTGTCCGGCGGCCAGCCGAAGAGCAAGGCCGCGCCTGCCCCAGTAATCAAGCCGGAGCGGGTGAAGCTGGACTGGTATCCGGCGGCGCCGCCGCACGCCGAGGTTGCCCCGGCAATCCAGTTCGGCCTCACCGAAGCCGAGGTCGTCGAAGAAGCCAAGCGCTGCATGTCGTGCGGCATGTGCATGGACTGCGAGACCTGCTGGATGTATTGCACCAACAACTGTTTCGTGAAACTGCCCAAGGGCGAACATTACAAAATCAAGCTCGAACTCTGCAATGGCTGCAAGAAGTGCGCGGACGCGTGCCCTTGCGGTTATATCGAGCTGAACTAAGCGAGGTCAGAACCGTGCCGGTATTCGAATGCGAAGGACGCATGTACGAAGTGGATGAAGACGGATTTCTGCAGGAACCCGAGCGCTGGAGCCAGGACGTGGCCAAGGATTTCGCGCAAACCGAGGCGATCGCCGACCTCACCGACGGGCACTGGAAGGTGATCAACTACATCCGCAACTACTATCTCCAGTTCGGCATTGCGCCAATGGTGCGGAAGCTCTGCAAGGAGACGGGATACAAGCTCAACGAGATTTATCAGTTGTTCCCGTCCGGGCCGGCCAAAGGCGCGTGCAAGCTGGCGGGACTGCCCAAACCAACGGGCTGCGTGTGATGTCATGGCGAGCAGTAATGACCTGGTGGAGCAATGGTTCGCGCAGACTCTGGAATCTTTTCCGGACCTGAGCGCCAGGTTTCTGGCGGAGGAAAAGGATCGATTCCGCAACCCCGTGGGCCACGCGTTGCACACCAGCATGGCCGCATTGTTACAGGAAGTGCTGGGCAACATGGACGCGGGCAAGATCGCGCCGGCGCTGGACGCGATCGTGCGTATTCGCGTGGTACAGGACTTCACGCCCGGCGAAGCGGTCGGGTTTGTGTTCCTGCTGCGGTCCATCGTGCGCGGATCGAATCCGCCGCGGCCGGCGATGATCGAGGCGCGCATCGATCAACTCGCGCTCATGGCGTTCGACCAGTACATGCGATGCCGCGAGCAGATCGCGGAGATTCGCGCCAACGAGATCCGACGCCAGACCCGGGCGCGTCCGGCGCTGCAACGCAAGTGAGGCGAAGAGGATGCAGGTGGTGTACTCATTCGGGGCGGTCGGCGCGGTCATGGTGGCCGCGGCGGCGGGACTGGTGATCGGCGGGAGCGCGTGGATAGCCGTCGTCGCTTACGCCGGGTTTGCCGTCTTCCTCGCCGGCTTCTGCTACCGCGTCGTGCAATGGGCGGCGGCACCCGTACCGTTTCGCGTCCCGACCACCTGCGGGCAGCAAACATCGCTGCCCTGGATCAAGAGCGCCGCATTGGAGAATCCCTCAACGACCAGCGGCGTGCTGGGCCGCATGGGGCTGGAAATCCTCCTTTTCCGCTCGCTCTTCCGCAACAGCCAGGCAGGGCTCCACGAAAAACGGCTGATCCTTTCGGAGCAAAAGTACCTCTGGCTGGCGGCGCTGGCGTTTCACTGGTCGATGCTGGTGATCCTGGTACGACATCTGCGGCTGTTCGTCGAGCCGGTGCCCGCGCTGGTGGTTGCGCTGGCACGCATCGACGGCTTTTTCCAACTCGGGGCGCCGGACTTCTACGTCTCGGACATGGTGTTGGCGTGCGCGCTCGCGTACCTGCTGCTGCGCCGCTTCCGCGACCCGGTGGTCCGCTACATTTCGCAGTTCAGCGACTACTTCGCGCTGCTGGCGCTGATCGGCATTGCCGCATCCGGCCTGTCGATGCGCTACGTGACCCGCGTGGACGTGGTCGCCGTCAAGCAGTTCGCGCTCGGGCTGGCGGCGTTTCACCCGGTGCGTCCGGCGGCGCTGGGTGCGATGTTTGCCGTGCACCTGACGCTGATCAGTGTGCTGGCGGCGTACATCCCCTTCAGCAAGCTCATGCACATGGGCGGAGTGTTTCTCAGCCCGACCCGCAATCTGGCCAACAACAACCGCGCGAAACGGCACGTGAACCCCTGGAACTATCCGGTCAAAACCCACAGTTACGCGGAGTGGGAGGACGACTTCAGGGCCAAGCTCAAGGCAGCGGATATTCCGCTCGAGGCCGACCATGCCACAAGAGCTTCTGCGGATTGAGGCGAAAAAGCCGGGCGGTAACTGGACGGACCCCGCGGTGCAATTCCGCAAGGGCGTCTTCTGTTATAGCGCCGCGGCCAAGAACGTCCGCGCCCTCGACCTGCCCAATCCGCGCGACTGGCAGCCCTTCGACGCCGATTGGAAGCTCCCGCCCGATTGGAAACGGATTCTGCTGGAAGGCATGAAGGAGCGGCTGGAGAAATACCGGTCGTTCCGGCTATTCATGGACATCTGCGTGCGCTGCGGGGCGTGCGCCGACAAGTGCCATTTCTACGTCGGCTCCGGCGACCCGAAAAACATGCCGGTAGTGCGCGCCGAATTGATGCGCTCCGTGTACCGCCGTTATTTCACGTTGACTGGCCGCATTTTTGGCCGGCTGGCCGGCGGGCGCGAGTTGACGGAAGACATCGTCAAGGAATGGTTTTACTACTTCTACCAGTGCACCGAATGCCGGCGCTGCTCGGTGTTCTGCCCGTACGGCATCGATACGGCCGAGATCACCATGATCGGCCGCGAGCTGCTGAACCTGATCGGCTGCAACACCAACTGGGTGCTGGAGCCGGCGGCGAACTGCTTCCGCACCGGCAATCACCTCGGCATCCAGCCGCACGGCTTCAAGGATAGCCTGGAATTCGCGGCCGACGAACTGGAAGAGATCACCGGCATCCGGGTCGACGTCCCCATCAACCGCAAGGGCGCGGAAATTCTGTTCGTCATGCCGTCGGCCGATTACTTCGCCGAGCCGCACTACTACACGCTGCTCGGCTACATGATGCTGTTCCACGAGATCGGCCTGGACTTCACCTTCAGCGCCTTCGCCTCCGAGGGCGGAAACTTCGGGCTGTTCAGCTCGCATGAGCTGATGAAGCGCCTGAACGCGAAAGTGTACGAAGAAGCAAAGCGGCTGGGCGTGAAGTGGATCCTGGGCGGGGAGTGCGGCCACATGTGGCGCGTGCTTCACCAGTACATGGACACCATGAACGGCCCCGCCGACTTCCTGGAAGAGCCGGTGTCGCCGATTACCGGGACCAAGTTCGAGAACGCGCGCTCGACGCGCATGGTGCACATCTGCGAATTCACCGCCGACCTGATTCACAGCGGCAAGTTGCGGCTCGATGCCTCGCGCAACGACCGCTGGAGGGTCACCTATCACGATTCCTGCAATCCGGCGCGCTCCATGGGCCTGCTGGAGGAGCCGCGCTACATCATCCGCAACGCCTGCCACCGGTTCTTCGAAATGCCGGAGAACACGATCCGGGAGCAGACTTTCTGCTGCGGCAGCGGCGCCGGCCTGGGCACGGACGAGAACCTGGAAATGCGCCTGCGCGGCGGCTTCCCCCGCGCCAACGCGGTCAAGTATGTGCAGGAGAAGCACGGCGTCAACCTGCTGGCCTGCATTTGCGCCATCGATAAGGCGACGCTGCCGACGCTGCTGGAGTACTGGGCGCCGGGCGTGGAAGTCGGGGGCGTGCACGAGTTGCTCGGCAACGCTCTCGTCATGCGCGGCGAGAAGCCACGCACCACCGATCTGCGCGGCGAACCGCTGTCAGCGGAGGTAACCCATGCGTGACCGGGTGCCGATCGCGATCGGGCTGCTGCTGTTCGTTTCGATGGTCACGTTTCCCGTGTGGCACGCGGCTTACGCCAAGACCACGGCGGTGGGGCCGCGGTTGAAATTGCCGGAACGGCAGAAGGCGTGCGTGGCGCCGGTTGCGTTCATGCGCGCGTCGCACATGAAGCTGCTGACCGATTGGCGGGAAGGCGCGGTGCGCAGCGATCGGCTCACATATACGGCCTACGACGGGAAAAAATATCGCGTGAACCTCTCCAGCACTTGCCTGGGCGAGTGCCACACGAACAAGAAGGAATTCTGCGACCGCTGCCACCAGTACGCGGCCGTCTCGGGGCCGTACTGCTGGGACTGCCACGTGGATCCGACCTCCGTTGCGCGGAGGACGCCATGAAGATCACGCGCAAGGAATTTCTTTGCATAGCGGGCTTGGCGGCTGCCGGCGCGGGCGCGGCCAAGGCGGTGCAGACGATCGGCGGCGCCGATCCCGCCGCTCCGCAAGCGTCAGGGGCGGCCAAGCGCTGGGGGATGGTGATTGATTTCCAGAAATGCCGCGCCGACAGGGACTGCGACGATTGCCTGAATGCATGCCGCGCGGCGCACAACGTCCCCGACATCCCCGAGCGCGAGCGCGAAGTGAAGTGGGTGTGGAAAGAGCGATACGAAAAGGTCTTCCCCTTCCAGCAGACCGATTACACGCGGCGGGCCTTTGAAGGACACGTGCTGCCGATCCTGTGCAACCAATGCGCCAATCCCGCATGCGTGCGCGTGTGTCCCACGGCGGCCACGTGGAAGCGCGAAGACGGCATCGTGATGATGGATTGGCATCGCTGCATCGGTTGCCGCTACTGCATGGCGGCGTGCCCCTACGGATCGCGGAGTTTCAACTGGAGCGATCCCCGGCCGCACATCGGCAAGCTGACATCGGAATTTCCCACGCGCACCAAGGGCGTGGTGGAGAAGTGCAATTTTTGCGAGGAACGCCTGGCGAACGGGCGTGTTCCGGCGTGCGTGGAGGCGTGCCGGCGGAAGGCCATCGTGTTCGGTGACCTGAACGATGAGAAATCGACGGTGCGGCAGTTGTTGCGCGCGCGTTATTCGATCCAGCGCACGCCCGAGTTGGGTACCGGCCCATCGGTTTTCTATTTGATTTGACCGCCTATGTTCATGCTTGAAAAGGCGATGATCGGCAGCCGCAGGTACTGGGGCTGGCTGGCATTCCTGCTGGTCCTGATCGCGCTGGGCGGCGTCTGTTACCTGCGGCAACTTCGCTACGGGTTGATCGTCACCGGGCTCAGCCGCGACGTTACCTGGGGCCTCTACATCGCGCAGTTTACGTTTTTTGTCGGCGTGGCGGCGTCGGCGGTGATGGTGGTGCTGCCCTACTACCTGCATGACGTCCGGCAATTCCAGAAGATCACGATTCTTGGCGAGCTGCTCGCGGTTTCGTCCGTGACCATGTGCATGCTGTTCATCCTGGTGGACATGGGACAGCCGGCGCGGGTGCTGAACGTGCTGCGCTACCCCACGCTGCACTCGCTGATGTTCTGGGACATGGTGTCGCTGGGCGGATACCTGGCGCTGAACGCGGTGATTTCGGTGGTGATGCTGAGTGCGGAGCGCAACGGAGTGCCGGCGCCGCGCTGGATCAAACCGGTGGCGATCCTGTCGATCCCGTGGGCGGTCAGCATTCATACCGTAACCGCGTTCTTGTACAGCGGGCTTCCGGGCCGCACCTTCTGGCTGACGGCAATCCTGGCGCCGCGATTCCTGGCCTCGGCGTTCGCCTCCGGGCCGGCGTTGCTCATCCTGCTGTGCTTGCTGCTGCGGCGGCTGACCTCATTCGACGCCGGGCAGGAGGCCATCCGCAAGTTGGGCGTAATTGTGGCCTACGCGATGTCGATCAGCGTGTTCTTCGTTCTCCTCGAGTTGTTCACGGTCTTCTACAGCCGCATTCCCGAGGAGATGGAGCATTTCCGGTTCCTGTTCGTGGGGCTCGAGGGCCAGCGCCACCTGGTTCCGTGGATGTGGAGTTCGGTCGCCGCGGCAAGTGTCGCGCTGGTCCTGCTGCTGGTTCCCAGGCTGCGGGAGCGGGACACCGTGCTAGCGGCGGCGTCGGTGTTGGTGTTTGTTTCTCTTTGGATCGAAAAAGGACTGGGGCTGATCGTCGGCGGCTTCGTGCCTTCGCCGCTGGGATCGGTCACTCGATATTCGCCCACCGCCCCGGAATGGACCATCGTTCTGGGGGTGTGGGCGATTGGAGCGTTAATGATCACCGTGTTCTACAAGATCACGGTTTCTGTACGCGAGGTGAGGTGAACCATGGCAACGTTGGTTGAAGCACCACCAAGACCAGCGCCACCGCCGAAAGCTGCTCCGTCTCCGCCTGCGCCACAACCCTGGCTCAGCGAAGACTGGCTGGCGGTGTGCATCGGTTTGGGGGTGTTTGTACTTTCTCTCGGCCTGTTGTTCGGGGCCGATGTCCTGGGGTGGGTAGTCACGACGGCGGTTTGGACCGCGCCGGCGAAGGCGCTCGCTCCCGCGTCAAAAGCTTACAAAACCTTGCCGGGGCTGGTTTCCCTGCTCGGCACATACATATTTTTGCTGGCGATCCTAATGGCGGGCGCGAAAGCCTTGCGCGCCAACCTTAAATCCTTCGCAAAAGGCTTTACCGGTGTTTTCTTCATCAGTTACGTGTGCTGGTTCGTTGGAAGCTACGCCTACATCGCAGCGACTCCCGATAAGCGGGCGGCGCTGAAGATCCCGTGGTCGCTCAACCTGACCAACGAGTCGGGATTCATCCTGGCGTTGTTGGCGGGCCTGATCGTGGGGAATTTCCTGCCGGGCGTCGCCAAAAGCATGAAAGAGGCAATCCGGCCCGAGCTCTACATTAAGACGGCGATCGTCATCCTAGGCGGGTTCCTGGGTATCGCCGCGCTGGAGCAGCGGGCGCTTGCCACTTCCGTGATCTTCCGCGGCGCGTGCGCCATCGTCGAGGCTTACCTGATCTACTGGCCGATCGTGTACTTCGTTTCGCGCAAGTACTTCGGGTTCAGCCGCGAGTGGGCGGCGCCGCTGGCGTCCGGTATCTCGATCTGCGGAGTGTCGGCGGCGATTGCCACCGGCAGCGCCATCAAGGCACGCCCGATTGTGCCCATCATGGTGTCTTCGCTGGTCGTGATTTTTGCCGTCGTCGAACTGATGATCCTTCCCTTCGCCGCGCA
>JAIQFM010000032.1 GCA_020073285.1 Terriglobia bacterium | reverse complement strand
TCTGTGGGCGCGTGGCAGGTTTGCCAGCAAGGGGGGCTGCGGCCGCAGTGTCTGCAACCAAGGAGGCGAACGGCTTGGCCGATGGAGAGGTCTGTGGGTTCGTGGCAGGTTTGCCAGCAAGGGGGGCTGTGGCCGAGATGTCTGCAATTAAGGAGGCGAACGATTTGGCCGATGTAGAGTTCAGTAGGCGCGTGGCAGGTCCGCCAGCAAGGGGACCTGGGGCAGGGATGCCTGCTTGGTCGGCTGACGTGATGGGAAGCGCCTGCGGCATATGTACGTGTCGTGAAAAGGCAAGTCGGTGGCCAAATGCGCACGTGTGGCCTCTGTCGTAAGTCACTGAAATCAAAACATTTCAATTAGGGCTTTGAGTCTTGGCCTGAGCCTGTTGGGAGAGTAGCAGGCAAGCTTTGCCGCGGTGCCCGGCAAGGAAGGACTTATTCCGCCTCGCCGCGAGGGTGACTGACGGTGAACAGGTCATCGATTGCAGTCTGTTCACGCCGGAGTTGTTCGATGCGATAAGCCGAAGCCTCGCGGTCACGGAGCCTTTCCAGGATTTCGCGTTTGCTTGTGGCCGCTTGCAGGGCGTCGCGCTGTTTTGCCCACCGCATGCGCAACTCTGCCTTTCGCTTTTCAAGAGCCAGTTCTTTCGACCGCAATCCGCGGAAGGATACGGTATAGATGAACAATTCCGAACCGAGAATGCGCTTCCCGCGCGCCAACGCGTCATGTTGGCGCTCGCGCAGCGATGCCCGTTCGCTTTGCATTTCTTCGATTTCGCGATCGCACACCAGCATTTCTTGTGCGATTTGCTGCAGGCGCTGTTGTTCCTGTCGTTCGTGGCCGGCCCTCAGGCGCAGCAAGGTTTCCAATCGAAAACGATATGGCATCAGGAGGTTGGGAATGCGAGTAGAGTTTCGACTGCGGTTTTCAGTTCGGTGCGTTGGTCTGGCTTCTGCTGCAAGAACTGATTGACCTGCGGCAGCAGGGCGATGGCGCGATCCAGTATCGCATCGATGCCCTTTTGATATGCCCCCACGCGGATCAGGTCTTCCGAGCGTGCGTAGGCTGCCAACAGCCGCCGAAGTTCGTGGGCACGCTGCAGGTGGTCGGGATGGCACACGCTGGGCATCAGCCGGCTCAGGCTGTCCAGCACCGAGATCGGTGGGTAATGGTTCTGCATGGCGAGACGGCGGTCGAGGACGATGTGTCCATCGAGCAGCGAACGGACGGTATCCACCAACGGATCTTGCTGGTCGTCTCCTTCCATCAGCACGGTGTAAAAGGCGGTGATGCTGCCGACGGAAAACTGGCCGGTGCGTTCCACGAGGCGCGCCAGCATCGCCCAGACCGAGGGAGTGTACCCCTTTGCCGTGGGAGGCTCGCCGGCTGCCAGGCCGATCTCGCGTTGCGCCATCGCAAACCGGGTGAGGGAATCGACGACTAGCAGTACGTTCTTGCCGTGCGAGGCCCAATATTCCGCGACGGCGGTGGCGGCGAGTGCGGCGCGGATCCTGAGCAAAGGGGAATCGTTGGAGGTAGAGACCACGGTTACCGAACGAGCCCGGCCTTGATCCCCGAGGCTTTCGAGGAATTCTCCGACCTCACGGCCGCGTTCTCCGACCAGCGCGAGCACGGTCAGATCGGCTTCCGTGCCTCGCGCCATCATGCCGATGAGGGTGCTCTTGCCCACGCCGCTGCCGCCGAAAATGCCCAGTCTTTGTCCACGACCGCAAGTGATCAGGCCGTCGATCGCACGGATTCCGCAGCTCAGCGGTTGGTTGATCAGCTTGCGCTCGAGTGGTTGCGGTGGAGAGCCGTCCAGGGGCCACAACTCGCGGCAGTTCAGTGATCCGGCGGCATCGATGGGGATGCCTTCGCCGTTGATGACACGTCCCATCAGTTCGGGTCCGACCGCCAGCGAGGGCCGCCGACCCCAGGCGACGATCTGGTCGCCGAATCGGATGCCCTTAGGCTTGTCCAAGGGCATGCACAGCACATGCGGTCCGCGAAAACCGACGATCTCGGCGGCACAGGTGTTGCCGGCATGATCGATGATCTCGCACGCCTCCCCCACACAGCACACAGGCCCTTCTGATTCGATGAGTTGTCCGATTACCTTCGTCACTCGCCCGTGCCACCGCCACGAGGGAGAGGCGTCCAGTCGGCTGAAATAGGCGTCCAGCTTGCACTCACGGTTCATTCCGATTTCCGGTTCAGCAGATCCACGAACCCCTCTTCGATTTCTTTCAACTGTCCTTCCAGGCTGAGGGTCGTGGACCCCAAGTCGGAGGACAGCACGCACGAGCCCGGTGCGACCAGTGGATCGGCTGTGACTTCCACGACGCGAGACAGGTTCCGGTCCTGCGAGAACAAGTCCCGCCAGCCGTCCGCTTCCGACACGTGCACGCGGAGGTCCACGGAGGCGACACCGGCGACACGATCGAGAGCCACCCGCACCACGCCCGCCAACACCAGGCGATCGATCTGGGCTTCGCGATGCAAGACTTTCTTGGCGATCGCCATGGCCAGCGCTACCACCTCCGATTCGAGTTCTCGGAAGTACGACCGTCGCTGTTTACCCAAGAGGCGAATGGCCGTCGCGACCGCTTTACGGCTCTCGCGTATCTTCGTCTCAACGTTGGCTTCCGCTTGCGCCTTTCCTTGGGCCAGACCGGCAGCAAAGGCCCGGCTTTCGCGCTCCGCTATGTCTCCGTCCGCCAGTTCGCCGTCGCCGATGGGGATTTGCTCCGCGACCGGCAGGTCATGACCGTCAACTGGGTCGCCGACGGCACGGTACAGGAAGCGGCGAACATTTCTCTCGGAGGTGCTGGGACCGTGCTCAAACGACAATTTCATCTTCTTGCTCCGGTTTCAGCACGATCTTGCCCTCTTGTTCGAGTTTCCGCGCCACGCCGACGATGTCCTGTTGCGAACGGCCTACTTCCCTCGATCGCACGGGCCCGAGCACATCCATGTCCTCCTTCAGCATCTCGACGGCACGCGACGACATACACCGGAACATGTGTTCCTTTAGCTCGTCAGAAGCGTTTTTCAGCGCCAGCGCCAGGGTTTTCTTGTCCACTTGCGCGAGCAGTTCACGAATGGAGGCGTCGGGGGCCGTCAGGAGATCTTCGAAGGCATACATCAGATTGCGGATGGACACAGCGAGGGTTGGGTCGTCGGATTCAATCTTCTCCAGGATGACCTTGCCCTCCTGGGGCTCGAGCCGGTTGAGCAGCTCGGCGACTGCTTTGACGCCGGCATAGCCTCGCTGCCGGTGTTGTCCCAGGGACTCGAGTTTCTTGTTTAGAACGACTGAAATCCGTTGTGCCATCTCGGGCGAGAATTGCCGCATCTCGGCTAGCCGCCGCACGATGTCGGCACGCTGGTTGTCGGGGAGGAGGCGGAGCAGGCTGGACGCCTGCTTGGCTTCCAGGTGCGCGACGATGAGCGCGATTGTCTGTGGGTGCTCCCTGTCCAGGAACTTGGCGAGATGTTGTGGATCGGCCTTCTGGAGGGAATCGAGGTTGCCGGCTTGCGCCTCCTGGGTGCGTTCGACTTGATCGAGGAGCGAACGCGCAACATCATCGCCGAAGGCTTTTACCAGGAGTTGATTGGCGTACTCGAGTCCGCCTTGCGCGACATATTCCTGGGTCAACGTCAGACGGTTGTATTCCTGCAGTACATGAGCCGCTAGTTCCGGAGAAACGTAATCCAGCTCGGCGATTTCGCGCGTGAGTACCTGGACTTCCTTGTCCGGAAGACTGCGGTAAATCGCGCTGGCCGCGTCGTCTCCTATCAGCACCATGAGTATGGCAGCTTTCCGCGATCCCGCGATTGATTGGTGGGCAGTGCTCACTTTTGCACCTCAGTTTGGCGCAGCCAGTTCTGCACCAGGCGGCTGGCGTTGGCAGGCTCCCGTTTGACTTTCTCCACCAGTTGCCGCCGCAATGCGACGTTCTCGTCGTCCTCCTGAGGCGCGATCAGTGCGGCTTTGGCCGCGTTAGCCGCAAGCGCGCCAGTGGCCGGCGTAGGGGCTGGCAGGGCGCGGATCGCGGAGATGACCTGTCGTTTCAACGGTCGCAGGAGCAGGAGGTAAGCCGCGAAAAACAGCGCTAGCAGCACGACGTATCGAAACAGGTCGCTGCTTCTTTGCACCACCGTCCATACGCGTTGCGCCGGGCCGAGATGGGGCGTGGTTAGTACATCCGGTTCTTCGAACGCCAGATTCTGTATGGCGAGGACGTCGTTCCGGCTTGGATCCAGGCCCACGGCAGCTCGTGCGATTTTCTCGATCTCCTGCATCTGCTCGGGCGTACGCTTAGTCCGCGTGGTCGTGCCGTTCTTGAGGAGGACGACATCATCGACCAGCACCGCGGCAGAAATCCGCTTGATCGCACCCGGAGGCTGCATGACGTGGTGAACGCTCCGATTCACGCCGTAGGTTCCGCTTTCGGTCTTGGAATACTGTGACCCATCGCCCGCCACCGGAACGGCCGCGACAGATTTGCTGTTGGGCAGGTTACTGGCGGTTCCTGGAACGCCTCCTAGGCCGCCGTCGGTCGATCGTTCCTCCGATTTCTGCATGCTCAGGGCGACGGCCGAGTTCGGATCGTAACTTTCGCGAGTATCTTCCGTGGAACCCAGGTCGTAATCGACGACCACGGTGGCGCGCACGTGCCCCGGTCCGACCACCGGCTCGAGTGTTGCCGTGAGCTTCTGGCTGAGCTGGTTTTCCAGGTCCGAGCCCTGCGCGCTGTAGCCCGGTCCATTGCGGTTTCCAGGGAGCGGCATGCGACCGTCGGCGTCGACCAAGGTGACGCGATCAGGATCGAGATCGTTGACCGCGCCGGCTACCAGGTACGTGATCGCCTTGGCCTGTTCCGAAGATAGCCGTTGACGCAATTTCAGGACGATCGCCGCCTTCGCCTTTTGCGCGCGATCTTGAAACAACGACTCCCGCGGCAGCACGATGTGGACCCGTGCGCTCTCGACTTCCGACAGCGACTGGATGGTCCGCTCCAGTTCACCTTCCAGCGCCCGTTGATAGTTCACGTTATCGGCGAAATCGTTAGCCAGCCAGTTGGGCTTGTCGAACAGTTCAAAGCCCATCCGCTGCCCGCGAGGTCCATCGGCTGCAACCTCAAGCCGCGCCGCATCGAGCTGGTCGCCGCGGACCTGGATGCCGCCATCGGGGGAAAGGCGATAATCGATCTTCTTGCTGGCGAGCTTGGCGACGACAGATTGAGCGTCGGCCGCCGGAAGCGGCGCGTAGAGAACCTTGTATTCCGGACCTCCCAGGAAGAACACGAAGACGCCAAGCACCATCAAGATGGCCGCGGCCGTGCCGGCCATCAACAGCTTCTGCCGTCGTGTCAGGCCTTGAATGAAGATCGGGAGTTTGGCCAGACTACCTCCGAATGTGTTGCTCCCGGTCTCCATTTAGCTCTCCAACGATTCTCTTGCCATTGCCATGGCGCGTTGTGTACGAGGTCAGAAATTCATCCGCGAAATTTCCTGGTATGCCTGCACGATTTTGTTCCGCACCTGCATCATGAGCTGAAAGGAGAGGTCGGCCTTCTCCACACCGATCATGGCGGAGTGAACGTCCTGTCCAGTGCCGTTGAGCAGCGTCGACACCTGTTCCTGGGCGCTCTTCTGGAGCGTTTCCGTCTCTCCGATTGCGCCGCGAAGCAGGTCCGCGAAGCCGCCCGTGCCGGCTTTGGAAGGCTGCTGGTTGTTCACCGGAACGCTGAATTCCGGCTGAGTCAATGCTGGTATGCTGTTACTCATCTCAATGCGTCCTTCGTCTACCGCAGGATGTCCAACGACTGCTGGATCATGTTCTTGCTGGACTGGACGGCGGCAATATTCATCTGGTAAGCCCGGACGGCGGACATCAGATCCGTCATCTCTTCCACGGGGTTGATCGCCGGGAATGAGACGTATCCCTGGCTGTCGGCGTCCGGATGCCCGGGTTCGTAGCGCCGGACCGGCGTCGTGTTATCCGACACAATGGCAGCCACGCGTACTCCGCGGCTGTACGGCGCCATGGCGTCGTGCAGCGCGTTGCCGAACCCGCGGTTTCGGATGGCACGGAAGAGCGCCAACTGCCTTACGTAAGGCCCGCCTTCTTCGGTCTTCGTGGTTTCCGCATTCGCCATGTTCGCGGTGGCAATTTCCGCCCTTTGTCGTTCCGCGGTCAGTGCGCTGCCACTCAGGTCAAGCATTCCGAACAAGTTCATAATCACTTCCCTTCGTTGATGGCGATCTGCAACTGGTGAAACTGCTCGCGCAACAACTGCACGCCAACGTGGAACTGCAGTTGAATCCGTGCCAGTGCGAGACCTTCGCGGTCGAGGCTGACGTTGTTGCCGTCCGGTCGCTCGATCAGTCCCGGGACGGAACGGACGCTCGGAGCGGTTTTGGCATCGCTTGCGAGCGCCCGTTGCATTTCGGCGCGAAAATCGATATCTCGCGTCTGGTAGCCGGGCGTGTCGACGTTTGCGACGTTGCTGGTGGTCAATTGCTGCCGGAACGCAAGCAGGTCCAGGTAATGTTCCAACGCGGACATTCCGGGCGTATTGATGAGCGTCATGAAGTCCTCCTCGGCAGACCGTACTCTCGAATCTTGTTTCTTACCGTTCGGATACTGATGCCCAGCATCTGGGCCGCGCGGCTGCGGTTGCCGCCGGTGGCTTGCAAGGTGACCTCCAGCAGGTGTCGCTCCAGATCCCGCAGCGAGATGCCGGGCTCAATGCCATGCGGTCCGCGATTCTTCGCCCCCGTATCTTCTTCTTCCAACGTGTCCAAGCCGATCATGGGCGTGGATGAGAGCGCCAGGGCGCGCCGGATGAAGTTCTCAAGTTCACGTACATTGCCCGGCCACTCATGCGCCACCAGATGGGCCTGCAACTCAGTGGAAAGCGAGACCGGCCGCCGATCGGCCGGCAAATGCTTCAGCATAAAATGTTGCGCCAGGGCGAGGATGTCCTGCGGCCGTTCCCGCAAAGGGGGAATCGAGAGCGGAACCACGTTCAGCCGGTAGTAGAGATCCGCACGAAAGCGGCCTTCGTCCACCAGACTGCGCAAACAGCGATTCGTGGTGGCAATGACGCGGACGTCCACCTTGACGGGACAGTTGTCGCCCAGCCTGTCGATTTGCCTCTCCTGCAACACCCGCAGCAGTTTGGGTTGCAGGTTGAGCGGCATTTCGCCGATTTCATCCAGCAGAAGCGTGCCCCCGTTGGCGAGCCCAAACTTGCCTTGGCGGTTAGTGATGGCTCCCGTAAAGGCGCCTCGCACATGGCCAAACATCTCGCTTTCCAGCAGGCTCTCGGGGACAGCCACGCAGTTGACGGCGACGAATGGCCGGTCCCGGCGCGCGCTATGGCGGTGGATGAGGCGGGCCAGCAGTTCCTTGCCCGTTCCGCTCTCGGCTTCAATCAGTATGTCGGCTTCCGAACGTGCGACCTGGCGCCCCCGTTCGATGACTCGCAGGATCTCCGGAGAGCCTCCGATGAATTCACACTGGTCGGCCGACGCCGACGCCGGCGGCAGGACTCGTTCTACCGCGTCGGCCAACTGCTCGAACGCCACCGGCTTTACCAGGTAGTCGCACGCCCCTTCCCGCATGGCGGCCACGGCTTCGGGAATGTTGCCGTATGCGGTCAAAAAGATCACTGCGGTGCGCGGAGCGATCGAGCGCACCCGCTGGAGAACGTCAAGACCATCTCCGTCCGGCATGCGCATGTCGGTGACTACGAGAGGAAAACGCCGCGAGCGAAACTTCGTAATGGCGGCTTCCACTCCGGGCGCGGTTTCTACATCCCAGCCTTCACTCCGAAAGCTCGATTCCAGCGCGGCGCGCATGCCGGCTTCGTCATCGACCACGAGAACATTCCTCATCGGATATCTCCCGTCACCGGGAAAACCACGCTGACCGTGGTCCCTTGGCGCTTCACACTTGTCACTGAAATTGTTCCGCCGTGTTGCTCGACGATCTTGCGACAGACCGCGAGTCCCAGCCCCGGGCTTCCGTTCGGATTGGCGCTGAAGCCCGGATCGAAGATCCTGGGCAGGTCGGATTCCATGATCCCGCAGCCTTCATCCACGAATAAGATTCTTATCGTTGGCTCGGAGGCGCTTCCCGCCAAGCGCAGGCATATGCGCAGCGTCTGCGCCGGCCGCATGGCATGGAACGCGTTCAGTGCGAGATTAAAGAAGACTTGCTGTAACCGATGGGGATCGCCGGTCATCTCGGCCTTGCGGACTGCCATTGACAGCTCGATAGTCTTCTCTTCTTGCCGAGCAATCGGTTCGATCAGCCCTACCGTCGCGCGTAGTGTCTCGCATAGGTCCAGACAGAACGGGTTCGGCGTTCCATCGGAATGGAAGTGCAGAACATTGTTGACGGTGGCGGAGAGCAGTCGAAGTCCAGCCTGGATTTGTTCGCTCCAGTTGTGTGCGTCGATCGATAAGTCGGGGGTTCGGACCAGCAGACCGGCAAATAATTCCAGGCTGGCAAGAGGATTGCGAATCTCGTGAGCCAGGATGGTGGAAATCTCGGCTAGCGCCTTGGAGCGTCGGGCGCGCTCCCGTTCCTGTTCGAGCAGGCGCTCTTCGGTGGTATCGCGCAGGATGGCGATCGTCTGCGTTCCGGCGGAGGATTTCTGCCGCACGTCGGCGCACCGGATCGACACATCGGGCATTAACGACGCGCCATTGGCGCCCTTTCCTTCCGACCGGCGGCGAAGCCACTCGATGAAATCGGTCGTCCGGACATTGCGGCTGTTAAAGAGGCGCTTGGCCTCCGGATTACAAAGTTCCAAGTCTCCGTTGACAGCGACGACCACCACGCCGCAGGGCAGGGACTCGACAATGTCATGGAGGTAGGCGGCCATCTGCTGGTTGCGAGACATCGTTCGCACCAGCTTCGAGTTCGCCGTTTCCAGCTCGGACCGAAGCCGGGCGACCTCCTCTTGCAGGTCGGCGTAGCGATGTTCAAGCAGGTCGGCGGCGGCCACGAACGATGTGAATGCCTGTTGCAGCAGTTCCGGCCCGCTCGCAGGAGGAAGCGTTGGCGGCGGGGGCGAGGTACGTGTCAGTTCCACAGAGCTGTGCATTACACAGATCTGAACTGCACAACCTATGCCAATTGAGGCAATTTTTGCCTAAGATTTTTCTCAATATTGCCGAAGTGGAAATGTCCGAGCCGTAACACACTGTCGCCGTCCGCCATAATGAAGGCCCGTTCAAGGCAATGGCGCAACTCCCGGACGTTGCCGGGCCATGAGTGCTCCAGCAAGTACGGGAAGACCTCCGGGTCCAGATTTGCCGGCCGCATGCCGCTTTCGCGGCAGAGCTGGCCCAAGAAGTGCTCGGCCAACGGGATAATTTCCTCGCTGCGTTCCCGTAGAGGTGAAATGTGCAGCGGAAACACGGCCAGCCGATAGTACAGATCGTGCCGGAAAAGCCCCGACTCGCATCGGTTCTCGAGTTCCAGGTTCGTGGCCGTGATCACGCGCACATCGACACGGATAACATCTTCGCTTCCCAGGCGCTGTACTTCTCCCTCCTGTAAAAAGCGCAGAAGCTTCGCCTGCATGCCCAAAGGCAGGTCGCCGATCTCATCCAGGAACAGGGTACCGAGGTGCGCGGCATGAATCCGGCCGACGCGCGACTGCATGGCTCCTGTAAAGGCCCCTCGGACATGCCCGAACAATTCCGACTCCAGCAACGATTCCGGAATGGCAGCGCAGTTCACTACCACCAGAGGTGACGCGCAACGCGGGCTTAGCTGGTGTATGGCGCGCGCGATGAGTTCCTTGCCGGTCCCACTTTCACCTTGAATCAGCACCGTTGTCGATCGTCGTGCTACGAGTCGGACCAGGGAAGCGAGTTCCTCACTCGATTTGCCTGTCCCCGCCACGCCGGGAAGCGGCTCGCAGGCTGTCGCCGTGCGCTGTAGCTCTCCAATCGATCGTCCATCGGATGCCATGATGGCGGCGGACCGCTGGACAGTCCGCATCGAACGCAGCAGCACCGGCAGCAGGTTATCGCAGTGACGTTGCTCGACGATCTCGCCCGTCCTGCTGTCTACCATGACATGGGCGACATCGGGGAGTTGCTCGCGAATCAACCGAAGCACGTCCGTGCTGTCGAGATCGGGGAGCCAGCGGTCGAGGATCACCAGATCGAAGCGAGTGTTTTCGATTTGGCTGAGTGCCTCCGCGCCACCGCTCGATTCGGTGAAAAAGCAGTTTTGGGTTGCGAGCGACTCGACGATTTCGCGGCAGATTTCCGTATTCGTCGGCAGGACAATGAGAGCATGTTTAGGTTGTCGATCGATATGTGCGTTCATGACGAGTGACCAAGGCTAAGAGGGCAACAACGGTAGCAGCATACGACAAAAACGTTAGGAACGCCTTAGGCGCACATTAATTCTTTCTCACGACACTCATGCGTCAGCGAACAAGGAGAGGGAAATCGAAAACACCTTTTCGGAGGAAGTAGCCGTGATCTTGAGGTCGGCATTTTCCAGAGGGAAGCAGCGGTTCGCGGTTACAGCTCCTCGATGGTCCAAGTACAAGCGAACGGTTCCGGAGCCCTCGCGAGGGACCAAGGAAGTTTTCCACAGCACGACGGAAGCTTCGACGGTCCCGTTGAGTGCCGACCGAACGTTTTCCTCAGGCGCTCCAATCCAGATGCATCCGTCTTGAACATTAAAGCGGCAGCCGGCATCGGCGAACACGGGGCCGAACAATTCTCGCGTGTTTCGCGCGACCGCGGCAGATCACTCGTTCGGCTCCCGGTTTGATTGGCTCCGGGTCAGCCAGATCGAAGACGACGTGCAACGACTGAGCTGATCGACCTGCTTCACCAGCTTTGTGAATCGCTGGCGCTCCCGATCCGACTCCCTCCGGATTTCGACCAGATCGAGAATCGCGCGACGGGAGAGTAAAGAACCCTGATGGTGTGCCGATAACTGCCATAGTGCTGCTTGAGAGTCGTAGAAGCGCCGGACTAGTCGGTCCGGCTGAGTGGCACGAAGGTGGAGGGCGACGCGAAGTCGCTCGGAGCCGGCACCTCATGCGAGGTCCAGATGCGGATGTCCGAGAATTAAGGTCCGCGGCTTTCTTTGGCGTGCGGAAAGATGATTTAGGCGATGGGGTTCGCACCCCTGTCGGTTCCCGGAACTTGGATTGCAACAGGAATCTATAGATGAACGCGCCGCTATTGACGGCAATTCTCGGTCCGGGGGGCTTGCGCACCCGATTTCAGCCGGTCTTCGAAATCGACGACCGCGGCCAACGGGTGTACAGCCTGGAGTGCCTGACGCGTGGCCCGGAAGGTACGCTGTTTGAGGAAGCCGACCTCCTGTTCGATTACGTGCGGCGAAAACAGGCTGAATCTCTGGTCGATCGGGAGTGCATCGCGACAGCGCTACGTACCTACGCGCAGTTCGGCATCAACATTCGTCTCGGCATAAACGTGCACGCGTCTTCTCTTGGGCGCGATGCGGATCTGGCGACCTTCCTGCTGACTGCCGCGGAGAGGTTTGCGATTCCTGCCACATCGCTGATGGTCGAAGTGGTGGAACATGCGCCGGCGTGGAACCAGCCACAGTTCTTGCGCAATCTCGCCGCCCTTCGCCGGGCAGGGGTGTGCATCGCCCTCGATGATGTTGGCTTGGGACGTTCGAATTACCAGATGATCCTGGACTGCCTGCCCGACGTGTTTAAACTCGATGCCTACTTAGTGCACGGCGCCCATGCTGACCCGGCCCGCATGGCTGTCGTCGAGTGCCTCCTAAACCTGGCACGGCGACTCGACGCCAGAGTCGTGGCGGAAGGGGTCGACAACGAGATGGATCTGGGTGCACTGCGTGACATTGGGATGACGATGTTTCAGGGAAACTTGTTTTGTCCTGCGTTGTCATTCAGCGCCGTCGTCATGCATTTACAGACACAGCAGCGGGCAAACCTGCAACTTCTTGGGAAATGACATGGAAGCGAACGGCAACCTCGCTTCAAACAACTCGCCGCGCATCCTGATCGTTGACGACGAAGAAGCTTTCCTGGTCACGACGGCGGAGCATTTTGTGGGTCTGGGTTATGAGGTCCATTCCGCACGGGAGCGCGAGGAAGCCGTGGCGCTCATCAATCATTTTGAATATGCCCTGGTGATTACGGATCTGGCTTTGACGCACATCGGCCTTGCCGGCTTCGATGTGCTGAAAGAGATCGCCGAGCATCATTTGCGCCCGAAAGTAGTTGTCCTAACGGGACACTATGAGCCCAAGGTGGAGACCGAGGCGCGTCGCCAGGGCGTGGACGTTTTTCTGCGGAAGCCGCAACGGTTAACCGATCTCGCGAGCGTCGCCGCCAGCCTGCTGAGCTGTTCTGGCCCTGGCATGGCATGAGCGGAGGCGCAACATCGCTCAGGAAAGAATGGAAGCGTCCCGCCGATGCATCGGGTCAGACCGACAGCATCTGCGTCCAGTTCACCGCGTTCCAGTAGCATTCCGTAATTGCACTCTCGGACGTGCCTAGCTCGGAAGCCAGCGCTTGGCATCGACTCCAGTCGGCTTTCTCATACGCGAACGCCAGCGCCGCCAGCTTTTCGAGCCGGCACGGCCTGCCCAACAACGCGCAGCGAGTATCGGCCGGCAGTAGCAGTTGATCGACGAACTTCGCCAGCGGCATTCCCACCATGCCATCGACCAGGGAGAGCAATCCGACGAGGAATGCGTTGTACGGCTTACACTTCGCTTTCGGCGCCAGCAACTCGAGAAACCGCGCTCGCAGCAGCGCCGACGTTAGCAGTTCTTCCGCTTTCCCCTTGCTCAGTACGCTGACGGCGGCGAGCGACACCCACTTGCGCAGCTCTCGGTCTCCCAGCAACGCGAAGGCGTGACGGATGGAATTGATACTGCATCTGAAGCCGAATGCAGCCGAATTGAGGTAGCGCAGCAGCCGGTAGCAGAGTGCGGGATCGCATTTGACGATTTCTTCAGCCCGGCGAAGATCGATCTCCGGACGGTTCACCACATCCAGCAGTTGGGTGTAACGCACATTCAGGGCCGATACGTCCCGCACTTCCACAACTTCCGGCCGGTAGAAGAAATATCCCTGAAAAAGCGTGAATCCCAATTCCTTGCTGGCGTCGTATTCGGCTCTCGTCTCCACCCTTTCCGCAAGCAGGCGGAAGTTCCCTCCCAAACTCCGGGCAAGATCGATCTGGCAAGCGGGGGAAGTCGCCTGCACGTCGATTTTGATGATCGCGGCATAGTCCAGGAGCGGCCGCGTGAGGTCGTTGTCCACGAAGTCGTCGAGCGCCAGGGTGTATCCCTGCGCCTTCAATTGTCCGCATGCTCGCAGAACGTCGGCGTCGGGTTCGATGGTTTCGAGAATCTCCAGCACCGTGCTTTGGGGCGGGAACAGGGTTAGACTTTGGTTTACCAGCACGTCACGCGTGCAATTGACAAACAGTTTTCGCGATCTCCGCAGGCTTTCAACCCCCAGCAGGAATACGTTGTCGATCGTCTCCTTGAGCACTCGGTCCCAATCGACGATATGGGCGCTCGCTTCGTAGCCGTTGCGGTAGAGAAGCTCGTAACCGTAGCAGTTGCTCTCAGTGTCGAGGATTGCTTGTCGCGCTATGTATCGCATGCGGAATTCACAGTTGTGTCTGCATTGGTTATCGGCGGGAACGGCCGGAACTTGAGCCAGTGCGGGTGGGGATCTGACGCCAGGTTCCGAGTCGGGCAGACCCCCGCCCGTTTGGTACTTCGAGTGCTCATTTCATCGCCGCAACATTCGCTCCACCCCGAGTTCCTCAGCGCAATCACCCGAACTGGACCTCCCGACGATCCACCTGGGGAGCATCCGCACGTATCGCCGAGACGCCAGGTCGCCAGAGGGGGAAGGCGTGCGCACCGTGCCCATCGCAAGAGTTGCCCCGGCTTAGGCCACGTCCGTTCGCAGGATTTCTCACGGCTGAGCTAGCTTGGTAGCAAGGGAAGGGAAATCGCGAGCATTTTTTCCACAGGTGTGACCGTGACCTTAAGGTCTGCCCCGAGGGCTTTCCACATCGAAGTTGCGGCTCGCAACTGCAGCTTCTCAAGAGTGGAGGTATCGCCAAATAAATCTAGTACTTCGCCGCAGCTCTCTGAATACTGGCCGGCGAGTCGGATCCGCAGGAGGGCATGAGAGCCGGACTGCGAGACCTCGATTCGCAGCGTGGACGAAGGTTCGTGCAACGCGAAACAGAGATCGATGGTTCTGGTGAATGCCAACCGGACGCTCTTGGCAGGTGCTCCAATCCAGATGCATCCCTCGTGAACGTGAAAGTGGCAACCGGCATCGGCGAACAACGGTCCAAACAACTCTCGTGCCTCGTGCGCAACGGCAGCGAGATCCGTGCGCTCGGAGCTCGGTTTCAGCGATTCCGCCTCCGCCAAATCCGTGATCGCTTGCAGTAAGGAAGTGAGTCGATCCACCTGCTTGAGTGCGCTGCTGAATCGGCGACGCGCGTTTTCAGATTCCGCCTGGATTTCGCCTAACTCGAGGTTGGCACGAAGAGCTGTGATCGGCTGCCTGAGTTCGTGGTTGACGAAGCGCGTGAACTGCCCCATCGGGTCGACATCCGTGTTGGGTCGCAGCGTCATTTTGGGATCGGGCGCCATGGGGCATCTGCCGGCTGATTAACAGTCTTCGGTGGGTCCAAGTTGATATCCCACGCCACGGATTGTGTGGAGGAGTTTGTGGGATTTATCGTTGTCAATCTTCTTGCGCAGATAATTGATATAGACATCTACCACGTTCGTCATTGTGTCGAATGCGAGGTTCCAGACGTTCTCCACAATCATCACTCTGGTCACCCGCCTTCCGGCATTGAGCATCATGTACTCCAGCAGCATGAACTCCTTTTGTGTCAGGTCGATGCTGCGTCCATCACGACGAACCTTCCGCTGGATACGATCCAATTCAAGATCGGCCACTCGCAGCACGGACTCGACTGGCTTTGTTCGACGACGCAACAACGCCCGGATCCTCGCCGAAAGCTCGGAAAATGAAAACGGCTTAAGGAGGTAATCGTCGGCGCCGGCATCAAGGCACGAGACACGATCGTCAACCGCATTGCGCGCCGTCAATATGAGGATTGGCACCTGGCTGTTCTTTTGCCGCACATACTTCAAGAGTTGGAAGCCGTCCACCTCCGGCAGGTTCAGGTCCAGCACCAGCAGCGCATAATCATGCGACCGGGCCAGCGCCTGGGCGTCCGATCCCTTGTTCGCGACGTCGACTACGTATTGCTCCGCTTGGAGGCCCTTAGAGAGATATCGGGCCAAAGGTAAGTCGTCTTCTGCCAGTAAGATACGCATTTTGCGGAGAACGGTAAGAAAGTGGGTTGCTGCACCGAAAAAACATCGCGTCTGCTGCACCGAACGTTATCTATTACAGCAGGTTTTGTTGCCTATGTAAAGAACACCTCTCTCTTCATCCCCGACAAAGCGTTTAGTGTGCCGCACGATTTTGAGCGGCTGCAAGGCGTGTGGCCGGATGTTCGCCGATTCGACTGCGCGCGGGTAATCTGGTGTCGCAAAGATGAATCAACCATGCACGTGAGCCTCACCGGTCAGGTTTTGGACGATTGCCTGTTTGTCCCCCGGGTGTCGGCACGGGAAAATCCGGCAGGCGGCGCTCTTTCCGCTGTGACAATATTATGCGAGACTCAATAAGTGGTTGCCTGCAACGCGCGGATCCCTCGTTGCAGGCCCTCCTTGTAAACGCCAATCAGCTTGTCCCACGCCGCGTCGGCTGCCAGATCAATTTGCTGGCGCGCGGGGTCGGCGTCGAACCAGGCGAGCGTGCGTCGGATGCCCTCGGCGTAAGTGGTGGTCGCGGAGTAGGTCGGAACGAAGCGCTTGATCTTGCCGTTATCGAAAACGACGCTGCCCGATTTATCCCCGATGAGAGTGCCCGTCATCTGCGGCAAGCACGCGCTGATGAAGTCCGAAGCGATGTGAATTAGCCGGGCCTCGACTCCGGCGGCCTCCGCGGTCGCGCGATAGTACTGGTCCCAGGTCCTGACTTCATCGGTCGTAATGTGGAACGCGTGGCCGATCGCCTCCTTCATCCCGAGCAGCCCCACCAGGCCTTTGGCGAAATCAGTGTTGTGCGTGACGACCCAGAGGGAGGTCCCATCGCCGGGAACCATGACCTCCTTGCCGCGCCGCATGCGGTCCACGACGGTGTAGGAACGCCGCCAGCTATTGATCGCCAGCGGCACATTAGTGTCGCCATAAGTCAACGACGGGCGGACGATGGTGACCGGAAAGCCGGTATCGCGGTGTGCCTGCATGAGCCGTTGCTCGCATGCGATTTTGTTGCGCGCGTACTCCCAATATGGGTTCGCCAGCGGTGTCGATTCCGTGATCCGGTAATGCTGGGGAGGCTTTTCATAAGCGCTGGCCGAACCGATGAATACGAATTGACGTGTGCGATCGCGGAAGAGCGCAATGTCGCGCTCCACGTCGGCGGCGGTGAACGCCACCCACTGAACCACCGCGTCGAATTCGGAGTGCCGGATTGCGTCGTGGGCGGCGGCGCTCGCGATGTCGGCAGTCACGACCCTCACACCGTCCGGCGGAGACAATGTCCGCCGGCCACGGTGCAGGATGGTGAGGTCGGTCCCACGCTGCGCCGCCAGGTGTGTGCAGGCACTACTGATGATGCCGGTTCCACCGATGAAGAGCACTTTCATGCATCCGCCTCGTGAAGAAATGTAGCGGCGCCGGATTGAAACTGCAATCCGCAGTGGACAAACGGCCGGCGCGCTGCGTATTTTCTTGCACCGTTGAGAATCATCATGCCTGCGCCGGCGAGTTTCCCACGATGCCGTCAATGCGCCGCAACCCCTCGGGCGCGAATTGCAGGTTCTGCAGCGCGTCCCTGCGCGAGCGGACTGAAGGCGATGGCGCCAACGCCCTCCTGGCGCAGCAGGTCGAGCAAGCCGTGTTCGGGCTCGCGCTGGAAGAGGGAGTACTTCGGCTGGTGAATCAGGCACGGGGTTCCCAGATCGCGCAGGATGCGCAGCGCCTCGCGTGCCTGCTCCGGGTTGTAATTCGAGATGCCGGCGTACAGCGCCCTCCGCGAGCGGACCGCAAAGTCGAGCCCGGACATGGTCTCTTCGAGCGGCGTGTCTGGATCCGGGCGATGCGAGTAGAAAATATCGACGTACTCCAGCCCCATCCGCAACCGGACGGGGCTTTCCCGCGTGGTCCTTACCGCCTGCCACAGTCCAAATCTCGCCGCGTTTCACATCTCGCCCCAGATGGCGAACGACAGACACGGTAAATCTAGCGCCGTCCATTCGAGCCTGGGCGGTGCTGCAACAGTTCCTCCTGCGCGTTGACCGGCGGTTCACCAGGGGCGGGAGTTTTTCGCGTATAGCTTCCGTCTACCAGCATTTCCCGCGCTTTCACATTATCTTGGAGATAAAGCTCGAGTACCCGGTCGCGGAGATGCCGGACTAACTTGCGATCCTCGATCGGGAACAAAACCTCGACCCGGCGATTGAGGTTGCGAGTCATCAGGTCCGCGCTACCCGCATAAATAACCTCATCTCCCCCGTTATGAAAGTAATAGATCCGGCTGTGCTCGAGGAAACGGCCGACGATGCTGACGACACGAATGTGGTCGCTGATGTTAGGCAAACCGGGCCGGAGAGAACACATTCCGCGTACGAGAAGATCGATCTTCACCCCCGCCTGGGACGCTTCATACAGCAAGCGAATCATCTTCGCGTCGGTCAGCGAATTCATCTTGAGAATGATGCGGCCATCGCCAGCGGCTTTCTGGTGTTGAATTTCTCTCCGGATCATTTCCGCGAAACGAGCGCGCAGATTGATGGGGGCAACCAGCAGCTTGCGATAATCCGTTTTCGCCGAATAACCGGTAAGGTAGTTAAACAGGTCCGTAACGTCGGCTCCAATGTCCTCATCGGAGGTCAAGAGTCCGATGTCGGTGTAGAGGTGCGCCGTGGTTGGGTTGTAATTGCCGGTTCCAAGATGGACATACCGCCGAATCTGGTCACCCTCGTGACGCACGATCAACGCGGCCTTGGCGTGAACCTTCAGGCCGGTCAAGCCGTACACCACATGACCGCCTTGCTTTTCCAGAGCTCTCGCCCATTCGATGTTGCTTTCCTCGTCAAAGCGCGCCTTCAGTTCGACCAGGGTTGCAACCTGGGTTTCTTCCGCGATCGCCTCCAGCAATTGCGCCACCACGGGAGAATTTCGCCCGACGCGGTAGAGCGTTATCTTGATTGCCAGGGACGCCGGGTCGTGCGCACCTGTAGTGAGTAAATCGGTAACGGGAGTGAACGAATGAAATGGATGGTGCAGCAGTATGTCCCGGCGCCGCATCGCGGCGAAAATGTCCCCGTCTTCGCTTTCATTTTCCAGCGGCGGGGGAACGCTGCCTACAAAGTTGAGCCACTTGAGATCCGGGCGGTCGATGTCGGCCAGATGCTTGAGCCGCGAAAGCGACAGACGGCCTTTCAGCCGGTACGTACTCCTGCGGTCCACTTCCAGGTTGCTGATCAGGATCTTGAGGATGTGCTGCGGGGTGCCCACGCCCACCTGCAGTCTGACGACGTCGCCAAACCGGCGTTGTCGCAGGCTTTCTTCGGTGGTCTCCAGCAGGTCTCCGGCCTCCAGTTCCTGGATCTCGATATCGGCGTCGCGCGTCACGTGAAACGGATGGGATTCCAGAATTTCCATCCCGGGAAACAGGGCCTGAAGGTTGGAGGCGACCAGATCCTCGAGCCAGATGAACGCTTGACTCTTCACCGCCGCTTTCTTGCGCGCGACGCGATCGACGGGAACGATCTGCGGCAAGCTGTCGGGCACTTTGACGCGCGCAAAATGCTCTTGTCCCCTACTATCGCGAATGAGGACGGCAAGATTAACGCTGAGATTGGAAATGTGGGGAAACGGCCGTCCCGGATCGAAGGCCAGAGGCGTTAGCACCGGAAAGACCACGTCGGCGAAATATTTGTCGGCCTTGGCGCGCTGCCGGCCGTTGAGTTCCGAGTACTGAAGGAAACGAATTTCGGCTCGTTGGAGCTCGGGCAGCAACTGCCGATGCAAGCAGCGCTGGGCGCTGGCTACCAGGGAACCCACTTCGGCGCGAATGGCGTCCAATTGCTCGTGGGCCGTCATGCCGTCGGGTCCGACTTCGGCGGTGGCGTCTATTTGCCGCATCAGGCCGGCCACCCTGACCATGAAGAACTCGTCGAGGTTGGATCCGACGATGGAGAGGAAACGCACTCGTTCCAAGAGTGGATTGGATGAGTCAACCGCCTCTTCTAGAACCCGCCTTTGAAATGCCAGAAGACTCAATTCGCGATTGATGTACAGCCGCGGGTCATCGAGGTCGGCGATCGGAATGGGAGCGACATCGACGGCAGCCGGACGGCTGTTTGAAACCTTGCGAAGTGCCGCTCGGGACGCCATCAGTCGCGGTCAGCCCTGCGTCAGATTTGGCTGGGCACTCTTCTTGTCGGGATTGCCGAACCGAATGAAGTCGTAGCGACGCAGGCGGCCAAGCTCGCGCCGTTCCGCCCACGAGTAAATTAATTCGCTAAATTCTTCAGCTTCTTTTCTTGTCATATTGCGAGTCGCTGCCCAGAACTTCGGAGGACTGAACCATATTCTGTCGGGAGATTCGGCGGTCACTATTCACCTGCTTTGCTGGAACGCGAATCATCTTCCCAGATGCCGGCGAAAACGTAAAGTGCCACGAAGTGCCCACTATGGGCCTCTCCCAATATTGACGCACGATTCACATTCCCTTCATCGGAGCGTAACTGCTCGACATTACGCTGCGGACATAATCTCGTCGTTACCTCCGGCGCGCTGTCGCGGACACTTTGTGTGGCGCACGGGATGGTTTCCACCATTGAGAATCGCAGATTATAGTGACGCCGTTGACGCCTTCCGATGGGGTTAACCCCCCCATGGATTGTCATTCCGAGCGCCGCTTTTTGGCGCGAGGATCTGCTGTTTCTCAAACTCAATCGGAAACAGATTCCTCGCTTCGCTCGGAATGACGATCCACTTGGGTGTCACATATTCTGCGAACCTCACTAGGTTCCGCTGATCTGGGCGGCCTCGATTCCTTGCGTTTGCGTTCACACCTTCGTACGCGTACGCTTCGAATTGCATCGCCGCTTCGTCGCCGCATCCGCACATGCAACCGGAGGAGAACAGTTCGAACACTCTCCAGGGCTCGGCACTCGCATTGGTCCTGTACGACGTTTGCGAGGAAATCCATCTTGATGAGCTGCGCGCGCTGCTGGCCGCCGAGCGCCAACGCCCCGCCCTGAAACACGCCGCGGCGGAACAGGTGCGCATCGAACGTCCGCCCGTGGTCGAACACCTGGGCTTGATCGATTCCGACGGTGGCGAAAAGTTCGATACCCAGATCAAGTACTACGATTACGGTGTCATTGCCATACTCTTTGAACGCTCTTTCGCAGGCGAGTGGGAACGACTGGTAGGCCTGTCGGCAAACTGGATTTCCGGATCGCAATTCGAGCAACTGGCAAGAACCATGGCGCGCCGGCGTCTAGCCGATGTCCGTCCTGCCCTGGTGAAGCCTTACGCTGAGTGGCTCGGCGAGGACTACTTCATTTTCGTGGTCACCTCGGCGGAAGGTTCTCCGCCAGCCAGTGAACTGCTCGCACGGCGCGGACGTGAGATCGTCCGGATCGTTCGTGGTGAGCTGGCGCCACTCTCGGCTAGCGAAGTATCCGAGGTCCTGCAATCCTCAATCTCGTACTACCCGAACGATGTTGCCGTTATCGGTTGGAATGCCGCATTCATTTATGACACCCCCACCGGCTCGGCGACGGCGATTCACATGCTCGAATATGCCAATTCGCAGTTACTCGAGTTTCGCCACTACGACGAGTTCCTCACCCGCGAATTGAGCGTTGCGCGCGGTTTGGTGGAACGTGACAGCGGCTTGCTGGCGCGATGGCGTCTGGCGCGCGCCGCATCGCGCTTGCAGGCGGTAACGTTAGACGTATCGGGGCTCGCCGAGCGCGTCGACAATGCGATCAAATTTCTCAGCGACATGTTCTCGGCGCGCCTTTACCGCCTTGCCGCCAACAAAGTCGGCGTGCCCGACTACAAGAGTCTGGTCGATCAGAAGCTGGCCACCGCGCGCGACCTTTACAGCTTCATGATTGAGCAGTTCCACCAGGGCCGCGCGTTCGTGCTCGAACTGATTGTGGTGATCATTCTCGTCATCGAACTGGTGTTTCTGTTTCGCGGGAAGTGAACTTGAGCCGGGAGACTCCGCGATCCGTGCCTTGCAGGTTCCCGGGTGACGACGGTACCTTTCCCCGTTCGCATGCTAATCTTCAAGCGACGCAAGACATGCTACGCGGAAGCAGATCGGCACGGCGCACTCAGCGCGACGCAGCGGTAAAGGCCCGCCTCGGCTTGCTGTACTGGGCCAAGCGCGCTGTTGCCGAGTTGAGGAAAGCCGCTTCCGGCCTTGAAGCTGATCCAGTGCATGACCTTCGGGTCGCGATTCGCCGCAGCCGGTCAATCGCAGAGGGGCTCCGCACCATCGATCCCGTACCCGAGTGGAGACAATTTCGCGCCCTCGCAAAACCGCTGTTCTCGGCATTGGGTGACCTGCGAGATACGCAAGTGTTGCAGGAGTGGCTTTCCGCTTTCACCAGCCAAGGCGATCCAGTGCATATCAGCTTTGCGGCGGCGCTCTCGTCGCGCGAGAGCGACCAGAAACGCGCTGCCCGCGATGCGCTCAAGGATTTCAATGCCAAACGATGGATCAGGCTGGCGGACGAACTCGATCGGCGTGCTCGCAAGCTGCCGCTGGGAAGCCGTGTCTTCCAGTATCTCGCGCTGGAGCGCTGGGGCGACGCCTGCCGCTTGCATCAGACCGCGATGCGCACACACCGTGAGTCCGATCTCCATCAATTGCGCATCGGCATCAAGCGGTTCCGCTACACCATCGAGAATTTCCTTCCCGACCACCACCGACGGTGGAGTGCGGACCTGAAACACATGCAGGACCTGCTGGGCGAAGTTCACGATTTGGACGTGTTTTTGGGAGAAATCGCGCGCCAGACCGGCACTCCTGCTGCCGTAGAGCAGTTGACCTCGCGCATCCGCTCGGAGCGAGGCAAACGTGTCGCCGAATACGAAAGCGGAACCACCGGACCCGAGGCTCTCTGGAATCTGTGGCGCCAAGGCCTTCCGAGCGGCCGCGAACTGTCGCTCGCCGTCCATGCGAAGCTGCAATACTGGTCGCGAGCGCTCGATCCCGATCCTGCACACTCGCGCCGCGTGGCGCGGACCAGTGCCAGGCTTTGGCGTGGCTTGCGCCGTGAACTGGCATGGCCCTTCGACCGGCGCACGACCGTCCTGTTGCGCGCCGCCGCACTCGTGCACAACGTCGGCGCCGATAAGGGCAAGAAGAAGCGCGAGTCGTTCCGGGCAAAAATGATGGCCAAGCTCTCGATTCCGATGGGATGGAGCGAAGAAGAGATGCGCATCGTCCGCCTGGTCTCTCGCTATGGCTGCGGAGTTTTTCCATCCTCAGCCGACCAGGAGTTCTCTCAACTACCTCGCTTGCAGCAACAACGGGTGATGCGGCTTGCCGGCATACTTCGGCTCGCCGACGTGCTGGATGCGCTCCCAGCCGCGACGCGCAACTTGCAAGTGCGCACCGAAGAAAACACGCTGACGGTCTTTGTCGACGGTTTTGATCCGCTCAGCAGCCACGGAGCTGAGATGGCGGCCGCCCGTCACCTGTTTGAAGTCTCTGAGGGTATTCCAATTCTAATTCGCCCCGCTCCACCCAACTCGACGGAACGCGCTTTAGCGAAGGCGGCGCATGCATAGCTAATCTCGGATTTCATTCACCCCCCAGAACTGCGACCGTAAACCGTGACCGAGCATCGGACGGAAACGCCCGTTCTTAAGTTAAGATGAGGTGCGGCTACCGCCTGGTCGGGACGCCGTCGTTAACTCCCCATATACAGGCGCACTGTTTTTAGTGCACATTTTCATCCTCTATTAACAAACTTGTCATACCCTGTGCTGGACGAGAACTCGTCACAGCGAGGGGAGAATGCGCAAGCCTCAAGGACGAATCTGCACCCGCGAAGCTACGCCCGTTCAAGTTGCGGCCGTCTGTTACCGCTGCAAGGCAGGCTCGACAAGGTTTCTGCTGGTGCGCACCAGCAGCGGACGTTGGACCTTTCCTAAAGGGCGCCTGGAAGACGGACTCTCGCATGCTCAAGCGGCTGCCCTTGAGGCATTCGAAGAAGGTGGCGTCGACGGCAGGGTGGATCCGCGTCCCATCGGCAGATACTTGCATAGGAAGGAGTCACTCCGCGGCTACCGGTCGAAGGAGGTGACGGTTCTCGCTTTCCTGTTGGAAGTGGAAAAATCCGCTCTACCCGCCGAATCGCATCGCACGCCGCGTTGGTTTACATCCAGTGACGCGAGGCAGCGCCTCGCCCAAGGCCGTCCCGCGAAATACCTTCGCAGCATGGAGCGCGTTTTTGATTCCGCGCTGCGGAAGATCGCTCGCAAGCACCCGAAGATCAGACTTGCTCGAACTGCTCCTCCAGAGACTCTTCGGAAGACTCAACGTAGACAGCCAGGATGTCATTCAGCGGGATAAGGCCCTACCGCAAACTTGCGGGAGTGGTAACCCTTGGACCCCACGGTGCGCGAGAGCGGGCTGCGCGGATCAGCGTCCGCCCTCAGCGTGTCGAGAACGTACCTGAAGTCATATCGGGGTCGCCAATCGAGGTCCTTCCTGGCTCGTTCGTTGACATACACCCTGTCGATGCCGGGAAACATCTTCCAGCCACGGCGCGCGTACTCAGCTTCATAGTCGGGAACCCTTCGCTTCAGCACCAGGGGTGCGTTGGCGCGCAAGTGGAAAAGATCGTCCTGCGCAAACGGTGTGGTCGCACTGACAATGTAACGGCCGAAGCCGATTATCGGTGCCTTCTCGATCGCGAGCAGATGAGCGCTCACTACGTCCTCGAGATCTACGCGTCGGTAGAGAAATTCGTTCACCTTGATGTTGTCATCGTCGTAGGCTTTTCGCGTCTCTTCACGGTCATCCTCTTCGGGAAAAAACCGCGAGGTTCTCAAGACGAGGCACGCCAGCCCAAGCTTCCGGTGGAATAACTCGCAAAGGTCTTCTGCCGCGGTCTTGGTTACGCCATAGATGTTCCGTGGAACCGGAGTGACATCCTCGGTCACCCAAGCCGCGGGGCTTCCAGATGGCGGACTAAGCGCACACCCGAAAGCACTGGTCGTGCTGGTGAGCACAAACGAGCCAACGCCGGCCATCGCGGCCTCTTCCAGGAGATTGAGCGTGCCCGTGATGTTGGTGTCAACGAAGCTCTGCCGACTGTGCGTGATGACATGGGGTTTGTGCAGGGTCGCGGTATGGATCACAGCGCCGACACCCTCGGTACAGCGTTTGACAAATTGCCGGTCAACGATTGACCCAACCTGGTTGGTGAATTCTGACGGAACAATATCGACGCCGATGACTTCGCGTTTTTCGTTCCTCAAGGTGCGAACCAAGGCTTCGCCCAGATGACCGCTGCTACCGGTAACCAAGATCTTCACGCTCAGTTGTCTCTCCCTTGGCAGCTAACGGAACTTTCTCCCTAGGCTGCGACGTCTGTCGGTTCGGAGAGCGCAGTTCCCGAGTCCGCATCCTTTTCTGAAGCCGGTACCCGCGTCTTAGCCACCAGCATGTAGATGGACGGCACTACGAACAGCGTAAACGAAGTCCCGATAATCATGCCGCTTACCAGCATGATGCCGATGCTGTTTCGAGCTCCAGCTCCTGGGCCCCTGGCCAGCACCAGGGGAAAGTGACCGAGCACGGTGGCTGCCGTCGTCATCAGGATTGGCCGCAACCGTGTCCCAGCCGCCTCGATAATCGCAGCCAGCTTGTCGGTCCCTCGCGCCTGCAATTGGTTGGCAAACTCCACAATCAGGATGCCGTTTTTCGACACCAAACCGACCAGCGTGATCAGACCAACCTCGCTGTAGATGTTGAGCGTGGTCAGGCCCAGGAACGAGAACAACAGCGCTCCGGAAAGAGCGAGCGGCACCGAGCCTGCAAGAATGATGAGCGGATCGCGGAAGCTCTCGAACTGGGCCGCCAGCACCAGGTAGATCAGAATCGCCGACAACAGGAAAGTGCCGAGAAATTTGCTGCCTTCGACGCGGAGCTGGCGCGATTCGCCCGCGTAGTCGACCGTGAAGCCCTGCGGCAGGATTGTCTTGGCCTCGTCTTCCAGCACTCGCAGCGCCCGGTCCAGCGGCACTCCTGGCGGGATCACGCCCTGGATGCGCACCGCATTGAGCTGCTGAAACTTCTTCAGTTCGCGCGGCTCGGTGCTGGTTCGCAGGCTGGCAAACGTGGACAGCGGCACCAGCTTGTTCTGCGATCCGGTTATGTAGATTTGCGAAAGTTGTTCGGGCGTTAATCGCTCCGCGCGCTTGACCTGCGGAATGACCTTGTAGCTCCGCCCCTGAATGCTGAAGCGGTTGACGTAATTCCCGCCGAGCAGAGTGGAAAGATCCTGGCCGGCCTGGCTTAGGTCAACCCCCTGGGATCGGAGCTTGTCTCGGTCGAAGACGACTTCGGCCTGCGGCTGGTCGAACTTCAGGTCAGAGTCGGCGTAGATGAACAGACCACTGGCGAAGGCCTTGCCCACAAGCCGCTTGGCGAAGTCGACCAGTTGCTGCGGCTCGGCTGGCGAAGCAATCACGAAATCAACCGGGAAATTTCCGCCACCGGGCAGTGGGGGCGGAGTCAGCGGGATCACTCGGATGCCCGCGATCTTCGACAGCGGCCCGGTGGATTCCAGCAATAGTTGTTGCGCGGTCTTTTTTCTTTCGCTCCACGGTTTCGTCACCATGCCGCCGAAGCCGCCCGTCGGGGACGTGATCTGAAAGACGCTTTGGCTCTCAGGGAAGGAGTGATAGACGTCGTACACTTGCTGCGTGAACAGGTTGGTCTGATCGATGGTCGAGTTCGGCGCAGCCTGGATGACCCCGAAGACCACCCCCTGATCCTCGGCCGGCGCCAGTTCCCGCTGCGAGAATAGGTAGAACGGAATCGTCAGCAGGACAACGATCGCCCACAGCGTGAGAATCACCGGCCGGTAGCGGAGCGTCCCAGCCAGGTTTCGCGTGTAAAACTGGCGCACGCGCTCGAAGTGGCGATTGATCATGCCGGCGAAACCGCGCTCGGTGGCGCCCTCGCGCAGCAACCTTGATCCCATCATTGGAGAGAGCGTCAGCGCAACGATTCCCGAAACGATGACGGCCCCCGCGAGGGTAAACGCGAACTCGCGGAACAACGCCCCGGTCAGGCCGCCTTGAATACCGATGGGCGCATACACTGCGGCCAGCGTGATGGTCATCGAGATGATCGGGCCCACTAACTCGCGGGCGGCATTGAGGGCGGCCCGGAACGGAGGACTGCCCAGATGAATGTGCCGCTCGACGTTCTCCACCATCACGATGGCGTCGTCCACCACCAGGCCCACCGAGAGCACGATGGCAAGCAGGGTCAACAGGTTGATGGTGAAGCCGGCCACGAGCATCAAGAAGACGGCCCCAATCAATGAAATCGGGATGGCAACGACCGGGATGAGCACGGAACGGAACGAGCCCAGGAAGAGAAAAATCACCACAACGACAATCAGTAGGGTCTCGCTCAGAGTCCGGAGCACCTCGTTGATAGCGTCCTGGATGTACGCGGTCGAGTCGTACGGGATGCCAACCTTCATGCCCGTGGGTAACTGCTCCTGAATGCCGGGGATCGCCTCGCGTACGTGCTTGATCACTTCCAGGGAGTTGGCGGTCGGAAGCACCCAGACGCCCATGAATGTAGCGGTCTCCCCATTGAAGCGCACTTCCTGATCGTAATTCTCCGCGCCGAGCACGACGTCCGCGATCTCTCCCAAGCGAACGACGACTCCGTTGCCCTGCTTCACCACGAGTTGGCGGAATTCTTCCGGCGTGCTCAGGTTGGTGTTGGCAACCAGGTTCACCGAAACCATCGAGCCCTTGGTGCTGCCGAGCGCCGAGAGGTAATTGTTCCGCGCCAATGCGTCGTGGACTGCGGCCGGTGCAATGCCGAGTGCCGCCATTTTGTCGGGCTTCAGCCAAATCCGCATCGCGAAAGTACGGTCGCCCAGGATATCGGCGCGCTGCACTCCGCTCACGGCACTCAGCTTGGGTTGCACGACGCGCGTCAGATAGTCGGTAATCTGGTTCTGATCGAGCTCGGCCGATGAGAAGCCCAAGTACATCGCGGCAAACTGATTGTCCGCCGTTTGCAGATCGATTACCGGCGCCTCCGCCTCAGGCGGCAGATCGTTGCGGACCTGGGCTACCTTTGCCTGAATCTGCGTGAGCGCCGCGTTGGTGTCGTAGTTCAGCTTCAGGTGCACGGTGATCGTGCTCAGGCCCTGAGCGCTCGAGGATTCCATGTAGTCGATGCCGTCGGCACTCGCAATCACGCGCTCCAGCGGCGTGGTGATGAATCCCCGCACCAGGTCCGCGTTGGCGCCCACGTATGTGGTCGAGACCTGGACCACCGCGATGTCGCTGCGCGGGTACTGACGCACGCTCAGCGAGCGGATAGCCTGCAGGCCGGCGATCAGGATAACCAGGTTGACGACGATCGCGAGGACTGGCCGCTTGATGAAGAGGTCCGTGAGCTTCATTTAGCTGTCCTCGGGTTTGGGAGCCGGGTTATTTCCGGGCTGGACCTTGTTGTTGACTTGGACGGGGGCGCCGTTGCGCAGCTTGAACACGCCCGAGGTCACAACTTCGTCGCCAGGGTTCACGCCCGACACGACCGCCACTTGGTCGCCGCGCGACCCTTCGAGTTTGACGAACTGTTGGCGCACGCCGCGGTAGGTTTTACCTTGCTGATCCTTGAGATCGGTGACGATAAACACCGAGTCGCCGTACGGGGCGTAACTGATCGCGGATGTCGGCAGGGTAATCACCGTGCGGCTTGCTCCCAGGCCCACATCCACCTGAACGAACATGCCAGGGCGCAACTTTCCTTCAGGATTGGAGAGAGTCGCTTGTACTTGAACATTGCGGGTGGTCTCGTCAACCACCGAATCGAGAGCGGTGACGCGACCCGTGAACAGGTGGCCGGCGTAAGCTTCCGAGGCGACGCGCAGGTTGCTGCCGACCTTCACTTGTCCGGCTGCCTGCTGGGGTACGCCGAAGTTCACGTAAATCGGGTTGAGTGACTGCAGCGGCACCACCGCGCTGCCTGCCGCAAGGTACTGCCCAAGGT
Source organism: Terriglobia bacterium (assembly GCA_020073285.1). Lineage (GTDB taxonomy): Bacteria > Acidobacteriota > Terriglobia > Terriglobales > Acidobacteriaceae > JAIQGF01. The sequence goes on along the minus strand of JAIQFM010000032.1, from coordinate 4,442 downwards.
TGACTTTGCGGATGCCCAGGATTCCGGAAAAGGGGGCGCGGATGGTTTTGCGCTCAATCGTGGCGCGGACCTCCGCCACGTTTGCTTCCGTGGCCTTTTGCTGGGCGGTCGCCTGGTCGTACTCCATGCGAGAGATGACGCCCGCATTCACCAGTTGTTGCATCCGGCCATAGTTCACACGCGCGAGGTCGCGCTGCGCCTCCAGCGACGCCAGTTGGGCCCGCTCTTGCCGCGTATCGAGCTCGACCAGCACGTCTCCCGCGCGTACCGACCTCCCCGAATCAAACAAGATTCGCTCGACGACGCCGGGGAGGTCCGCACTGACCGTGACACCGCGGACCGCTTCCATGGTGCCGATTACACCCATCGTTGACGGCCACCGTTGGCGCTCAGCGACAATGCTGGTGACGGCTTCCGGAGGTGGCTGAAACGCGGCGGCATGCCCCGCCGATTCAACCTGCTTGAATTTTACGAAGGCCAAGGTCGCGAGCAGTAACGCCGTCACACCCAACATCAGGATCGTTCTTTTCGCCATGGCTTCTCCCTGCTCAGAAGAAAAGTGTTTGGAGTCCATGAGGCAGTGCTGTCAATCAGCGTCATGCTTCATCGCCGACATTGAGCGACGGAGCGGCGTTTCTGATGCGTGCCGCTGGTGCCAGCCTACCCATGGAACGGGACTAGATGCTCTAACTTCGCGCCCCAGCCTTGCAGGCCAATGATCAAATTTGATTCCCGACTTAGGTGGAAGGATTCGGGGCAGTTTGCTGGTGCTGGCGTTTCTCACTCCAAGCACTCCTCATGCCCATTCGGAAAGCGGAGTGGGAACAGTTCCGGATATCGGCGCAGGCGCATCCCGTCGGGTACACTGCTTCGGGATGAAGCGGCTGATCATCAATGCCGACGATTTCGGCCTCACGCGCGGCGTCAATCGCGCTATCGTCGAAGCCCATGAGCGGGGCGTGGTCACTTCCGCCACGCTGATGGCGAGCGGGTCCGAATTCGACGAAGCCGTCGCGCTGGCCCGCCGCCTGCCGCGGCTGTCGGTCGGTTGCCACGTTGACCTGATCCAGACAATTTCGCGACCAGCTTGCGCCAGTTGAGCGTCTTCGCCACTCGCCCGACCGACGACGACTGGAATTCCCGCTCCTTGCCGCAGTGGGCCGCTCCGCTCTACGCCATCCTTCGCCCGCTGCGAATCCTGCGCAATTCCGGCCGCAACTGAATCTCACGAGCCGTCAGCCCACAACGTCCGCATGTCCCGGATGATCGAATTCCGTTTCCAGATGCCGCTTTTCCAGCCACTGGTGAACCAGCAGATAGAACGCCGGCAGCACCACCAGGATCACCCCCGCCGATGTGATCATCCCGCCGACCACCACGCGCGCCAGCGGCCGCTGCGTCTCCGAGCCGACACCCGTCGCCATGGAAGCCGGCAACAGCCCTATGGCCGCAGCCAGCGCGGCCATCAGCACAGGCCGCAATTGCAAATCCGATCCGCGCTGCACGGCATCTCGCAGCGGAAAGCCGTTTTCCCGCAATTGCTTGATGCGTGAAATCAGGATCACCCCGCCCAGCACCGAAACGCCGAAGAGCGAAATGAATCCTACGGCCGAAGAAATGCTGAAGCTCGTCCGCGTAATCAGCAGAGACACGATCCCGCCTGTCAGAGCGCACGGGATGGTCCCCAAAAGCAGCGCCGCATCCCCCAGGCTGCGAAACGTCATATACAGCAGAAAAAAAATGATCAGCACGCTGAGCGGCACCACGATTTCGAGGCGCGCCACCGCATCCTGCAATTCCTGAAATTCACCGGCGATCTGATAGTGATATCCCACGGGCAGCTGGACCTTCTGCCGGATCGCTCCCTGAATATCGTCGATCGTGCTTTGCAAATCACGCCCGCGCACGCTGAATTTGATCGGGATGTATCGCGCGTTATCCTCGCGATAGACGAACGATGCCCCGGTCTGTTTGCGTATATCGGCCACCTGCTTCAGCGGAATCCGCTCTCCGTCGGGCGAATTGATCAGAATATTGCTGATTGCATCGATGCTCTGGCGGTACTGCGGCTGAAAACGCACCACCACGTCGAATCGCCGCTCCCCGTCGAGCACCTGTGTCACCGCCGTTCCGCCGATCGCCGCCTGCACCGTGGCGTTGACATCGTTGGCCAGCATCCCGTATCGCGCCGCTTCGGCACGGTTGATTCGCACCAGGAGATTCGGCTGTCCCAGCTCCCCGAAAACGCCCAGGTCCGCCACGCCCGGAATGTTTTCCATGGCGTCCCGTATCTGGTTCGCCGTCGTCTCCAGCTTTTCCAGATCGTCGCCGAATAGTTTGATCGAATTTTCGCCTTTCACTCCGGACATCGCTTCTTCCACGTTGTCCTGAATCGTTTGCGAAAAATTGTAGTCCACGCCCGGAATGTTCTTCAGCTCCTTGGAGCATTCCTCCACCAGGTCCGCTTTCGTCCGGCCGCGCGGCCATTCGTCAAAGGGCTTCAGTTCGACCAGAAACTCCGCATTGAAATAACTGGTGGGATCGGTGCCGTCGTCGGGACGGCCCAACTGGCTTACGACGGTCGTGACTTCGCTGTGCTTGCGGAAAACCGCCCGCATCTGATCCGTCAGCTGCGTCGCATAGGAATAAGAAATCGTATTCGGCATCGACGCCCGCACCCACAGATTGCCCTCCTCCAGCTTGGGCATGAATTCTCCGCCGAGCAGCGGCACCAGCGCCCCGACGGCGACCACAACGAACGTGGCCACGCCGAATGTCACCCACGGCCTCGCCAGCGCCGCGTGCAGCGCCGGTTGATAGCGGGCCCGCAGCCAGCGGACCACCGGCGTCTCGCGCTCCCCCTCTTTGGGCTTGAGCAGCAGCGAAGACATGACCGGCGAAAACGTCAGCGCCAGGATCAGCGCCCCGGTCAGCGCCAATCCATACGTCATGGCCATCGGTCCGAATACTTTGCCTTCCACGCCCGTCATCGTGAAGAGTGGCAGGAACGCCGCCACGATAATCGCGGTCGAAAAAATAATCGGCTTGATGACCTCTTTCGCCGCGGCCGCCGTGGTCAGCGTCAGGTTGTGTTTGTGCGGCGTGTCTTCGCTCAAATGCCGCACGATGTTCTCCACCATCACCACCGAGGCATCCACGATGATCCCGAAATCGATCGCGCCCATCGAAATCAAGTTCGCCGAATCTCCCCGGATCACCATCATGATGAAGGTGAACATCAGCGACAGCGGAATCGACAGCGCCACCACCAGCGACGCCCGCAGGTCTCCCAGAAACGCCAGCAGGATGAACGCCACCAGGATCATTCCTTCCACCAGCGTGTGCGTTACCGTGCGCGTCGTGATATTGATCAGATCCGTCCGGTCATAGTACGGCGCCAGTTTCATGCCCTTCGGCAGGAGGCCGTTGTTAATCGCCGCCACTTTCTTGCGCACCGCCTCCAGCGTCGGCATCGATTTCTCGCCTTTGCGCATCAGCACCACGCCCTGCACGATGTCCCGCGCGTCATCGCGACCCACGCGCCCCATCGGCGTCTTCGCGCCGATGCTGATCTCGCCCAGTTGCCGCACATAAATCGGCGTCCCGTTCCGCTCGGCCACTTCCACTAACCCGATATCATCGGTGTTCTGGAACAGGCCGACCCCCCGCACGTTGTAGCTCTGCGCGCCCAGCTCCAGGTAATTTGCACCCACGTTCGCGTTGCTGTTCGATATGGCCTGCATCACCTGCGGCACGCTCAGGTTGAAGGCGATCAGCTTGTTGGGGTCCAGATCGACGTGAAACTCCTTGGTTTCTCCCCCGAAGCTCACCACGTCGATCACTCCCGGCACCTGCTTGAACTGCCGTTCCAGAATCCAGTCTTCCGCGGTCTTCAAATCCATCAGCGATCCGCCGGTCAATTGATAGCGATAGATTTCGCCGATCGCCGATTGCGGTGAAAGACCGGGTTGCACGCCCGGAGGCAGCTCGGCTTGCTGCAAACGGTTGAGAACTTCCTGCCGGTCGAAGTTGTAATCCGTCTCGTACTTGAAATAGCACTTGATGTCGCTCAGCCCGAAAAGCGAGATCGATCGCAGGTGATCGAGACCCGGCATTCCGTTCAACTGCGTCTCCAGCGGCACCGTGATCTGCCGTTCCGTCTCTTCCGCCGACCAGCCGGATTGTTGCGCGATCACTTCAATCGTCGGCGGCGATGGATCCGGATATGCCTCAATATTCAAATACTGAAAAGCGAACGCGCCGCCGAGCAGCAGCGCAACGGCCAGCGCAATGATCAGAAGGCGCTCATGCAGCACCATCTCGACTAGTTTGTTCATTGACTCTCTCTGTGAACGGGAGGCGCTAGTTCAACAGCAACGCTCCTTGTGTCACGACGCGCTCTCCGGCCTTCAATCCGTCCTGCACGATCACACTGCCGTTGA
>JAIQFM010000031.1 GCA_020073285.1 Terriglobia bacterium | reverse complement strand
TGTTGGGGCCGGTGCGCGCGCGCACGATGTCATCGGCGCTGTAGGCCATCGCCATCCGCTCGGGATGACGTCGCGCCTGCTCGTACACCGAATCAATCAAGTCCATGGCGCGCCGGGCGTAGTGACCGTCGAAGTAGCCGGGCTCGACCCAGATGGAAAAAAACTCGGCGCCTAAATTTCCCGCGCCCACTTTCCGCAGGTCAATGCTGCCCTGGCTTACCGGCGTCACGGTCCCGATGTCGAAGCCCTCGTCGAGGAAGCGCTGCGGCGTATCGGCGTGCGTGTCAATGACGATGGCGGAATCGTGAATCCGGCGAGCTTTCGCCGAGACCTTCGGTCCTGCGTCAGGCGCATTCTGCGCGCCGGCGGCGAGGCACAGCGACAGCGCGAGCGCTGCCAGGATGGTTGGAGGATTGCGTCTATTGCTGCGAGTTAACGGAGTTACCGGGCGTTGGCCGTCCGTGCGGAGCAGTGGCGAGCATTTTGCTATCACGCCACGCAGTATAACGGTCGGAGACCATTACGTGAAAGCAGGCCTGGCGGCGCTCCTCGACCGCTTCAACCAGTCCGAGGTTGTGCATGTTGACCAGGTAGCCCTCGACGAACGCCCGCTGCCGGCGCGTCATGCCGCGCTTGGCGATGTCCACCGTGACACCGGCCAGATGAGAGGAGGCGGTTTCGCCGTCGGCAGGCGCCGCGTTGTGGTTGGTGCGTGCCAGACGTTCCTGCTGCTCGACCGTGCGCACCGCCGAATTGACCTGGATGGGCTGCCGGAATTCCTTGTAGTACGCCTGGCTGAAATCCTCCAGGAAGTTGCGCGTCCACGGGCGGCAGTAGCGCCGTGTGGCCTCGATGCGCGGATCGACTCGTATCGCGTGATTCTCGGGCAGCGCAACCAGTTCGTCGCGCGCAATCAGTCCTTCCAGCGCCTGGTCGTTCTGGATGCGCGGCAGTTGCAAGCGATCGATCTCAGCGTTCTGCCGCAGCAGAGAATCGTGCGAGCCTTTCAGCAGGACCGGCGTCCAGCGCACATGACGCGCATGGTGAACCGTGGCCCGGTGATAGCGCGCCTTGATGGTGGCGGCGAAAGAACCGGTGGACAATACCAACATCAGAAGCGTTACGGTGAAGCTGGTCCGATACGTGGCGCGCAAACGGCCCCCTAAAGCTCGATAGTTAGTTCGTTGACATCTTGCTGCCGAGTGTAAACCCGGGTCTCGCCCGGTCAATTTACATTTTTGCCTTAAGGCACCAACAAAGGCAAGAGCCCCGAGGTCACTTCTCGGGGCCGGGGAGATTACGAAAGTTACCGATGGAAGAGGTCGGCGAAGGCTTGCTTCATCACCGCGCCGCCAACCTCGGCGATCGAGCGAGTCAGGGGGATGTCCTTGGGGCAGACTTCGACGCAGTTCTGGGCATAGCCGCATTCGTGGATGCCGCCGTCGCCCATGAGCGCGTGCAGGCGTTCGCTTTTGAGCGCCTTGCCGGTCGGGTGGGTGTTGAACAGCCGCACCTGCGAGATGGTCGCCGCGCCCACGAAACCGGTGGACTGGTTGAACTGCGGGCAGGCCTCCATGCAGCAACAGCAGGAAATGCAGCGCGACAGCGGGTACGCCGCCTCCTGCTCCTCCGGCAGCATGCGCGGACCGGAGCCGAGGTCATAGGTGCCGTCGATCGGAACCCACGCCTTCACCGCTTTCAGGTTCTCGAACAGCACGCTGCGGTCCACCGCCAGGTCGCGGACCACCGGGAACTTGCTGAAGGGCTCGAGCACGATGGGTTGTTCGAGCTGGTCCACCAGGGCGGAGCAGGCCATGCGGGTGCGCCCGTTGATGCGCATGGCGCAGGAACCGCATACCTCTTCCAGGCAGTTGGAATCGTAGAAGATGGGCGTGGTCGGCTTGCCCTGGCGCGTGACCGGGTTGAGCGCGATCTCCATCAGCACCGATATGACGTTCATGTTCGGCCGGTAGGGGATTTCGAACTCTTCCCAGATTGCCGCGTGCTGCGGGTCGCTCTGGCGCTTGATTTTAAGAAGGATCGATTTGTTAGCCATCGCTATGATCGCCTGTAACAAAAAAATTAACCACAAAGGACACGAAGAAACACTAAGGTGAATTCGGGTTGCGCCACCCTGTACCATTCACGAAACGCTTGATTCCGTCGCGCAGGTGGGCAACCTTGAAATTGATCAACAAGCCGAGCGATTTCCCGCTCAATTTCAGATACGAAATAATCTGGGCCTCGTAAACTGGCGTGATCCGTTCGGCAGTTTTCAATTCAACGATCACGCAATCGTCCACCAGCAGGTCAAGGCGATATCCGACATCCAGCTTGATTCCGTCGTAAACCACCGGCAGAGTAACTTCAGCCTCTGCCTTGTGTCCTGCTTTAATCAGTTCATGCTGTAGGCATGCGCGGTACGCGTTTTCCAACAAGCCTGGACCAAGGTTCGTATGGACCCTCATGGCCGCGTCAAGCACTGCCCGGCTCACGGTTTCCGGAGTATGGCGCGACGCCGGCATTCATTCCCTTTGTGTTCCTTCGTGCCCTTCGTGGTTGATGGTTCATTTCGCCATCTAGTACTTGCGCGCCCGCGGGGGAATTAATGATGTATCCACCGGCTCGAACTCAAACCGCGGCTCATCCGCGTCGGGCGCGAAGGACGCCTTGGTCGTTTTAAGAAAATTCTTGTCGTCGCGCTCGGGGAAATCCGGTTTGTAATGCGAACCGCGCGATTCGTTGCGCAGGGCCGCTCCTTGTACGATCACGCGCGCCAATTGCAGCATGTTGTAGAGCTGGCGAGCGAAGGCGAAGGTGCTGTTGGCCCACAGTGTCTTGTCGCTCAGGTTCACGCGGCGGAAGCGCTCCAGCAACTCCACCAGCTTGACATCGGTCTCCTGCAGGTTCTTGTTGTAGCGGATAACCGTGCAGTTACGCGTCATGATATCGCCCAGTTCGCGCCAGATCTTGAACGGGTTTTCATCGCCCTGGTTGTTGATGAGCATGGCATTGGCCTCATCCTGGCGCTTGCGCTCGGCGTCAAAAGCGCCGTTGCTGGCGGCCGTCGGCTGCGAGCGCGCGTACTGCACGGCTGCCGGGCCGGCCACGAATCCGCCCCAGATGCACGACAGGAGCGAGTTCGCGCCCAGGCGATTGGCGCCGTGATATTGGTAATCGCACTCGCCCACGGCATACAGCCCGGGGATGTTGGTCGCCTGCTTGTAATCCACCCACATGCCTCCCATGGTGTAGTGCACGCCGGGGAAAATCTTCATCGGGATATCGCGCGGATCGTCGCCGACGAACTTCTCATAGATCTCAAGAATGCCTTCAAGTTTTCTGTCTAATACCTTGCGATCAATGTGAGTCAGATCGAGATACACCATCGGCCCGCCGTCGATGCCCAGGCCGTCTTCGTAGACCACCTTGTGGATCTCGCGGGTGGCGATGTCGCGCGGCACCAGGTTGCCGTATTTGGGATATCTCTCTTCCAGGAAGTAGTAGCGCTCGTTTTCCGGGACGCTCTTGGGATCGCGCTTGTCCCCCGGTTTCTTCGGCACCCAGACGCGTCCGCCTTCGCCGCGCGCCGATTCCGACATCAGGCGCAGTTTGTCGTCGCCGGGAATGCAGGTGGGGTGCACCTGGATGAACTCGCCGTTGGCGTAATACGCGCCCTGCTGGTAGAGCGCGGACTGCGCCGAGCCGGTGCAGACCACCGAATTGGTGGACTTGCCGAAAATCGCGCCCACACCGCCGGTGCAGATGATGACCGCGTCGGCCGGGAAGGTGACCACCTGCATGGAGTGCAGGTCCATGGCGCAGATGCCGCGGCAGATGCCCTTGGAATCAATCACCCCCGATAGGAATTCCCAGTGCTCGTACTTCTTAACCTTGCCCTCGGACTCGTGGCGGCGCACCTGTTCGTCGAGGGCATAGAGAAGCTGCTGGCCGGTAGTGGCGCCGGCGAACGCGGTGCGGTTGTACAGCGTGCCGCCGAAGCGACGAAAGTCGAGCAGCCCCTCCGGAGTGCGGTTGAAGGGAACGCCCATGCGGTCCAGCAGATCGATGATGCCGGGGGCGGCTTCGCACATGTCCTTCACCGGCGGTTGGTTGGCCAGGAAATCACCGCCGAAGACGCTGTCGTCGAAGTGCTGCCAGGTGGAGTCGCCCTCGCCTTTCAAGTTCTTGGCGGCATTGATGCCGCCTTGGGCGCAGACCGAGTGCGACCGCTTGACGGGCACGATGGAAAACAGGTCCACCTCCCCGCCTATTTCGGCGATCTTGATGGCGGCCGAAAGGCCCGCCAGACCGCCGCCGACCACGATGATCCTAGGATTGGATGCCATATGAAATTTCCCGCCGGGACGAAGCGCTCATGAATTCAATGCCGGCAGCACATAGGACGCCGCTGCGTGCTGTAACTGCTGGAACTCCTGCATGTTCGGCACCTGGCTTTCCGGCGTGGTGATGAATGCGTACAGCGATCCCGCGGCCATGCCGGCCAGCGCCAGCCCGATCACCAGGCACACGTAGCCAAACTTCTTGCGGCCCTGCTCGCCCACAATGAATCCCCACTTCGCCGCAAACAGCCAGATTCCATAGGCGAAATGCCATGACGCGGCGGTCAGCCCAATGAAATAGAACGCCACGATCCACGGGTTCTGGAGCTCAGTCCACACTTTCGCGTAGGCGACTTCCGAATGCGTGAGGATGTGGGCGCCGCTGAAGCGCATGGTCCAGGTGTGGTAGCCGATGTAGAAGAAGGCGGCGATCCCGCTGTAGCGCTGCAGGGTGTACATCCAGTTGCCCAGCCAGGGATAGTCGCCGACGTTCGAGTCGCCGCGCCACCAGATCCAAAAACCGTAGCCGGCGTGGAAGGCCAGGGGGATGTAGATGAACGTGATCTCCAGCGCCAGCACGAACGGGAGCCCGGTGAGAAAGCGCACATTCTCGTTGTACGCGGCGCCGCCGTTGGTGGCGAAGGCGTTGGAGAGGAAGTGTTCGACCAGGAACGCGCCGATGGGAAAAATCCCGCTCAGCGAATGAAGGCGCCGCCAGAGGAACGAATTGCCCTCGCCGGCGCGAAGTGTCGGAACGCCTGCCGGAACCTTGATCGCGCTGGCCGATGCGGAAGAACTGACCGATGCTGCCACGGTTCAGCTCCTTATAAAAACATGAAAATGTAAAAACGAACCGCCCATTATTGGCCCGCCGGGTCACCAAGTCAAGGAATGCCGGTCACATAACAATGTGATGTGAGATGGAGGGGCGTGGGATGGCGCGAAAACTCGAAATCTTCCATCGCAAACCATCGTGATCCTGTCCGCCGTACATCGTGCGCGGCGTTCCATCGTGGAACGCGAGGCGCTGGCGGCGCGAATTCCACACTCCGGCGTTGGTCGAGGCCCCCGCGCTGGATATAATGACGCGCGGTCGTCCCCCCAGGCCCAGGAGAGCACCATTATGGCGACACCGGCGCTGTCGTTTGCGCAACTGGCCAGCCAATGCGAATCCGAGGGACTCAGCCCCAACAATGCCGAAAAGATCGGGCATGAACTGGCCAAGACATTCGGGGTGAAACAGGACGAGGTCGGGATCCTTCGCATCGAAGACCGGAACCTGGTGTTCTGCTACCCGGTGAGGCTGCACAACGTGGGCACCATCCCGCTGAACACCTCGACCTCAGTCGCCGTGCGCACCGCCAATTCGCGCCGCGCGGAAGTCATCAACAACTTCGCACAGGTCAAGCACACCACCGTGTTCGAGGCGGTGGAGTTGTCGGAGCAAGCGGCCGCGGGGGGCGAAAGGTCCGATCACCACGTGCACGTCATCCAAAAACTGATGTCGGCGCCGGTGGTCGGGCAGTCGGGAACCCTGGGAGTTATCCAAGTCTCGCGCAAGGGAACGGCGGCGCCTTCTTCCGGACCCGATTTCACGCCCGCCGATTTGCAGAAGCTGGTGGCGTGCGCGACCGCACTGCTCAAGTGCTTTAAGTAGCGCGTTCCTGTCGGCTGCCGCTGTCATACCATGCGAGAAACTTTCCAAACGCCGCGCCGCGGTGACTGACCATCGCCTTTTCTTCCGGCGTGAGTTCGGCAAAGGTTTTGCCGAGAGAAGGGAAGTAGAAGAGCGGATCGTAGCCGAATCCGCCCCTGCCGCGCGGCGCCCGCAACAGTTGGCCCTGCGCTTCGCCGTGGAAAGTGGCCAGCGTGTGCCCGTCGCGCGCAGCGGCAATGACGCACGCGAATCGCGCCCCGCGACGGGAATCGTCCACTTTCTCCATCTCGCGCAGCATGCGCGAATTGTTCGCGAGGTCGGAAGAATTTGACTGTCCGTGTTCGGCTGCGTAGCGGGCGGAGCGAACTCCGGGCGCGCCGCCGAGCGCGTCCACGGCAAGACCGGAATCGTCCGCCAGCACCATCTCGCCGGGAATGTGGCGGCTGTAGTGCTCGGCTTTTTTGCGCGCGTTGGCCTCGAATGTGGCGCCGTCCTCCACGACTTCGGGCAGTTCATCCAGGCCGGGGGCGGGCACGATTTCAATCCCGTGCGTGGAGGCAGCGGCGGCAAAGTCGCGCAGCTTGCCTGGGTTCGAGGTGGCGATCAGGACGCGGCGCATGGAGAATCCGCCGCCCGGTTCGGGTTGGATCGCATGGGTGGGCGCCCAGAAAGGCTGGCGCGCCCTGAGAGATTCGAACTCCCGACCTTCTGGTTCGTAGCCAGACGCTCTATCCAGCTGAGCTAAGGGCGCACTTGTGTGATTATATCGGACCGCTCGTACGCAGCGCCACCGCGCGGGCATCCGGAGTCAGCTTCCGGCGCCAGGCTTGCGAAGAAACTCCTCAGGGAGGAGTCCGCTCGTCAAGAGCGAGGCTGCCGTTTGATCGCTCTGGAGGTCGCCATGGGCAAGCAGTGGACCTGCACATTAACGAACGTGTGGGGCTTGTGTCTTCCGTTACATTTCGCCCGCCGAATTCCGTTGTAAAATTCCCTCTCCCGCAACAGCATTCCCCTGTTGCTGCTTACGGCAATGCCCGTCATGATTGTTGAGCCATACGTGCGCGAACAGCAGCACGCTGCGAGCGTGTTTGCGCCCGCCACGCGGCGCCGGTCCCCGGCATTCTACTGGATCGTGCTGCTGGCAACCGTGGCTCTCGCATCCGCTTACATCGCATGGTGCATGCCAAAACGCGGGTGGGTGGCGCACGACGAAGGCGCCCTGGGCGAGAGCGCCATCCGGGTGATGGCGGGCGAAGTGCCGCACCGCGATTTCACCGAGATCTATACCGGCGGGCTGGCATACCTGGATGCCGCAGCGTTCCGCGCCTTCGGCGTAAGTACGATGACCACGCGGTGGGTGCTGTTCGCGTTCGTGGTGCCTGCGATTGCCGCCATGTTTTATGTGCTGACGCGCTTTGTGGCGCCGTTCACGGCCGGCGCGTGCACCCTTGTAGCCGTTGCCTGGAGCTTTCCAAACTACACGGCCGCGATGCCGAGCTGGTACAACCTCATATTCGCCATTTTCGCCATCGCAGCCATGTTGCGATTCATCGAGTACGGAAACCGCGTGTGGCTTCTGGTGGCCGGGCTGTGTGCGGGATTGTCCTTCCTCGCGAAACTGCCGGGCTTGTATTTGCTCGTCGGCATCCTCCTCTTCCTGGTTTTCGATGAGCAATCCACGGCTATGGCGCTACAGAAGACAGGGGACCGGCGCTATACCGTCGTTCTGGGCGCCGGATTGCTCGCCTGTCTCGGCCTGTTGTTCAGGACCGTCCATCGTGTTGCCGGCGCGGCTGTCATCTACCACTATTTCCTGCCGCTCGCAGCGGTCGCTGCGTTGCTCATAGCACATGACCCGAGGACCGGCCCGCTGGCAGACCGCTTCAGAAAAATCTCGCGGTCGTGGTATCCGGTTATAGCCGGCGCAGCGATTCCCGTTGTGCTCTTCGTCTACGCCATGCGCGGCGCACTCCGCGAATGTCTTTATGGTGTCTTCGTTCTGCCGCAGGGGCGATTCCTCACCACAACGACGCTGCTGCCGCCCGTGCTGCCCGCTGCCGCCGCGGCCATTCCGTTGATTGCCGTGCTCGCCGCCGCCGTGTTTCGACGCTCACGCATCTCTTTTTTCTCTTCTGCGCTGCTCGCCGAAGCGCTGTTGCTCGTCTTGCTGAAAGCGCCGGGCGACATGATCGCTTATCGCATGGGAACGTATCCGCTCTGGATGCTGGCCACGCCGGTTGTCCTGATTGGCTGCCTAACCGTCTTTTGGCGTCGCAGTGCCGTTCCCGCCAGCGATGTGCGCAAGTCCGTCCTTGTCCTCTGTGTCCTCGCCGCTTGCGTACTCATTCAGTTCCCGTTTTCAGCGATCATTTACTTCTGTTACGTCGCGCCGCTGGTTATGTTCGCCCTTATCGGTGTCCTGCGCCTGTTGCCACGCATGCCGCACCCGATGATTGCCGGCACGCTGCTCGCGTTTTATTGCCTGCACGCGATCCTTCTATGCGTTCCCACTGGGTTACGTTTCAAGGCTTACGTCTACGCACCCGAAAGCATGCTTCCGCTTGTACTGGAACGCTCTGGCGGCATGTGGTTTCGCCACGAGGGGCGGGACGAATACCCCAAGGCCCTCGGCTTTCTTCGCGAGCACGCCACCGGTGGTTACACCTATTGCGCCTTGGATTGCCCGGATGTTTATTTCTATTCCGGACTTCGCAATCCGACGCCAATACTATTCGACCAGTTTGACGATGCGCACGGGCGTACCGAACGCATTTTGAGCGCACTCGAACGGCACTCGGTGACAGCCATTGTGTTTCAACGGTCTTTGTTTCTGGGCGAAGTGCAGGGCGATCTGGCCGAACAACTGAGACGCCGGTATCCCAAGGCCCGGCAGTTTGGGACAATGCAGGTGAGGTGGAGATGAGAATCCAGCAGGTGATGGAGTGGACGCCGGTGTACCGCGCCTGGATGGCGCCCTTCGCCGGCGCCAAGCTCTCTCCGCTGCTCAAGAATAACGATCTCGCGCGCGTGCGCCGCGTGCTGGATGTCGGTTGCGGACCCGGCACGGACACTCACCTCTTCGCACACTGCGACTACCTGGGCATTGATAGGAATCGCGCCAACATCGAAAGTGCACGCCGCCGCTTCAAGCGGAACTTCGTTATCGCTGACGTCACGGAGTATGAAGTTCCTGCCGGCGAGCGGTTCGATTTCGTGCTTGCCAACAGCCTGCTGCACCATATCGACGATGCCGGCGTCCATACCCTGCTCAGCCGGCTGGCCACCTTGATGGCCGACGACGGCCACGTCCACATCATCGATTTGGTGTTGCCGGAGGAGCGTGGCCTCCCTCGCCTGATGGCGCGCATGGACCGCGGTGACTATCCGCGGCGGTTAGACCGCTGGAAGGAAATCTTCACCCAGCACTTTGAGCGGCTCCTGTTCGAGTCATTCCCGGTCGGGCTGGGCGGGGTGGCGATTTGGGACATGCTGTACTTCAAAGGAAAACGAAAATCATGATCACTCAATTCCGCCTCTCCGTTGTGGCCCCGCTCCACAATGAGGAGGCGAACATTGCGGAACTACTGCGGCGCGCCAAAGTCGTGCTCGACCAGATTGCCGGCGGTCCGCATGAACTGGTCCTGGTGGACGATGGCAGCAGGGATGGCACCCTGGAACTGCTCCGTGCCGCCGCGCACGACGATTCCCGTATCACGGTGATCTCCCTTTCGCGAAATTTCGGCCACCAGGCGGCGCTCACCGCCGCGCTCGACCACGTGACAGGCGATGCGGCGGTTATTATGGACGGTGACCTGCAGGATCCCCCAGAATGCATTCCGCAACTGCTGGAGCGGTTTCACGCTGGCTACGACGTCGTGTACGCGCAACGTGTCAAACGTAAAGAGCCGTTCTACCTGCGCTGGTGCTATGCGCTGTTTTACCGGCTGGCCGCGCAGGTCGCCGAGGTCGAATTGCCGCTGGACGCCGGCGACTTCGGCCTCATGTCGCGTCGTGTCCTCGACCACCTGCGGCAATTGAGAGAACATCACCGGTACCTTCGAGGACTCCGGAGCTGGGTTGGCTTCCGCCAGACCGGCGTGAGTGTGGAGCGCGGCGAGCGCAACGCGGGCACCAGCAACTACACCGCATGGAAGCTATTCAAGCTCGCTTCCGATGGGCTGCTTGCGTTTTCCGTGGTGCCGATCCGGGCCGCAGCTCTGCTCGGCGGAGTCGCGATCGCACTGGCAGCGCTGTTCGCGCTCTACAACGTGGTGGCGAGACTTGCCACCTTTCAGGTACCGCGGGGATTTACCGCGTTGACCGTGCTGATCACATTTCTCTCGGGTGTAAACCTGGTTTTCCTCGGCATTATCGGGGAGTATGTGGGCCGCATCTACGAGGAAGTGAAAGCGCGTCCGATTTACGTGGTTTCCGAACTGATCAGCTCCTCGCTGCCGGTTGCGCGGGCTGCTGGACAGTCTTCATGAGGGATTGGCGACCCCTCGTACGGCAGCGTCTATCGGGCACTAAATGAGCGGCGGTGCCTCTTCCCGTGGAGCTATCCGCTGAAGTATTTCCAGCGGCGAGTGGAAAGACTCTTCAGCGCCCGGCTTGACAATCCCACCGTTCCGCCGCCTGAACACCGCGCGACGCCTTAGGTTTGGAAGAAAGAGCACCGGATTTCCCCGGTGTCTAGGCCCGTACCGTTCCCCAGACACTGCCAAACTTGCTGTGTCTTCAGTCGGCATCGACCAAAGCAGGCTGCAATTCCACTCGCGATTGCTTTTTGACCAGAAATCGCTTGGCCAGATCTTGCAGCGCTAAATACACGAAGTAGGTACTGAGCAGGAGCATTTCCGGCTCGATGGCGTGGCGGTAGCGCGGCTGGGGAAAAACCAAGTAGTAGGTAATTGGATAGCAGAACGTGAGTCCAAAATAAAGCCAACTGCCATCCGCACGCCATGCTGTGGCCACGATGAGCCCGCCAAGCATTAGGGCAAACAAACTGGGATAAATCCACTCTGTGCGCGAGTATTCGCGGTCCAACGCCGTTCCCGTCCAGAACGCGACCACTCGATTGGCACAAAGGCTGGCAAATTCCCGCGGGTTCTGCTTCACGAAATCGATAACCAGTTCCTTCTTACTGGCAACGTAAGCGAGTTCTCCCATTTGTTTGTATTTCGCATATTCCCATCGGTTGCAACTCGGGTGCTTGCCGAACCAACCCATGCCGCTGCTTCCGTGATAATTGGCGAGGTGGAATTCAAATGGGGCATTACCGCGAATGAATACCCAGCTACCGAATACGGCCCTGTTCCGGATCAGCCAGGGCGAAATGACGACCGCGAACACGACGGCCGAGACCGCTGCCTGGGCGAACCAGCGTTGATGACGGCGCCACAACTTAAGGGCGGGGTACAGTCCAGCAGCTGGCAGGAATGCCAATAAAGCCGGATTGGTGAGCGCCGCAATTCCCCATACAAGGCCGAAACGGGCCCATTGTTTCCAGTCGGTTTGTTTCGCAAGCTTTAGCGACTCGAGGAAGAGGACGCTGATCAGGAGCGCGGAAGCGGCCGTTTCCCAGACCTGAGTTTGCCAAACCATGAAGTACACGCCGGTCGACCAGATCCAGCCAGACCAATAACCCACCTTGCGGCCCATCGTCAGTTCGCCGATGCGACAGATGGGAATACAGGTGAGTGCGGAGAAAACGCCATTGATCAGCAGAATTACGATGGCAGATGCCAGAGTGAAGCAGCCAAATCCCTTGAATACAAGGGCGCACATGGCAGGGTAGAGGGGCCCCAGCCAAGCCGTAGGGCCAGTCGAGCCGCCAAATGGAGACGAGAAGCCGTGACCCGTGGCAAGCGAGTATGCGATGGCGCCGGTTTCATACCCAAAGCCAAAGTGGAATTGTGGAGGGGCATACGGCCAGATACTTTCCGCCGAACTGAGGTCGTAATAACCCAGCCCGATGATCAGTGCCAAACGTAGCGCCAACCCTACAAGTACCATCAACACTAAGGAGTTGCCAAGACGGCAACGATTTGCCCAGTGACGCATCGGTTCACTCTTCGCACAAATGGATGGTTTTGGCGCGGTGCCACTCCGTGCCTCAAAAAATATTAATTAGGGAGCAGAAGAGTTTCTCCTGCTCCCCGGCTCGTACCCTCCCCCAGGTACTTCGCCAAACTGGTTTCAGCTCAGGCCTACTGCAGCGGGCTATCGGTGACGGTGGCCGCCGCGCTGGAGTTGTAGCGAATCACGCCCGACTGGTCCGAGAAGAAGTGCCGCTGACCGGTCTGCGCGTTCGACGGGTTACCTACGACGGTGTAGGCGCTTATCGGAGCGGTGCCGGTGGTGGCGACGTTGAACGAATATCCGCTCTTGGTGCAAGTACCAGCGGCGCAGCCCAGTACGGAATCAAGCAGGCCCGCGCCGGCCGAGGTGCCGCCCGCGCCGCCGAGGGCGGTGAGACCGGCAAAACCGACGTCCGGATACGTGGAAGCGTAGGTAATTTCCGAAGTGTTGATGGTGCGGATGGAGCCCACCGCCGAAGCTTCGTTCGCGGCAATGCGCGAGCGCAGCAGGTTGGGAATGGCGATCGCGGCAATGATCAGAATGATCGCCACCACAATCAGCAGCTCGATCAATGAGAAGCCCTTCTGTTTACGCATGGACTGCCCCTTTCCTATCCCAGAGTATTCCTAATGTTCTTGGCGCTGACACAAGAGTGATCGCACGTGAGGTGCCAAAACCTATGCAATCAGGTACATAAGCTGGTTCGTCCGCAAAGGTGCTGATTTCCAAGCCCTTGAAGGCGCCTAGCCTGGAATTGTAAAGACTGGCTTGCGGCCAACAATGACCTCCGGACGTTGGTGTATGACAATTTATGTCAATTAAATGACCCATTTTGTCACTGGTCGTACAAGTTTAAGACGGAGGCGCGGGCCGGCTGGGGAAGGTACAGGAAGCGGAGGTGGAACTCCGCGCCGAAGCGGTGATTCGCAAAAGAATTGACGAGCAGATGAAGATCCTGGGATTGAACGTGGGGCCGTGGGTCAGGCCACCAACTGATCGCGCGAAATCTTCAGGCCGTTCAAATTGCCCAGCACCGTGACGGCGATGGACTCCGGCTTGAAGAACTCGTTGGCCAGCGCGATCAGGTCTTCCGACGTGACCTTTTCGATGCTGTTCACGATTTCGTCGAGGCCAATGAAGCGGTCGAAGTACATCTCCTGGCGCGCCAGGTTCGACATGCGCGCGGTGGACGACTCCAGGCTGAGCATCAGGCTGCCCTTGAGCTGGTCCTTGGCGCGGCGCAGTTCTTCCGCCGGAATCGCTTCCGCTTTCAGATTACGGAATTCCTGCACCACCGATTGCACTACCTTGGGCGCCGAGGCGCGCGAAGTGCCGGCATAGATGGACAGGCACCCGGTATCGCGGTAAGGGTTCAGTTCGCTATAAATCGCGTACGCCAACCCTTGGCGCTCGCGGATGTTCTGGAACAGGCGCGAGCTCATGCCGCCGCCCAGCGCCGTGCTCAAGATGTAGCCCGCATAACGGTGCTCATGGCACACGGGATGGGAGGGCACACCGACGCAAATTTGCACTTGCTCCAGTGCTTTCTTGTTGCGCATGATGATGCGCGCGGAGACCTTCGGCGGCGACTGGTAGAAGCCGTTCTTGCCCGCCAGCAGTCCAGCAAACTTCTCCTGCACCAGCTTGACCATGCGTTCGTGGTTCAGGTTGCCGGCGGCGGAGATAATCATGTTGTTGGGGATGAAGAACCGCCGCCAGTAGTTGAGCAGCAGTTCCTGCTCGAATCGGCTCACCGTCTCCTTGGTGCCAAGGATGGGCTTGCCCAGAGGATGGTCCTTCCAGAAATTCTGGGTAAAGATCTCGTGAACGAGGTAGTCGGGGTTGTCCTCGTCCATCTTGATCTCCTCCAGAATCACGCCGCGCTCGCGGGCGATGTCCTTGGCGTCGAAGACGGGGTTGAGAACCAAGTCGCTCAGCACGTCCATGGCAATGGGGAGGTGCTCGTCCAGAACCTTGATGTCGAAGCAGATGCATTCCTTGGCGGTGAAGGCGTCGAGGTTGCCGCCGATCGAGTCCACCTGCCGGGCAATGTCCTCAGCGGTGCGGGTCTTGGTGCCCTTGAACACCATGTGCTCGACGAAGTGGGTGATGCCATTCGACTCCGGGTCTTCATGGCGCGATCCGGTCTTAATCCAAATGCCAATGGATATGGACCGGATGTGCGGCATCTCCTCGGTCAGCACAATCAGACCGTTGGGCAGCACCTCGCGCTGAATGCTACGGAGTTCTTCGACCATGACTTGCCCCACTCAACCTGCGCCTGGGACCGGCGCGGAAGCCCTAGCAAGATTCTTACACACCGCGGGCAGCCGCGTGCACAAACATTCACCGTGTAGAATCAACCACTTACTGCCATTCGTTGAAGCTGTCCTGGGAACGGCTCCGGCTTTCCCCCAGCGCATACAATGGGGACAGCCGGGCATCGTGCCCCCTTTAGATGCATGAGAGAAGCGCTGCAAGACGCACTTTTGGGCCTTGACCTGCAAGAGCTTACCGCCCTGGCGGTGGATGCGGGCCATCCTGCTTATCGCGGGCGACAATTGTTTGACGCTCTATACCGGCAGCGGGTCGAAAGCCTCCACCACATCACGGCGCTGCCACAATCTTGGCGCGCGCAACTGGCGGAACGACATGTGGCTGGGGTTCCATCCCTCGAAAAAAAATTCGTTTCCGTTGACGGTACCGTGCGCTACCTGATTGGCTTCGCCGACGGGCAGAGCGTCGAGACCGTTTGGATGCCGGAAGGCGACGACGGCGAGCAGGGCGACGGCAGTGAAGCCGGCGAGGAAGAACTGTCGGGTGCGAAACCCTCGTCTCGCCCGCCGGAGTCTGTCCCGAAGCGAAGCGGGGGAGCGAGACAGAGTGGGCTCAAACGCGCCACCATCTGCGTCTCCAGCCAGGCTGGCTGCGCCGTCAATTGCCAGTTCTGCATGACCGCTCTGCTCGGCCTGTTGAGAAACCTGACTGCGGGCGAAATTGTCGGCCAGGTCCTGCGGGTGCTGCAGGACCAGAAGGTGCCGCCCGAATCCGAGCGCATCAACCTGGTTTTCATGGGCCAGGGTGAGCCTTTCCTCAACTACGACAATCTTATGAAGGCGGTGCGCCTGCTGGTGGCTGGGGTTGGAATCCCGGAATCAAGGATGACGGTCTCTACCGCCGGCATCGTGCCGCGCATCCGGGACTTGGGCGCCGAACCTCTGCGCCCTAAGCTCGCCATCTCGCTCAATGCGTCCAATGACGTGCTGCGCGAGCAGGTGATGCCGATCAACCGCAAGTGGGACCTCCAGCAACTAATCGCCGCTGCGCGCCAGTTCCCGCTGCGACCCCGCGAGCGCCTCACGTTCGAATACGTGCTGCTCAACGAGGTCAACGACAGCCTGCAAAACGCGCGCGAGGTAGTGGAGTTGATTCGTGGGCTCAAAGCCAAGGTCAACCTGATCGCGCTTAACCCTGGGCCGGAAATTCCGTTCTCGACACCAGCCGATGAGCGCGTACATGCCTTCCAGCAAACGCTGATCCGCGCCGGCATTCCCACCTTCATCCGGCGTCCTCGAGGGCGCGACATCTACGCCGCCTGTGGGCAACTGAAGCGCGCCGAAGTCGTTCAGATTAGTACATAGTGCCGCGTAGTCTCGCACGCCGACGATCCCGGCTTCCGGCGCTTCTTACTCCACCACCCAGCCTGATACGCTGAAGGTATGCCCGCACGCCGCGAGCCGAAAAGCTCGCCCATCAGCCTGCGTGACTACTATTCCGACGACTTCCGCCGGCTGTGGGAAATCGATCAGCAGTGCTTCACTCGCGGTATCGCCTACTCGCAGCGCGAACTGGCGTACTACATCGCGATGGCAGGCGCGTTTGCCATCGTCGCCGAACGTGCCGACTCGGGAGCGAACGAGAGCGGGGCAGGGAAGCGCCTCATCGTCGGCTTTCTGGTGGGGCAAAAACTTCCCCGCGGCCTTGGACACATTGTGACCATTGACGTTGTTGCTGAAGCCCGGCGCGCCGGCGTGGGCTCGCTGCTGATGGAGGAATGCGAGCAGCGCCTGCGCAACGCCGGCTGCTCTGCCATTTACCTGGAGACTGCGGTGGACAACGACCCGGCGCTACGTTTCTACAAGGGTCGCGGCTATTCCGTTTTGAAGACCATCCCGCGGTACTATTTGGGCAAACTTGACGCTCTGCTAATGGGCAAAACACTGTGAAGAAAGTTCGCCTGTCCTGAAGAATCTGGTGCGGGCGATACGCCGAAAGTTGTACAAATTCGTAAGCCGTGCCACGATCCCGGCCAGCGGCCACTGAGCGTTTGGTTATGAAAGTTGCCATTCAGGGCGAACTCGGCTCCTTCAGCGACGAAGCGGCGCGTACGTTTCTGCCCGGCTGCTCGGTCGTGCCCTGTGTCACGTCGTCCGAGGTGTTCGACCGCCTCGATTCCCGCAGCGTCGCCGCCGCGCTCGTCCCCATCGAAAACTCGCTCGCCGGGCCCGTGGCACAGCACCTTGACCTGCTGCTGGCGCGCGATACGTTCATCCAGCGGGAATTCCGGCTACGCATCCGCCACAACCTCATCGCCGCTCCCGGCGTGAAGCTGAAAGACATCCAGCGCGTCTTCTCCCATCCGGTCGCACTGGAACAGTGCCGCGAGTTCTTCCGCCGCCACCGCCAGGCGCGCCCCGAATCCTTCTACGACACTGCCGGCAGCGTTCGTCACGTGGTTAAGGAGAACCTGCGCGACGCCGCCGCCATCGCCGGCAGCCGCGCTGCCAACGTGTACAAGGGCCGCATCCTGCTGCGCGGACTGGAAGACGACAAGCAGAACTTCACCCGCTTTTTTCTCGTCAGCCGCACTCGCCGCATGGTGCGCGGCGCCAACAAGACCTCCATCGCCTTCGCGCTGAAGAACGCGCCCGGAGCCCTGTTCAAGTCGCTCAGCGTTTTTGCCCTGCGCGATATCGACCTCAGCAAGATCGAATCCCGTCCTTTCCGCGGCCGCCTGTTCGAGTACGTCTTTTTCATTGACTACCAGCGCGGTGACGACGAAGCGGCCCGCAAGGCGCTCGCCCATCTCCAGGAGATCGCCGAATTCGTGAAGGTGCTCGGCATCTATCCCGCGGCGTGAACGGTGTTCGATGGAGTAATCTGCTGGTCGCGAGGTGAGAAATGAAAGCCGCCGTCCTGATGATTGCAGTTCTGCTCGGCTCCATGTCGGTCGCCCAGCAAGCGGAGCAAAAGCCGGAAACGCCCGCCGCCAACCCCGCCGACGTGAAGTCCATCGACAGCATCGTCAGCGCGATCTACGACGCGATCTCCGGACCGGCCGGGCAGAAGCGCGATTGGAACCGCTTCCGTTCGCTGTTCTGGGCGGGCGCGCGCCTGATACCGCTGGCCAAGCCGCCGGCAAAAACCGGCTACGCGGCGCGGTTGCTCAGCGTCGAGGACTACGTCAGCCGCACCGAACCGTTGTTCGCAAAAGAAGGCATCTACGAAAGCGCGGTCGCCAACCGCGTGGACCAGTGGGCGCAGATCGCGCAAGTGTTCAGCACCTACGAGTTGCGCCACGCCAGGGGCGAGAAGCCGTTTGCCCGCGGCATTAACAGCATTCAGCTTTTCAACGACGGTCGGCGCTGGTGGGTGCTCAACATACTGTGGCTCAATGAATCCGAGCAGAACCCGTTGCCGGAGCGCATGCTCAGGCCGCCGGGTGGCAAGCCATAGCGCTCCGCGTTACTCTTTTCCGCCTCGGGTTCATGACCGTGTGTGCTGCATGATGAAAGGCAAGCCGGTTGTCGCTCTCGTATTCCTGCTGTCGCTGGCCGCGCTCGCCGATCCCCGCCCCTACAGTCCCGACCGCGGGCCGCTGCGGGTGCTCACCATTGACGAACTCGTCCTGCACGATGCCGCGCGCGACAAGGACCTGCGGCTGAAGATCTACTATCCCGAAGGCCCGGGCCCGTTTCCCGTCATAATCTTTTCGCACGGCGCGTTCGCTTCGCGGGAAACCTATTCCGCGCTTGGTGAATACTGGGCCAGCTACGGCTACGTCAGCATCCATCCTTCGCACGCCGACTCCATGCACGACAGCGGTTACCGGGGCACGCTGCGTCAGGTCCTGCGGGACTCCGAGCTGTGGCGCAGCCGCCCTCAAGACATCTCCTTCGTCATTGACTCGCTCCCGCAAATCGAAAAGCTCGCGCCCACGCTCAAAGGCAAGCTCGACCGCGCGCGCATCGGCGTCGGCGGCCATTCCTACGGCGCGTACACGGCAGTCGCGATCGGCGGCGCCACGGTGCTGATGCCCGGCGCCAAAACGCCGCGGGGCTTCGCCGATAAACGAGTGCGGGCGATCGTCGTGCTCTCTCCGCAGGGCGAGGGCGAAATGGGCCTGACGTCGCGTTCCTGGGAACACATCCGCGTGCCCATGCTGGCCATGTACGGATCGCGCGACTTCGGCACCCAACGCCGCACTCCCACCTGGCGCAGCCAGCCTTTCAACGGCGCTCCCGAAGGCGACAAGTACGACGTGGAACTCCAGGGCGCCACGCACTTCACCCTCGTCGGCCCCTTTCGCCGCCGCGCGATCGAAACCAAACTGTTTAAGTGCGCCAAGCTGGAGACCATCGCGTTCTGGGACACCTACCTCAAGGACGACGAGGCGGCCCGCGAATACCTTGCCTACGAGGGGCTGAAGAGCTTCTGCGGCGCCGACGCCCGTATCGACCGCAAATAGCGGATTCGTGTTGGGGCCCACGCTGCGACTGCGAGCAATCGGAGAGGTCGCAGTCAGGGTCGCCTTTGAGCAATCTCGCCGCGCACGAACGCCCCCTCGATCTTGGCAATGATCCGGTCGCGCGCCCGACGGAAAACGGCGAGCCGTTCCTCGTGGGTCCCTTCGGCCACGGCCGGGTCTTCGAGACTCCAGTGGACAAATTTCCAGGTACCGGGGAATATCGGGCAGCGATCCCTGGCGTTGTCGCAGACCGTAACCACGTAAGCGACGGACTGGCCCAGGAGGCTAACCACGTCCTTGGAAGTCTGGTGGGATATGTCGATGCCGACCTCGCGCATGGCCTCGATCGCCAACGGATGGAGTTCCTTGGGCTCGATGCCGGCGCTCATGGCCTCGAAGCGATCGCCGGCGACATGACGCAGATAGCCTTCCGCCATCTGGCTGCGCGCCGAATTACCCGTGCAGAGGAACAACACCTTCGGCTTCACGAACGCCTCCCAGGCGAATCACTTTCGACCGTGCCGCAGATCACAGCCTGGTATACTAGCATACATGTATACGTGTATGTGAATATCAGTGTTAGAATCTTAACGGAGACTTGGCATGGAAGATTTGGAGCGGTTATTCAAGGGGCTCGCGGATCAGACCAGGCTCAGAATTCTCAACCTGCTTCTCCACGGCGAGCTCTGCGTCTGCGACATCCAGTACGTGCTGGCTTCGCCACAACCCAACGTTTCGCGCCATTTGCTTTACCTGAAGCATGCCGGCCTGGTCACGGATCGGCGCGAAGGCGCACGCATGTATTACCAACTGGCGCAGCCGGCCAAGCGCCTGCACCGGACGCTCTTCGCTTTCCTGCGCCACGCTTTCGCGACTTGTCCCGAACTGGCGCAGGACTCGCGCCGGCTGAGGAAGGCCATTCAATCCGGATCGTGCACCGCCGGGGCGTGGCACCCATTCTCGGCTATGGAAGCTCACAGCGTGGCACGCGAACCGAAGGATCGGAAAACGGCATGGCAACTGTCTTAACCGCGCAAGTCGAACGGCCCAAGCGGCTCAACCTGTTCGAGCGCTACCTCAGCTTGTGGGTTGGCCTGTGCATGATGGCCGGCGTGCTGCTCGGCAAGTTGTCACCGCGCCTGATCGCCGCGTTGCGCGATATGGAGTTCGGCAGCGGCAGCCAGATCAACGTGCCCATCGCGGTGCTGATCTGGCTGATGATCGTGCCCATGATGATGAAGGTGGATTTCGCCTCCATCCGCAACGTGGGAAGAAAGCCGCGCGGGCTGCTGGTCACGCTGTTCGTCAACTGGATCGTCAAGCCCTTTTCCATGGCGCTGATCGCCTGGGTCTTTTTCCGCCATGTGTTCGCGGCGTGGATTTCTCCCGCCGAAGCCGACCAGTACATCGCCGGCGCCATTATCCTGGCAGCCGCGCCCTGCACCGCGATGGTGTTCGTGTGGAGCTATCTGACCGACGGCGATCCCGCCTACACGCTCGTCCAGGTCTCGCTCAACGACCTCATCATGCTGTTCGCCTTCGCGCCCATTGTGCGTTTCCTCGTCTCCGGCGCTTCGTCTCTGCAGGTGCCGTTCCGCGTGCTGCTGTACGCGGTCGCCATCTTCATCGTTGTGCCGCTTGCCGTGGGCGTGGCCTTGCGCATGTATTTCGTGCGACGTCATGGCCTGGAATGGTTTCAGAACGTGCTGCTGCCGAAATTCGCTCCGGCCAGCATGCTGGCGCTGCTGGCCACGCTGGTGCTGATCTTCGGCTTCCAAGCCGACAACATCACCGGCAAGTTTCCGCACGTCGCGCTCATCGCCGTCCCCATCTTGATTCAGGTCTATTTCAACTCCTCGCTCGCCTACGGCTTGATGAAGTTCTTGCGCGTGCCGCACGATGTCGCCGCTCCTGGAGCGTTGATCGGCGCCAGCAATTTCTTCGAACTGGCGGTGGCAACGGCCATCGCGCTCTTCGGACCATCCTCGGGCGCGGCGCTGGCGACGGTGGTCGGAGTGCTGATCGAGGTGCCCGTCATGCTGTCGGTCTGCTCGGTGTGCAACCGCACGCGGCATTGGTTTCCCGCCGGAGTTGATGTGGCATGAGGCCCACCGGCACCGTCGAAGACGAGGTTAGAGGCTGGCTGCAGGCAAGAATCAGTTGCCGGTCGTAAGCACGACCCGGAATCGCGCCTTGCCGCTCATCATGCGCTCGTACGCTTCCGCCGCGCGCTCCAGAGGATAGACCTCGGTCATCGGACGCACGCCCGTGAGCACCCCGAAGGCCAGCGTATCTTGCGAATCCGCCGAGCTGCCCGACGGCCAGCCCTGTACCGACTTCCGCTCGCCGATCATCCGCACGGTGTCAACCGCCAGCGGTTCGTCGGCGGCGCCCAAGACGATGAACTTGCCGCCCAGGCCGAGACCGGGCAGGGCAGCGGCCATGGCGCTTCCGCTGGTCACGGTGGCGAGGATTACCTTCGCTCCGCCCAGTGCCTGCATCTTCTCGCCGACGTTTTCCTTCTGGCTGTCAATATAGTGATGCGCGCCCAGTTGTCTGGCCAGCGGCCCCTTGTCTTCGCCACGCGCGATGGCCACGGTGTTGAAACCCATCTTGGCGGCGAACTGCACTCCCAGGTGCCCGAGCCCACCAAGACCGAGGATCGCCACCAGATCGCCGCCGCGCGCGCCGCTGTGACGCAGCGAGTTGAAGGTAGTGATCCCGGCGCACATCATGGGACCGGCATGCACCGGCGAGAACGCGTCGGGAATCGCCGCCAGCGCCTCGAAGGGCGCAAGCACGTACTCCGCGTATCCGCCGTCGTAGGACATGCCGGGTATCTGCAGGTTGCGGCAGGTGATGAAATCTCCGCGCCGGCAGGAAAGGCAGTGGCCGCAATGGCCGCCATGCCAGCCGATGCCGACACGCCGCCCTGCCTTCCACTCCGGAACGTCGCGGCCGACGGCGTCGATCACGCCAGCGATCTCGTGCCCGGGAACGCGCGGGTACTGAATTCCCGGCCACATACCTGTCTTGGTGAAGGAGTCGCTGTGGCACAGTCCGCACGCCTGCACTTTGACGCGCACCTCACGCGCCCGCGGCTCCGGCACCGGACGCTCGACCAATTCGAAGGGACCATCAGGACGGGGGACCTGCACAGCGCGCATCGTAGCCATCGTTCTCTCCGTTCACGGGTTTTGGATGCGGCGGTGCTGGAAGCAGTCGCGTACGACGCCGCTAATTTTGATAGGATAGATATGGCCGCCGAGCCGGCGGCTTTATGTAGACCACCCGACTTCTTTCCTCTTTGGCGCGGAGAGGTGCGTGAGTGGTTGAAACGATCCGCCTCGAAAGCGGACATACCTTGACGGGTATCGTGGGTTCGAATCCCTCCCTCTCCGCCAGACTTTATCAAGGCTCCGTGAGAATGCGGTACTGCTCCTCCGTCAGGGGAACCACGGACAGCCTGCCTTGCCTCAGCAGTGGCGAATCCCGGAACGCAGGGTTGGCCTTGATCTCCGCCAGCGATGTCCCGGCCGCCAACTCCCGTCCGGCCTTGATTTTCACCGCCGGCATTTTCGGATCGGCTATATCCACGCTGACCACGGAAGCGGTGCCCACGGTCCGCCGCTCGTCGCCGGTGTGATAAATGATCAGGCCGTCTCCCGGCTTCATCGCGCGCAGGTTCTTAAGCGCTACCGGGTTGGTCACCCCGTCCCAAATCGTTTCCTTATCTCGCTGCAAATCGGCGAAGGAGTATTCGGAAGGCTCCGTCTTCAGCAGGTAGTACATAGCGCGATTTGACCTCCGCTGCTCCGGCTCTTCGAGCTCTCATCAGGGATGTCGATGGGGCGCATGTTTCAAGGTTCCGCGCGGCCGGCTCAATGGCGCGCAAAATCGTTCCGGACCACTGCGCCGCCCTTCATCACGAAGCGAACGTTTTCCAGCACCTTAACATCCGCCAGCGGGTCGCCCTCGACGGCGATCAGGTCGGCGAAGTGGCCTTTCTCCAGCGCCCCAACCTTGTCACTCCAGCCGAGCAGGTCAGCGGCGTTGATGGTCGCGGCCTGGATAGCATCCAGCGGCTTCATGCCCCACTCCACCATCTTGGCGAACTGCTTGGCGTTGTCGCCGTGCGGATAGACGCCGGCATCGGTGCCGAAGGCCATTTTCGCTCCCGCCTGAAATGCCCTGCGGAAGTTCTCGCGCTGCAGGCGCCCGATCTGCTTTTCCTTCGCGATGGATTCCGGAAGCATGCCGGACTTCTCGCCCATGGCGAGGATGTAATCGTCGTTGTAGATGTCAAAGACGAGATAGGTTCCATGCTGCTTGGCCAGGCGAATGCCCTCGTCGTCAATCAGGCTGGAGTGCTCGATGGAGTCAATGCCGGCGCGAATGGCGTCCTTGATCGATTCGCCGCCGTGCGCGTGCGCGGCGACTTTGCGCCCGAGCTTGTGAGCTTCGGCGGCAATGGCCTGCATTTCCTCCAGCGTGTACTGCGGCGCAGCGGCCTCGTCGCCCTTGCTGAGCACGCCGCCGGAGGCGCAGATCTTGATCACGTCGGCGCCGTACTTGATGACCTCGCGGACTTTCTGGCGCGCCGCCCAGGGACCGTCGGCTACGCCCTCCGCTGTGCGGTGATACTCGAAGGGCAACAGGTCGTCGTCGCAGTGGCCGCCGGTGATGCCCAGCGCCGGGCCGGAAACCAGCATGCGCGGACCTTCGATATCCCCGGCATTGATGGCGTCGCGCACGGCAACGTCGGTGAAGCCCTCGGCGCCGACGTTGCGCAGAGTGGTGAAGCCGGCGCGCAACGTAATTCTGGCGTTCTTCACGCCGATGGTGGTTTCGCGCGGGATGGAGATGCCGAGGGCGCGGTAACCGTGCATGGTGGCGTCGCCGGTGATGTGCGTGTGCACGTCAATCAGGCCGGGAAGACAGGTGGCGTTCGGGAGGTCGATCGTCGCCGTACCCGCGGGACCGATCGAGATGATGACGCCGGAGCTGTCGAACGAGATCACTTGATTGGTGAGCACGCGACCGGTGCGGACATCGAGCAGTCGCCCACAGCGAACACTTCCGGGAGTGACCTCCGCGGACGCGGCACAGGCAACAAGAAGGAGCAGCAGCGCAGCCAGTTTGCTTTTCATAGAAACCCAGATTGTACCCGACGCGGAGTTATAAACCCGCCGAGCGGACACGCCCAGCTATCGGCGTGCGCGGAAGAAACTCCGCAGCAGTTCCTGGCAGCGGGCGGCGAGCACGCCTGCGGTGACCTCCATGCGGTGGTTGAGCTGGGGATGGTTGAGGACGGCCATGACGGAATGAACCGCGCCGGCTTTGGGATCGTCGGCGCCGTAAACCAGCCGCTTGAGGCGCGCGTGCATCAGCGCCCCGGCGCACATGGCGCACGGCTCGATGGTGACGAACATCTCGCAGTCGAGCAGGCGGTGATTGCCGACGGTGCGGCCGGCCTCGCGCAGGGCGACGATCTCGGCGTGTGCCGTGGGATCGGAATCGCCGAGGTTGCGGTTCCAGCCGCGCCCGACCACGCGGCCGTCGCACACCACCACGGCGCCGACCGGCACCTCGCCCGCAGCCTGGGCGCGAGCGGCTTCGCGCAGAGCCTCCTCCATGTTGAGTTCGTCGGTCACTACCTCCATTTGTAATTGGTAATGGGTAATTTGCAATTTGAAATGTTAGCGGAATCCAGGACCTGGCGCCCCCCTGTGGCGCGTCACGCGGGCGGTGGAGTAAACTAACAGCGTGGGGCTAAAACAAGTTTTAGACAAAGTTCTCATGGTGGACCTCATCAAGGGGCTGAAGGTAACGTTCCGTTACCAGCACCCCAAAGAGGTTTATACCGAGCAGTATCCGCTGGAGCGTCCGCAGGTGGCTGAGCGCTATCGCGGTGCGCCGCGCCTCAACGTCAACCCGGACACGGGCGAGACCTTGTGTATCGCCTGCGACCTGTGCGCGGTGGCCTGTCCGGAGCATCTGATCGTGGTCAGCGCCGAGCGTAATCCCACCACGCGTCGCAAAGAGCTCACCAATTTTACCTACGACCTGAGCCGGTGCATGTTCTGTGGTTTGTGCGAAGACGCCTGCCCCACCGATTGCCTGGAGTTGACGCAGGATTTCGAGCTGGCGAACTACACCCGCGAGGGCGCCATCTGGGACCGCCAGACGCTGGAGCAAGGACCGCAGCCCGTAAAGTACGAGAGATAGTAGTCAGGAGTCAGGGTACGCCGCGTGCAATGCGCGGCGTTTGCACTTTTTGGTAAATCCTTTGCACATCGCCCCCCAGAGTTGTGCCAGTTAGCTTTGCGCTATTGACCTTCAATCAACTTGGCGCGAAAGGCGTCGAGTAGATACAGTGCCTTCACTGACATCCCTGCGGCCCGGCGAGGGCCAGCGACAATTAGGGTGGGGGAATCTGGCCGAATCGTAAAGCTATCTCTGATTGCGCTCGCGCACAAAGTGCTGCGGTGACGCGGTAATTTCAACAGGAGAATTCGAGTGAAGAAAGCGTACGTTTTCGCATGCCTGCTGCTGCTGACAGCAACCGTGGCGGCGCAGGGTTTCCCCCTGCACATCAAGGTCGATGGGCTGAACTGCACAACGTCGGCCGGCACCAACATGTTCGACGCCTTGTCTTGGTCATGGGGAACGTCCAGCCCGGCCATCACCGGCCCGGGCGGTATACGCGCGGGAAAAGCCAGCATTAGCGATCTGTCGATAATGAAGGTTTTCGATGCGTGCAGCCCAATCCTCTTCAATGAGATCGGAGCGGGAAAGGTTTTTAGCGGATTGACACTGACGCAGATGGACAACGAAAACAATATCATCTTTACCCTCACGCTGACCAACGTGGTGGTCGAAGCCCAACAGTTTTCGGGATCGAACGAAAGACCCACCGAATCGGATTCGTTCAATTTTGAAAAGGTCTGCATCGTGGATGGGAGCACGTCAGCCAGCGCCTGTTTTGACAAGACGAGAGGCAGAGCCCGTTAGAACGGTCTCAGAGCGGTCACGAACGGGCGGACAGTACTCACATGTCCGCCCGTTTTTCTTATGTCGCCGGCTGCTGCATGGTCATGCAGTGGATCGCGCCCAGGCCCCAGACCAAATCACCGCAGTAGATGGGAATGATCTCGCGGTCGGGGAATAGATCGGCGAGGATGTTGAGCGCGCGGCGGTCGTTGGAATCGTCGAATACGGGCGCCAGCACGCAGCGGTTGGCAATGTAGAAATTGGCGTAGCTGGCGGGCAAGCGGCGCCGGCGGAAAATGACTGGCGCTGGCATGGGGAGTTCGACGATGTTGAGTCCATGTCCGCGCTGGTCGGTTGCCTTGCGCAGGCGCTCAAGATTGCTTTGCAGCGGCTCGTAGTTGGCGTCGTCGCGATTGCGTTCGATGGCGGCAACGATTGTATCCGGCGAGACGAAGCGGGCGATGTCGTCGATGTGTCCGTGGGTGTCGTCGCCGGCGATTCCGCGCTCCAGCCAGAGCACTTTTTCAATTCCAAGATAATCGGCAAAGACCTGTTCCAGACCTTCGCGCGTGAGGCCGGGATTGCGTTGCTGGGTGTGGCTGAGCAGGCATTCTTCCGTGGTCAGCAGCAGCCCGCGGCCGTTGACGTCGATGCTTCCGCCTTCGAGAACCATGGGCTTCAGGCTGCGGGCTTCAGGCTTCAGGCGACGCACACGCGAGGGCGCGTGTGCCACACGCGGCGTCCACGCTGGAAAATTGAGATACCGCACCATCTGCTCGGAGGCGCGCTGGTCCAGCGGCCAGTCGGGATATTTAGCCCAGCCATTGAACTGGAAATTGACCGCGGCTACAGGGTCTCGTTTGTCATCGCGCTTGACGTAGATGGGAGCAAAATCACGCGTCCAGCCGCGATTGGTGCGCCAGCGGTGAAAGCGGACGGTGTCACGAAGGGCGTTGGCGCGGTCGAGCACATCGCGCGCTTTGGCTTCGGCTGCAGCGTCTTCGACGATGATGTCTACGCGCTCCACGCGCGCCAGGTGGCGGACGATTTCGGCATAGACCCACGGAATCGGCGGAAACTTGCCCGGCCAGTCGGTGCGGTTGTGTGGCCATCCCAGCCAGGTGGAGGCGTGCGCCTCCCATTCGGCTGGCATGCGGTAGCCGAGGGACGCTGGAGTTTCCCGCTTAGGTTTGAGATTCAGCAATTTGGTAATTTCGTAATTTGGTAATTTGCACAGC
Source organism: Terriglobia bacterium (assembly GCA_020073285.1). Taxonomy (GTDB): domain Bacteria; phylum Acidobacteriota; class Terriglobia; order Terriglobales; family Acidobacteriaceae; genus JAIQGF01. The sequence continues at coordinate 5,962 of JAIQFM010000031.1, read as the reverse complement.
GCCGAAGAGGTGTCCGAAAATTACCAAATTACTAACTTACTAAATTACGAATTTGTTCAGTCCAGCAGCCGATTCGTGATCGCGGCGTAGCTGTCGATGCGGCGGTCGCGAAGGAAGGGCCAGTTGCGGCGTACTTCTTCCAGCTTGCGCAGGCTAACCTCGCCGATCAGGATTTCCTCGCGGTCCGACGACGCTTCGGCAATCACCGCGCCGAAGGGATCGCACAGGAAAGACGTTCCCCAGAAATCCAGGCCGGCGCCGAATGTCTGCTTGCCGCGGATGTTGCCGGTCTCGTGTCCCACACGATTTACCGCCGCGACATAGACCCCGTTGGCGATGGCGTGGGCGCGCTGCATGGTACGCCAGGCGTCTTGCTGCGCTGCTCCGTATTGTTCTTTTTCCGCCGGGTGCCAGCCGATCGCTGTCGGGTAGAAGAGCACGTGCGCGCCGCTGAGCGCGGTCAGGCGCGCGCCTTCGGGATACCACTGATCCCAGCAGATGAGCGTGCCGACGCGCCCCACCGCGGTGTCGAAGGCGCGGTAACCGAGATCACCGGGAGTGAAATAAAATTTTTCGTAGTAGAGAGGATCGTCGGGGATGTGCATCTTGCGGTAGATGCCGGCGAGCTTGCCGTCGGCGTCGAGCACGGCGGCGGTGTTGTGGTAAACGCCCAAGGCACGCTTCTCGAACAGCGAGGCGATGAGCACGATCTTCTGTTGGCGCGCTAGTTGCGACAGCAGCGTGGTGGTCGGGCCGGGAATGGGCTCGGCGAGATCGAACAGCGCCGCGTCCTCGCGCTGGCAGAAATACTGCGTGAGAAACAGCTCCGGCAGGCAGACCACCTGCGCGCCGCGACCGGCGGCGTCGCGCACCATGTCCATGGCGTGCTCCAGGTTCTTCTCTGGGTCGGCAGAGCACGACATCTGGATGAGGCCGACGCGAAACTGCTCGGGAGCGGGCAAACTTTCCTCCGTAACGTGACAGGATAGCAGACGAGTTTATTGCCACGAGAAGCGGGAGCGCGGAGATTTCAGGTTTACGATTTTAAGATTTCCGATTGCTTGATAGTGTTCTGACAGCAACGCAAGAGGTTTGCCGCATGAATGACGGCGAGAATAGCAACGCAAGTCCGGAAGCACGCCCAAACGATCCTTCGCCACAATCGCCAGTCGATAATGGCACCGCATTGGGCCAAAAGGAAACAGGTCCATCCAACAATGGCGAGACTGAAACCGAGCGCCTTTTGCGCGGCACTAGGACGATTGAACGGCTGCAATTCGGTGCCAACGCTACTCTTGCTGTCATTGGTGTGATTGCACTGTGTATTTACGGGGGTCAGCTTGCAGTAATGAGGGGCCAACTTGCGGAGATGAAGAAAACTACCGTGATTGCACAGCGCCCTTGGCTTGGAATAGACGGGAATGCCACTCTGGAAAAACCAGACCACCGTTGGGTAGCTAAGTTCAAGATCAGAAATTATGGGCTTTCGCCGGGACTGCATTCCGTATTCGCTGGCGAGACGGCTAACCATCCACTTACAGCTGACATCGCTAAGCTCAAAATTGAAGAGGCCTGCTCCAGGGGAGAAGCACTCACTGGTACCGAACTTTATCCGAACAACTCCCAAGGGCACGGGTACACGATTTTCCCCGGCGCTCCCTCGCAAACAGAGAACATCACGATCAGCGCTGGGCCCGCCCCCGAAACCGCTGTTGCTTTGCTCGGCTGTATGACTTATCTGGATCAATTCGGCACTTTGCACCATACGCGCTTCTGCCAAGTTGTCGGGCCGCCGTCGACTCAGGGAACGGAATTCCAACCATGCTTTGGAGGGCCAAACGCAGACTAGCAAAGCGAACAGTCAAATCAGGACACTACCGAATGCTTGCTGCCGTTGACGTTAACCCGGACAAGCGTTTACTTTTGCTGGTTCTACCCCAGCAATCCGTCCGCGCCTTTGTGCGGCGAGATTTTTCTCAAGGTGAAGGATTGAAGCGCAAGCACGGGCACGAAAAGAAAGCTCACGCGCACTCCCCGCAAGGCAGCGGCATTGACCGCCGTCTGCACACGCCGGAGGAAGACAGTCTGGTCCCGCTGGAGCCCCTCGACCTGGGGCGCATCCGCGGGATTGACTACCTGGTGCGCGCCATGGGTCGCACCGCGTTCACCGCACGGCAGGTGGGCGTAGCGGCCGACGTGCTGGAGGCGATGGCCCGCGATAAGGACTGCCTCGTCGTCATGACGCTGGCCGGCGCCATGACGGTGGCCAAGCAGGGGCTCATTATCACCGAACTGATTGACCGCGGCATCGTGCGCGCGCTGGTGTCCACGGGCGCGCTGATGGCGCACGGGCTGGTGGAGGGCATCGGGCGTTCGCATTATGTGTACGACCCCAAGATGAACGACGTGGAGTTGTACGAGGCGGGTTACAACCGGGTGTACGACACGCTGGAGCCGGAACAAAACCTGGATCAGGTGGAGCGCATCGTCGCCCCCATCCTCGACCAGTGGAACGCCGACGAGACGGTGTGTTCGTGGAAGCTAAACCGCGCCATTGGGGAGCACCTCAGCAAGCATGTGCCGGGGAGGGGAATTCTGAAGTCGGCGTATGAGAAAGATGTTTCGGTGTTTGTCCCCGCGTTCACCGATTCGGAGCTGGGGCTGGATCTCGCGCTGCACAATCGCATGCGCGCGAAGCAGGGAAGAGCGAAGCTGCGCTATGACCCGTTCGAGGATGTGGACAAATATGCCGATACCATGCTGGCGTCGCCGCGCATGGGCGTGTTCACCATCGGCGGCGGCGTCCCGCGGAATTGGACGCAGCAGTTAGGACCATACCTGGAATTGCGGCACCGGCGAGGCGGCGAGGACGTTCCGCTGAAGCGCTTTCACTACGGCGTGCGCATCTGCCCCGAGCCGGTGTATTGGGGCGGACTGTCGGGGAGCCCCTACACCGAGGCCGTTTCGTGGGGAAAATTCGTGCCGCCGGAAGAAGGCGGAAAATTTGCCGAGCTCTTCCTGGACGCCACTGTCGGCCTGCCGCTGGTGGTCGGCGCAGTGCTAGAGAGGCTTCAGGCTTCAGGCTCCAGGGTTCAGGCGCGTTAAGATTGCGGTAGTCATGAAAATCGGCGTGTTGGCATTACAGGGCGATTTTGACGCGCACCGGCGGCGGCTGCAAGAGCTGGGCTCGGAAGTTGTCCTGGTAAAAAAGCCGGAGCAGTTAGACGAAGTGGACGCGCTGGTCATTCCCGGCGGCGAGTCCACTACTTTCCTCAAACTGCTCGGCGAAGCGGGATTTCAGAAGCTCCAGGACTTCGTGCGCGCCAAGCCGGTCTTTGGCACCTGCGCCGGTGCCATCCTTCTGGCGCACCGAGTGAACAACCCGCCGCAGCCGGGTTTGGGCGCGCTCGACGTCAGCATCAAGCGCAACGCCTACGGGCGCCAGGTGGACAGTTCCATCCGTCTCGGCACGTCCAAGCTGGGCCCAGAGCCTCTCGAAATGGTATTCATCCGCGCGCCGAAATTCGAAAACCTTGGACCAAACGTGGAAGTCCTGGCCAGGGAAGGGAACGATCCCGTCTTGATCCGGCAGGGAAGCGTGCTGGCCGCGACCTTCCACCCCGAACTCTCCGACGACAAACGCGTGCACCAGTATTTCCTGGAGATGGTGCGCAACGGCGGCCGCTGAAACCTTCACTTCACTTCGCGGCTGAGCCGCCGGGAATTATCGGCGGCTTGCCACTTCATCAGTCAATGCCCGCCGTCGCCCCTTCATTTATACTCAAAGAGATGTCAGCGGTTCCCAACAAAACGTTCTACCTGGAGACCTTCGGCTGCCAGATGAACGTGCACGACTCCGAAAAGGTGATCGGCACGCTCATTTCCCAGGGCTACCGCCAGGTGGAGACGGTCCAGGAAGCCGGCCTGGTGCTGTACAACACCTGCTCCATCCGCGACAAGGCCGAGCAGAAGGTGTTCCATCGCTTGGCCGACTATAAGGCCCTCCAGAAGCAGGGCAAGAAGTTTGGCGTGCTGGGATGTGTGGCTCAACAGGAGGGCGAGAGGATTTTCCAGCGCGCGCCGCACGTGTCGCTGGTGTGCGGGTCGGCCTCGTATCGCAACCTGCCCGAAATGCTGGTGCAGATCGAGGCAGGGAAGTCGCGCGTAACCGGCCTCGACGACCGCCAGACCGACCAGACCTTCGAGACCGAGTACACCGCCCGCAGCAACCCCCATCGCGGGTACATCACCATCATCGAGGGCTGCGACAAATTCTGCGCTTACTGCGTGGTTCCCTTCACCCGCGGCAAGGAGCGCAGCCGCACCTCGGATTCGGTTCTGGCCGAGGCGCGCAAGATGGCCGACCAGGGATTCACGGAAATCCAATTGCTCGGGCAAAACGTGAACTCTTATCGCGATCCATCTGGAAAGAAGACATTTGCGGAGTTACTGGCATCCGTCGGCGAGATCGGCGGGGTGCGCCGGGTGTGGTTCACTACTTCGCATCCGCGCGATTTTGGCAAGGACATCGTGGACGCCGTCGATGCCGTCCCGGCGCTCTGCGACCACGTTCACCTTCCCGTGCAAAGCGGTTCCACTCGCGTGCTCGACCTGATGAAGCGCCTCTATACCCGGGATCAGTATCTGGAGCGGATCTCGTGGATGAAGGCGGCGCGGCGGCGGATTAGCATCACCACCGATATCATTGTCGGGTTCCCGGGAGAGACAGAAAGCGACTTTGCCGAGACCATCGACCTGCTGAACGAGGTCGAGTACGACGGAGTTTTTTCCTTCAAGTATTCGCCGCGTCCCAACACGCCGGCCCTCACTTACATTGACAGCATCCCGGAAGAAGAGAAAGTGAGACGGCTGGCGGTGCTCAACGCGCGTCAGAAGGAAATTTCGGCGGCGCTCAATCAGCGGCACTTGGGCGAAACACTTGAAGTAATGGTTGAGGGCCTGAACCCGGCCCGGGGCCAGTGGATTGGGCGCACATCGCAACACAAGGTGTTAAACTTCACCACCAGTGGAGGCGAGGAACCGCGGATCGGCCAATATCTGCCGGTGCGCGTCACGGCAACATTTCCCAACAGCTTATTGGGGGAGATGACCGTCTAAGGACTCGGAGGACACGATGGAAGTCGAGATGAAAATTCGAGGGCTGATGATGGACCCGGTGACCAACATGCCCATCGTGATTCTCAAGGACGTCGGCGGCGATGCCGTGCTGCCCATCTGGGTCGGGATTTACGAGGCCAACGCCATCGCCCTGGAAATTGAGAAAGTCACCACGCCGCGCCCCATGACCCACGACTTGTTGAAGAACCTGCTGACCGGGCTCGATGCCAGCGTGCGCAAGGTCGTCGTCAACGAGCTGCGCGACGACACCTTTTTCGCCATCATCTGGGTAGAGCGCGACGGACAGATCATCAGTATTGACTCGCGCCCGTCGGACGCGCTGGCGCTGGCCCTGCGCGTGGATTGCCCCATCTTCGTTGAAGACGAGGTGCTGAAGACCTCGCGGATCGCCAGCGCTGTCTCCGACCGCGTCTCCCAGGAAGAGCTCCGCAAATGGCTGGAGAACCTGGGCGACGAGGACCTCGGACGGTACAAGATGTGACCTGGGCATTTTGTAATTGGGTAATTTGGTAATTTTGTAATTGAACAGCTTCGTTCAGTTGGGGCACCGGCACCCGAAGCTGGCCGGTTTTCAAATTACCAATTTACGAAATTACTAGATTACCCAATGCCTGACTCCGCCGAACAACTCCAACGCATCTACCTCGCCGGTTTCGAACTCCAAACATTCGATCGCTATCCCAAAGCCGTGGGCGTCGTCCGCGGCGAGTGCATCGCGCTGCTGGAGGCCACGCCAGAGGGCCTGAAGATGATCGGCACGCCGGGATGGCGGATGGGCGAGGTCATGGGCGTGCTGGTGGAGGAAGGCGGCCGCCAGGTTTTC
>JAIQFM010000221.1 GCA_020073285.1 Terriglobia bacterium | reverse complement strand
AGTTGGGCAAGGACGTCAAGATTTTTTCGTTCGTCAACCTGTACGGCTGCGAAATCGGCGACGCTTCAAGGATTGGCGCGTTTGTCGAGATCCAGAAGAACGCCCGTATTGGCCGCAACGTCAAAGTCTCCAGCCACACCTTCATCTGCGAAGGCGTAAGCATTGAAGACAACGTCTTTGTGGGTCATAACGTTTCGTTTATCAACGATAAGTATCCCCGTTCGACAAATGCCGGCGGGCAGCCGCAGAGCGAAGCCGATTGGGAAGTCGTGCAAACGCGCGTCAAGCGCGGCGCTTCGATTGGAACCAGCGCGACCATCCTGTGCGGCGTCACGATCGGGGAGAATGCGATCGTGGGCGCTGGCAGCGTCGTCACGCGCGACGTGCCCGATAACACCATCGTCGCCGGCAACCCGGCGCGCGTCATTCGCAAAGTGGAGAAGGTGAAAGAGGTGGTGACCGCATGAATGTTCCTTTCGTTGATCTTTCCGCAATTCATAAGCCTCTTGCCGGGGAATTTGCCGCGGTGTTCCAGCGCGTGTTGGAGCGCTCCACATTCGTTCTTGGGCCCGAGGTACAGGAATTCGAATCCGCATTCGCCGCCTATCTGGGCGTCGATCATTGTGTGACGACCAACAACGGCACCACTGCGCTGCAGTTGGTTCTCGCCGCTCTGGGCATCGGCCCCGGCGACGAGGTGATTACGGTCACGAACACCTTTATCGCCACCGCGGAAGCAATCAGCGCGGTGGGAGCGAAGCCGGTGTTTGTCGATGTGGACCCGGTGTCCTACAACATGGACCCGGTGCTGGCGGAGAAAGCTATTACGCCTCGCACCCGCGCGCTGTTGCCGGTCCATCTGTACGGCCAGTGCGCCGATCTCGATGCGCTTGCCGACATCGCGCGGCGCCGCAACCTTCACCTGGTTGAAGATGCCTGCCAGGCGCACGGTTCCGAGTACAAAGGCCGCAAGGCGGGAACGATGGGCGTCGCCGGCTGCTTCAGCTTCTATCCCGGCAAGAACCTAGGGGCGCTGGGCGAAGGCGGTGCGGTTTCGACCAGCGATGCCGCGCTGGCCCAGAAGATGCGCATGCTGCGCGACCACGGCTCACTCCGCAAGTACGAGCACGCCATCCCGGGCTACAACTTCCGCCTCGAAGGCATGCAGGGCGGATTCCTGCGGGTGAAGCTGCCTCATCTGGACGGCTGGAACGAGCAGCGCCGCGAAGTCGCCGCGCTCTACTCGTCGAAGCTGAAGGACAGCGGTATCGTGGCGCCCAAAGAGATGCCGTACGGCAAGCACATCTATCACCTGTACGTCGTACAGGTAGACAATCGCGATTCGGTCCAGAGAGATCTTGGCGCGAACGGCGTGGCGACCGGTTTACACTACCCGGTGCCGCTGCACCTGCAGCAAGCCTACAAGGACCTCGGCTATCGCGAAGGCGATTTTCCGGTATCGGAAAAGCTGGCGAGACGAATTTTGTCGCTGCCGATCTATCCGGGGCTCTCGACCGATGCGGCGGAATACGTAGTCAGCAAACTGCTGGAGTGCGCACAATGCCGAATGGCAGCGGTAGCGGCCCGGTAGCCGGGCGCGTCGTCCCGGCGACCTTTGGGGCGAAGCAGCTCCGCCAGGACCCTGCGTGGGAGCGCGATCTGGCTGCGGCCCTGCAGGAGCAGAACTCGCGCGAAGAGCTGTTGGCACAGTTCGCTCGCTTTCGCAGCGGCGAAAGCTCCTTCGACACTCTGATACGCCGCGTCATTTTCCGCACGCTGTGCCGCAGCGTGGGGCACGACATCCAGGTTGGTCCCGAGGTAGTCTTGAAGCACCCGGAAACCATGGAGTTCGGCGACGCGGTGTTCATCGGTGCGCAATCGATGATTCAGGGCCGCTACGATGGTACCTGCAAGATCGGTAACCATGTGTGGATCGGCCCGCATGCTTACTTCGACGCACGCAACCTCGTGCTCGAAGATTATGTGGGCTGGGGTCCGGGCGCCAAGGTGCTCGGATCGCAGCATACCGGCGAACCTATTAACGTCCCGATCATCGCCACCAGCTTGGTTATCAAGCCGGTGTTCATCGGATACGGGGCGGATATCGGTACCAACGCCACAATTCTCCCGGGAGTCCGGGTGGGCGCGCACACGATTATCGGCGCCGGGGCCGTGGTGACAACTGACATTCCTGACTACGCCATTGCAGCGGGCGTCCCGGCACGCATATTGCGCTATCGCAATCAATCGGGTGCCGAAACTATTCACGAATAAAAGGATTCTGACATGAACCAGATTGCGGGTCGTCGCGCCCTTGTGACCGGAGGAGCGGGTTTCATAGGCAGCTATATCGTTGATCAGTTACTGGAACGCGGGGCGGCCGAAGTACGGATCCTCGACAACTTTGTTCGCGGCTCAATGTCAAACCTTGATGATGCGCGGGCGAGTGGGCGCATTTCGATCATCAATGGCGATGTCCGCAATACCGCACTCGTGGACGAAGTGACCGACGGCGTTGATTACGTGTTCCATCAGGCTGCCTTGCGCATCACGCGCTGCGCCGAAGCGCCCCGCGAGGCCGTCGAGGTCCTCATCGGCGGCGCCCTCAATGTGCTGGAATCGGCGGTGAGGCACAAGGTTAAGAAGGTTGTGGCGGCATCGTCGGCGTCCGTCTATGGCGATCCTTCTTATCTGCCGATGGATGAGGGACACCCCTTTAACAACCGCACGCTGTATGGCGCCGGCAAAATTGCCAATGAGCAGATGCTGCGCGCATTCAACGAAATGTATGGCCTCCCCTATGTCGCGTTCCGTTACTTCAACGTCTACGGCGCGCGCATGGACCTGACCGGCGTCTACACCGAGGTCCTGGTGCGCTGGCTGGATGCGGCCGAGGCCGGCACTCCTCCGCTGATCTTTGGTGACGGCGTGCAGTCCATGGATTTCGTCTACGTGGAGGATGTTGCGCGCGCCAACATTCTTGCCCTGGAAAGCGAAGTTTCCGACGAAGTGTTCAACGTTGGTACCGGGCAGCAGACCAGCTTAAACGACTTGTGCGCGGCCGTGTTGAAGGCAACTGGATCGAAGCTCAAGCCGGAATACCGGGAAGCGCGGACCGTGGCCAACGTCCGCTCGCGCCGGGCGGGCACCGACAAGGCGGAAAAGATGCTCGGCTTCCGTTACTCGGTCGATCTTCACGAGGGCCTGCGCAAGCTGATCGAGTGGCGTTCAGCACAGAAGGCCACGCTCAATCAGACGTCCGAAATGCGTCAATCTATGGAGTCCAGAGCGTGAGTACATCCACTAAGCTTGGCATCCGCAATATCCCGATAGCGCGCCCTTCCATGGGCGTGGAAGAAGAGGCGGCCGTTCTCAGCGTTCTGCGCAGTGGCTGGATCAGCCAGGGACCGAAAGTCGCCGAATTCGAGCGCCAGTTCGCCGCCTACGTGGGCACACCGCATGCCATCGCGCTCTCGTCGTGCACCACCGCCCTTCATCTCGCCATGCTCCTTGCCGGGATCAAAGAAGGCGACGAGGTGTTGTGCCCCAGCCTTTCCTTCATTGCCACGGCGAATGCGATCCGCTATGTCGGCGCCGCGCCGGTGTTCGTGGATATTGATCCGGGCACGTACAACATCGATCCCAACCGCGTCGAAGAGGCTATTACGCCGCGTACGCGGGCAATCTTGGCGGTTCACCAGGTCGGCATGCCGGCGGCCATGAACGAACTCGGTGAAATTGCAGACCGACGTGGGCTGGTGCTGATGGAAGATGCGGCATGCGCCAGCGGATCGAAATACATGGCGGAGCGAGTTGGACATCCGCACTCGCTGCTCGCGTGCTTCAGTTTCCACCCGCGCAAGGTGCTCGTCACCGGCGAAGGCGGGATGATCACCACCGCCGACGAGCAGATCGCGGCGCGGGCCAAACGCCTTCGGCAGCATGCGATGAGCGTCTCCGACCTGGCGCGCCACAGTTCCAGCAAGATCGTCAGTGAAAGCTACGATGAGGTCGGCTTTAATTTCCGCATGACCGACATGCAGGCGGCCCTGGGACTGGTACAGCTCCAGCGCTTGCCCGGCTTCCTGGAGCGGCGCCGTGCACGCGCCGCGAAGTACACGGCCGCACTGGGCCAGTTACCGTTCTTCGTACCCCCGGGGGAGCCCGAGGGCTGCGTATCCAACTTCCAGTCGTACATGGTGCGTATGCTGGAAAACGCACCTATTACTCGTGACGACCTCATGCAGGCGCTGTTGGACCGCGGCATCAGTACGCGACGTGGCGTCATGCCGATCCATCGTGAACGGCCCTATGCAGACCCGTGCTGGGATGCTCGCCTGCCGGAGACGAATCGCGCCGCGGACCGCACCATCATTCTCCCACTTTTCGATCAGATGACGGACGAGGATCAGGACTACGTCTTGGACGCGATCCTTGGAGTCTGCCGGCGATAGGGCGAACGAAGTGCGAGATCGTATCATCGCGTTCCTGCTGTGGGTCTGCGTGGTCACAGCAGCCTTCTGGACGCCCGTGCACAATCTCGCGGTCGGGTCCCTGAAGGCCGGCTACAGCTCGCACATCGTGCTGGTGCCTTTCCTCGTCGTTTATCTTCTCTGGTCGAGACGCGCCGAGATTTTTTCTTCGCCCGTGTATGCGTTCCGGGCCGGCGCATCAATCGCGGCAGTGGCGCTCTTAGCGTTGACTGCATCCCTTCTTCTGTCACGTACTGGATGGCACGCAGGTTCAGCAATCACGCTGCTCGCCGCCATGCTGCTGATTGTGGCGGGATTCGCAACGTTGTTTGGCCGGCCGGCGCTCCGGCAAGCCGCTTTCCCCCTCTTCCTGCTTATCTTGATGTTGCCGGCTCCGAGCTTTGTGGTGGATAAGACGATTTACCTGTTGCAGGCGGGTTCAGCTGACCTTACCAACTGGATGTTTTCTTTTTTAGGCGTCCCGGTTCATCGAAACGGGTTTGTCATGACGGTTCCCGGGGCGTCGATCGAAGTCGCCAAGGAGTGCAGCGGGATTAATTCCAGCGTGGCCCTGTTTATCACTGTCCTGATCGCTGCCTACGAGACCCTGCATACTACTTGGCGAAAGATCGTGTTGCTGGTCCTTTCCATTCCATTGTCCATCGTGAAGAACGCGGTTCGTATTGTCGCGCTGACACTGTTGGCGACCAAAGTGGACCCTAGTTTTCTAACGGGTAGGCTGCACCACGAGGGCGGATTTGTATTTTTCGCCATCACGTTGGGGCTGATGTATCCGGTGTGGGTGCTCCTTCGGAACGGCGAGAAGCAGGAACAACGAGAACAAGAAAAGGACATTCGCCAACCTCTTGCGGCTGCCTACCCGGCCGCTGGCCGGCTGTAACCAGGATCGGTCACACTCCTCGAAAGAGAAAGCGATTTGCAACTCGCCTGAGCGAACCAGCCTGTGCGCAATGGGCATTAAACGGAAAAATATTTCCGCTGGGCTGGAAAACATTTTCACTTTAGTGGCGCCGCTGGTGCAAACCTGCCGCAGGGCAGCGTACTTTCCTTGCCTAGTGTCGCAATCGATTGCACTTTCCCCGTCGAAAGATCCCCCGAACGCCGCGGATCGCAAAGTCTGGCACCGCTCGTTTAGCAGCAAATTCAATGATTTAAAGAGCAGTGATCGCCGCAGTTGGGACGTGCGGTGGCGACGATCAGTGGCAAGTCGATTGCTGTACGAGCTGTTGAAGCATTCTGTGTGAATGCATTTGCAACCATTCCAGCGACTTAGGGGATTGATGAGCGCACACCACCATACCGAGTTGCACAACGCGGGTCCCGGGCACCGAGGCGTGAGCCGCGGCAACGGCGACCTTCGTACCGGCCTGAAACGCAAGCCCGAAAGTACGTACCCGAGAGTGTCTGGGGCAAGATATTCCCAGGATGCACTCCACGAACACGCGATCGCCAGTGAAGA
>JAIQFM010000220.1 GCA_020073285.1 Terriglobia bacterium | reverse complement strand
TTTCAGGCGGAGCGGCTTTAGCGTTAATGATGCTCCCTGTTATTGTTACAGCGACCGAAGAGACGCTAAAACTGACTCCAGATTCTTTGAGAGAAGCTTCCCTGGCCTTGGGCGTATCCTACCCAAGGACGATACTCAAAGTAGTGATTCCTGCGGGACTGAGCGGAATATTAACAGGGATATTGCTGAGCGTAGCAAGGGTCACCGGTGAGACCGCCCCCCTGCTTTTTACGGCGTTTGGCAGTCCTTTTATGAATTTCAACATTCTGAAGCCCGTCAACACGCTTCCCCTGATGATATTCAATTATGCCACAAGCCCCTATCCTGAATGGCATGCCCTTGCCTGGGGGGCTTCTTTCGTGCTGGTCGTTTTCGTTCTGGGCTTAAACGTCTTTACCAAGGTTGTGACAAGAAAATGGAAAGTGCAGTTTTAAGGGTTGAGAACTTCAGTGCTTTTTTTGGGCAAAACCCGGTTTTACGTGAGATCAACCTGGCCATTCCGGAGAATAGAATAACAGCCATCATGGGCCCTTCGGGCTGTGGAAAGACAACTCTTATCCGCTGCATTAACCGGATGCATGAACTGACTCCTGATGCACGGGTCTCCGGGAAGATTTCCCTTAATCATGAGGACATCTATGCCACAGATCCCATTGTCGTCCGAAGGCAAATAGGAATGGTTTTCCAGAAACCCAACCCCTTCCCCATGATGAGTATTTATGACAATGTGATCGCAGGATATAATCTCAACGGGATAAGACTGAGTAAAGATGAAAAACACACAATTGTCGAAGAGTCTTTGAGAAGAGCTGCGTTGTGGGACGAGGTCAAGAAATCTCTTCATAGGAGGGGCACCTTCCTCTCGGGAGGGCAGCAGCAGAGGCTCTGTATCGCCCGTGCCCTTGCCATGAGGCCTACGGTCCTTCTCCTCGATGAGCCTACTTCTGCTCTGGATCCAAAAGCGACTTCCCATATCGAAGAGTTAATTGTGCAGCTGAAGGATACCGTTACGATCATTCTCGTCACGCACAACATCAGTCAGGCGGCCCGGGTTTCGGACTTCACCGCCTTCCTTTACTTGGGTGAGCTTGTCGAGTTCGGACCGACCGAAAAGATGTTTACTGCCCCCAAGAATAAAAGAACAGAGGCCTAGCCCTGCGTTGACGTGTGCAAGAAGCCCGCTGAGGTCGATCTCGACGGCAACCGACAATCGGCAATCGGCAATTGGCATCTAACTTCTCTGCCTATGCGCCTAGCCTCGGTATTTCTCTACATCCTGTGCGTCCTCAGCGTCGAAACCCCGGCAGTCGCCCAGTCGCGCCCACGTCCCGAAGTCCTTCCCGACGGCGCTCTCCGCCAGGTCTACTACTACCAACTCCAGCCTCCAGCCAAAGGCACGCCGCCGTGGCGATGGAACCGGGTTCGCGGCGCGCTTCCGCCCGGCATTGCGCTCAAGCGCAACGGCATCCTTGCCGGCGCCCCCACTGCGCCGGGCGAGTATCGCTTCTCGCTTGAAGCCATGGATTCAGCTCCCAGGCCCGTCGTTCAGACCCGCGATTACATCCTCACCGTACCCTCGCCCATCACCATTGTCTGGACGCAAGCGCCGCAGCTTACCGACGAAGGCGCCATTGCCGGCGAGGTCCAGGTCACCAACGGCACCGGCCGCGCAGTTGATCTCACTGTGATCGTGGTCGCGGTCAACACCATCAACAAGGCCTTCGCGCTCGGATACCAGCGCGTCTCGCTCGGCCCCGGCTCGCAGCTTGTGCCGTTCAGCTCCACTCTTCCGCCCGACACCTACGTCGTCCACGCCGATGCCATCGCCGAAATCGCCGCAACCGGCGAAATCTACCGCGCCCGCCTGCAAACCGGTTCGCTCACAGTTCCGTAAAGCGCTTCTCGCGCAAAATTAAAGCGGCGCTCTCGTCCGCGCCGCTTCCAATCGCAACTGAAACTGAAACTGAAACTACTTCCTCACCTCCGCCGTCCAGTTCACCACCAGGTTCAGCGGCGCCGACGCGTCCTGCGTGCCTACGTTGAACAGGAACTTCTTGCCGTCGCGGCTGGCATCGTATGCCACGCCATTCGCCGAGGAGTCCTGGTGAAACAACTGGCGCACTTGCCCAACCTCGAAATTCCCGCCTTTGTCTGAGACCTCGGCCGAGTACAGCGTGTCGGCGGCGTCAAAATAGAACAACTCCTTGCCATCGCCGCGCCACGCCGGGTAATCGCCCGCATTGGTCGAAACCTGCCACTTGCCTCCTTGTCCGGATGTGGCCGTCACGTACACCTGCCCCTGCCCGGCTTCGGTCGAGACATACGCAATCCACCGCCCGTCGGGAGAGATGCGGAAGTGGCTGACATTGGCCTGCGGATTAGCTGGCGAAATCAGCAGCGTCGGTTTCCCGTGGCCATCCGCAGGCACCGTGTAGATCGAGTTCCCGGTCGGCCCCAGTTGCGACGTGTACAGCAGGTTTTGTCCATCCGGCGTCCAGGAAGGGAAGGCTGGGGTGACGCCCTTCTCCTGGACCAATAGGCGAGGCTTGCCACTACCGTTCGCCGGCATCAGGTAGAGCGTGCTGTCGCCTGCCGCGCCCATGCTCCCTTGCGCCGCGTATGCAATCGTCTGCCCGTCTGGCGACCACGCCGGCTGAAACTTGGTCGGCGGATCGAACGTCAGCCGCGTCTTGATATTTCGTACCGTGTCGAAAATCCAGATGTCTTCCGAGGGCGAGCCGTAGCCCACCGCGATCTTCGTTCCATCCGGCGAAATGCGCGCGTCCATGTACTGCCCCCGGTCGCCTACCTGACCGATCCGTTTGCCTGCTCGGTCGAACCACACCAATTGCGTACCGGCATCGGCCGTTCCACTCTGGTAAGTCATCACCCCGTTGTCCGAAACCGAGAATAGCGTTCGCCACACTGTGCCGTCGTATTGCACTCGATCCACCACCGGGAATGCGTCCCCTTTCAGCGTCCCGCTTTGCGGATCGAACCGCTGCGCCATTACTGCCGTCTGTGCGTGGAACAGCAGGTACCCGGAGGCGTACTGACCTCCGGAATCGCCCGCGATCAACAGCTTGTTTTCCTTGCCGTCCACAGATGCGAAGTAGATACCGTTCTGGTCCCGCATTCCTCCGCTGTGATTGGTCGCCAGGTACAGGAAGTGCTTGCCGTCGGGCAGGAACCAGGGCCAGCGATGCGTCGTATGCTTGCCCAAGTCCAGCTTGGTTACCGGTTGCGCCGGGCCGCCCTGCGCGCTGATCCGCATCAGGCTGACGTTGAAATCCGGAGCGTACACGATCACGTTGTCCTTGCTCCAAGTTCCGCCGCGCGCGTTGGGCGCATCCGCCAGCGGCGCCACTGCCCCCCCGCTCGCGGGAATCTTGTTCAATTTTCCATTGGCAAAGAAGCCTAGATACCGGCTGTCCGCCGACCAGAACGGAAAATACGCTCCCTCCGTCCCATCCAGTCGCTGCGCCGTCGCGCTGTTCAGCGGCCTCACCCACAGCGCCTTGGGACTGTCCGGCCCCCTGGCCGTGAATGCGATCTTTTCTCCATCCGGCGAAAGCACCGCCGGCCCGCCAAAATCGCCCTGCGCATCGAATGCCGTCTTCTCAGGCGGCAGAATGATGGCGTGGATTGCCCGTGGCGACGGCTGCAGCCAGATCTGTGCCGCCGCTGCGATCGCCAGCACTGCCGCCAGCGCCGCCACCGCCCACGCCAGCCACTCGCGCCGCTTGGTTTTTGCTTTCGGCTGCTGCACTACGACTGCCGCCGCAGCCTGCGACGTCCAATTCAATTGCAGCTTTAAATCGTGCGCCGTCTGCAAACGTTCGTCCGGGTCTTTCGCCAGGCAGCTCTTGACCACCATCTCCAGCGCCAGCGGAGTCAGCGGTTGCGCCTGCGACATCGGCTCCGGCTCCTTCTCCAGGATCGCCGCCAGCACCGAAATCTGGCTCTTGCCCTCGAATGCCCGCTTGCCGACGGCCATCTCGTAGAGCACGCAGCCCAGGCTGAAGATGTCGCTGCGCGCGTCCGCCTCCGCTCCTTGTAGCACCTCCGGCGCCATGTACTGGAACGTGCCGACGATCGTCCCCTTCTGCGTCAGCGGCGACGCCGGCCCCGTCAGCGAGATCAGTGGCGTGGTCGGACTAGAAGGCGTGATTGGCGCACCCCCTGAGCCCACTTTGCTGACGTGCGCATGTTGTCCCGTGGCCACCCCGATCGCCGCTGCCGCAGGCTTCGCCAGCCCGAAGTCCATCAGCTTCGCGCCCGCCTTGGTCAGCATGATGTTCGCTGGCTTCAAATCGCGGTGCACGATTCCTTGGCGGTGCGCCTTGTCGAGCGCGTCGGCCACTTCGCCGCCGACCTTCAGCACCTGTTCGATCGGCAGTGGACCCTTCGCCAGCCGCTCGGCCACCGTCTCGCCCTCCAGGTACTCCATGACTAGATAATCGATTCCATCCTGTGAACCGACGTCATACAGATGGCAGATATGCGGATGCGAAAGGGAACTGATCGCCCGCGCCTCGCGCTCGAAACGCTGCTTCAGGTCAGGATGGCTGGCCAGGTGTTCGGGAATGATCTTGATCGCCACCGTGCGCTCCAGCCGGGTGTCGCGCGCGCGGTACACTTCGCCCATCCCGCCCGCGCCCGCGGCCGACTGGATCTCATACGGCCCGAGTTTTGTGCCCGCTACCAGAGCCATGTTCTCACTCGCATTCAACTACTCCTGACACCCGATAACCGATAACCGAAAACCGTCCAACTGAAACACCTACTTCAGCCCTGTCATGACGAACAGCCGTGACAACACCCGCCGCGTGTCGTACAGGTAGTGTTTGCCGTCGGGCGTGACGTACACGCGCCGGAAACTGAGAACCCCCGCCGGGTTCGCGGGAATAAAACGGTGCCAAGGTTGGCGATTTCCGCTGCGCGGGTCCAACTGGTATACAGTCAGCGGAACTTCGCCGCGCGAGCGGATCAGCAAACGACCATCCGCCGACCATTGCACCGGACTATCCTCGGTTTGCATGCCGGCCACGGGATGGGGCTCGCCGCCGGAGAGAGCGCACATCATCCACCGGCCCTCGCCATCACGCGCCAGGACCGAGCCTCCGTCCGGTGACAGCATCTGGCCCAGCATTCCTTCCGGGGTGATGGGACGCGGCGGCGTCTGTCCGGACGTAGCCAGTGCGAAAGTGCGTGCCGGCCGTCCCGGTTCGGCGGCGACCATGGCGACGTGCTGCCCGTCGGACATCCATGCCGCCATGGACTGATACGTCAGTCCGAACGAGGGCAGTTCGCGGATCTCGCCCACCCCGGTGGGCGCCAGCAGCAGTTTTTGGTTCCACATGCCTAGGACCGTCTTGCCATCCGGCGACATTCCCAACATCACGCCCTGGCCCAGGTGAACCGCCGGCGAGCCGTCGGTCCGCCGCACGAACATTTCATAGCGGCTGCCGGCATCGAATTCGTCGATCGCAGCCAACTGGCCGTCATTCGAGATTCCAAAGGCTGCCGCCCAATGAAAGGTGACCAGATTCCGGCTTTCCGCGCCCCCGATAGTCCCCGCGATGATGTCGCCGCCGCGGTCTTCGGTGGTGAGCATCACCCGCCCATCCCGCGAGATGTCCTGCATAACGATAATTTCCAGAGCGCTCCACACCGTCCGCACTTTGCCCGACCGCGTGACCGCGTGCAGCGTGATGCCTTCCGTGTACCAGATCTCTTTGCCGTCTGGCGTCCAAGCGAGACCTTGTTCGGTGTCGTAAGACGGGGTCAGCGTCCTCTTGTTGCCCTGTAGGTCCACAATCGCCACGGTGCCGCCATCGTCGCCATACACCGGGTGGTCCATGAAGGCGATGAAATCGCCTTGCGGCGAGAATCGCAGGTGGCTGATGTAGCCGTCGGTGGTGTAGAGCGGCTTGCCAACCGGGTATTCCAGTTGGAACCGCCCCGCCACGCCCCGCGCGATCGCCAG
>JAIQFM010000219.1 GCA_020073285.1 Terriglobia bacterium | reverse complement strand
GCGCGTCTGGTTGCCGCGCTGCAAGAGGCAAGAATCCAGTTCGCGGTGCTCAAGGGTTTCTCTCTGGTCCCGAACTATTGTTCCAATCCCACCCTTCGCCTTCAGGTCGACTTCGATTTCCTGCTTCGCCATGAACAAATGGACCAGGTGGCAGCCGTCATGCTGCGGCTGGGATATCGGTTGGTTTCGCGACTGCCCTTCGAGGTCCGATTTGCCTCCGGAAATCCGGCGCCACGCCCGCATTCTGAATTGTATTTACCGCCCGCGAGCTTCACTGTCGAATTTCACTTCAGCCTGATTGACCGCCCGGAATCGTCGATGCCGTCGCGGGCCGATGCGCTCGAACGGCGCCGCTGCAGCGAGCAACTGGGATTGAATTTCCCGGTGCTTGCCGAGGACGATCAATTCATCCACCACACGATGCACGCCTTCCAGGACATTTTCATGTTTTCGCTCCGCATCTCCTCGCTGATGGAAACCAGGAATTTCCTCCGTGCGAAGCAGTACGACGACGCGTTCTGGCGCCGGGTGCGGGGACGTTGCGCCGAATGGGACGTTCAAATGGCATCGAAGCTGGCGCTGGTGCTGGCGCTTTCAGTCGAGGTTTGCCGTTCTGAAATCCCCGCCGCTCTGCGTGTCTGGACCATCGAATCCTGTTCGCAACGTATTTTGCTGTGGGTTCGACGTTACGGCCGTAGATGGTGCCTCCATCCTTTCCCCGGCAGCAAGCTCAGCCTGTTTGTCGCAAGTGAATTCATGGATGCCAGGCATTGGTCGCGCTACACATGGCGCAGCATCGTACCCGTTCTTCCCACCGCCAAGAGCCGAGGAAAGCAGGCGACCAAGCCCGCCCGGCGAAACCGTCCCTGGCAGTACCTCGGTGTGCGCGTCTGGTTCCACTTACGCGAAGCGGCGCGCGTTGCCTTCGAGTTGCCGCGCTGGGCATGGGCGCTGCGCGGTCTTCAACCTCGGCTGTAACCTGCGCCACTGTCGGCGATCTTTGGTGCGAATTGCAGGAGAGCAGATGATTGCCAACCGCACCGCGCATATTCGCACCGTCATTCTCCTCATCACCGCGAGTGTTCCATGTCTTCTGGCGGGCTGCAGTGCCCAAGCGCCCGGACGCGCCGAAACCGTCTTGGTCGACGGTCTGAAGAGGCAAACCATCGGCGGCCACAATTGGGTCAATCCCATCCCCGACACGGCCGACAACATCAAGATCGGGCAGGAGCATTTCGAGCACCACTGCGCAGTCTGCCACGGACTGGACGGCCACAACACGGGCGTTCCGTTCGCTACCAAGATGTCGCCGCCGGTGGCCGATCTCGGCGAACGCGATGTGCAGGGCTATAACGACGGCCAACTGAAATGGATCGTGCAGAACGGTTTGCGCTTCACGGGCATGCCCGGTTGGTCAGGCATTCTCGACGACCGCGAAATGTGGCACGTCGTCCGCTTCATGCGACACCTGCCGCGTCGAGGAAGCCTCGGCGCGCCGCCCATGTATCGTCAGGTGGTGAACGAACACCATGCCCCCGAGCGCGGCGCCGCAAGTACGGAGAAGAAAGCCGATTGACCGCCGGTCCCGACTGTCCACTTCAGTGAACCCGCACGCTGTAACCGCGGTCGCGCGTTTCTCTCCAATGGGGGATCGAACAACGATTGGAGGAAATCGCGGTGGGACGATTCGGGTTCCGGCAGCACGGGTCATGCTTGGTTCTGGCTCTCATCGTTGCAGCAACATCGTCCGCTCGGGCCGACGAGGGTTCGCCATCACCGGCAGCGGCGCCTGTGGCTGCCGCCCCTCTCGGGATCGCCTTCATTGAAGGATCAACCTCCACGTTGCTGGTCCAGCGCGATGGCAAGAACTATCTGGTGGATGTCGCTACGCACGAAATCCGCGAAGTCGATGCACCGGCCCCGGCTCAAAACGCATCTTCCTCTTCCTCGTCCGCGGCGCAATCCCAGGCGCCGCCGGCCGAGCCGCAGAACGCTCGCAATTACTACATCCCCGGCAACGACCGGCTGTTCACGTTGCCTACCGGGTCGCGCCTTCCGCGTAATGGAATGGCGGTGAGCTTCACCCATCGCTTCCCCTACGAAGCCGCATTCACCGGGGTGGCTCGCGGCCACACGCTCCTTGGTATGGACGATTTCGGGGTCTCCTCATTCGGTTTCCAATATGGCGTCACCAGCCGGCTCTCCGTGACGGCGTACCGCGCGCCCAGCATTATTGGACGCCCTATCGAATTGATGGCTGCGTACAGTATTGCCGAGGAACGAGCCGGCCACCCGCTAAATGCGACGGTACGATTTTCGGTAGACGTGCAGAACGACTTCCAACGCAACTTCACTACAAACTTCGAAGCCATCCTTTCTCGCAGCATCACCTCTCGCGCCGCCTTTTACCTTGTCCCCACATTTTCCTACCACAACCGTGCGGTGCAGGGTGCCACCAGCAATGTGCCCAATCCACCGCCTTACCAGCCGTGCGGGCAGGCGTTGGCAACCGGAATACCGACCTCGATGCTGGTGCGGCCATGCGCCAACACGTTTGCGCTCGGAGTCGGGCTGGCGGTGGACGTCCGCCCCACGGTGGCGATAATTCTGGAAGTTGACCCTACGCTGGCTAACGCTCAAGACCTGGGGATCCATCGCGCGCCCTTCTCCTTTGGTATCCAGAAGAAAATCTGGAGGCACGCGTTCACGTTCGGGTTCACGACAGCGCCGGGCACAACTGTCGCGCAACGCATCGGCACGCTCGCCACCTACCTCCACAACCCGAAAGCGGACGATCCTTCGAGGCTTTTTGTGGGTTTCAATCTGAGCCGGCAGATGCGTTGACCAAGGTGGACGCTGGTTCACCAGTCAACTTTGAATCGCCTCAGTGTTGTCAGTCCAAGACCATGACCACAATCGGTGGCATAGACGATCTGCTTTGAGTCGGGCGTCCACGACGGGGAGACGGAATTGCAGCCACCTTGGGTAAGCTTGATTTCCAGGCCTGTCGCCAGGTTGCGTGACCAGAGATGCCATGAACCTTGTTGGCGGCGACTGAAGACCAACCACGCCGCGTCCGGCGAAGCTGCGGGATAGCGTACCGGACCCCGGATCCAAACCCGAGGGATGGTGGCAGGTGATCGCGGGTCAATCCGAAACAGGGCAGGACCTTCCGGGCCGCGTGCCGAGAACACCAGCGTGGAGTCGGCCATGAACGCGGGTTCGAGCACATCATAGGAGGGCGGCGTCACTCGCATCTCGGTCCGGGGAAGCCCGGGTGTCGTGGTCAAGCTGCGAATCCACAGCGCGGATCGCCCCGCGGTCTCCCGCAGGAATGCGAGCCAGCGCCCATCCGGCGACACCACAGGTTGCTCGCCATTCTCAACGTCGATCGACCTCAGCCGTCCTTCGGACAAGCTGAAGCGCGCGATTCGCGAGCCTCGCCCGGACAACTCAACCCAGGCATCGCCCGCTACCGGCGTTGCTACCGGGTGAAACACATCGGCGGAAAGGGGCAACCGCGACAACGCGCCGTCCTGCAGGGACTCCACGACGTACCCCTGCTGCACCATGGCGGTGAATAGAATCCGATTTTCAGTTACGACCGGATCCGCAGCCATCCAACCGGAGTGCCCAGGAATTAACTCGCCTGGTGGACTTTGCCCGGTGCGGCTTTGCCAGTTCGAAAGTATCCCCGGCAATCCGAAAACAATGAGGGCCAGAACGAAGCCTGCGGCTCTGTTCTTGCTGAACAGCGCCGTCCGAAGCTCGAAGGACCGCCGGATCAGTACGCCAACCAGCACCGTGAACGCGAGCGTGCCCCAAAGCCGCGGCATATTGATGACGGCCGGCCAGGCTAGCGTCGCCGATCGCGGAATGGGAATACAGACCAGGACGTAGGCCGCGACCAGCGCTATGCCGACGCGGCGTTCAACCTGCAGAGCATGATCAATTACCAGCACAGCGGGGGCGATCAACACCACGTAATGGTACGTAGCCGTCGTGGGCGAAAGTAACAACAAAAGAGCGGTGAAGAAGGACCATTCGATCTTTTCGCGTTGCGGGTCACGACGCGAGCCGGCGAGCATCGACAGCACCAGCGATACCAGCAGCGATAGGCAGAGCGGCTGGAGAATGGAATATGCCCAGGGCAAATGCGCGATCGGCGCGGGGTTCAGTTCCGGTTCACGGATGAGCAGGTGACGCAGCAGCACGGTAACCGAATTCACACGCAGATCGTACGGACCCAGGACCTCTCCCCTCATTGCTCTTGGCAGCACCTCGGCGCCAAACGCCCTCACCGGCTCGTAGCCCAGCAACAGGATTGCCCCCGCCACTGAGACGGCGATCCCGAAGAGCAACACACCGGCGGCGGCCCATTGTTTCTTGCGCACAAAGTACAGGAAGAACACGGCGGGATACAGCTTCAGGGCTGCTGCGGCGGCCAGCAACAAGGCCGAAACGCCGATCCGGCTGCGCAGCCAGAAATACAGTGAAAGCGTCATCAAGAAGAGAATCAATACGTACATCTGGCCCAGGACAAAGTTGTTTCCCAAGGGAACGACCGCGAGCAAAACCAGGACAGCGATGTGTCGCCAATGCAGTCTGGTCATGCTTCGCAACAGCGTGATTACAGCGGCAAGCAGAAACAGATTGAGCACCAGCCAACAGCGTTTGGCGGCAAGAGCGGGAAGCCCGGCGAGCGGCAATACTGCCATAAAACACAGGGGCGGATTCGGGGCATAGCCAACCAGCGCCTGGTCAAGGCCCAATCGATTCTTCTGACGCTGAAGCCATTGCCATTCATAGACTCGGTCTAGCGAATAACCGTCCCGGTACAAGCGAGCAGCGAGGTAATAGTCCGGGAAATCAGTGTTGAGAGTGCGCCAACCGGGGAAAAAACCACGCTGCAGAAAAAGCCCTGCGACTGCAATTAGCAGCAGGTATTCCAGCCACCGACGGAAACTCCGGTGCCGGCCCACTGGCTCCGGCGCCGTGGGAAGCGACACCGTACTAATCGCCACTGCCGTCTTCCACGGTGACCGCGGCCGGTAACTCGACAGGAATGTAAAGCGAACAGACGCACCGGCGGCAAACCGGATTCCGCGCGACATCCAACTCGCGCCGGAAGCGGACTGCTTCCGGCCCGTTTAGAATTTTGTACAGCGTTTGGTCCCCGATGTTTCCCAGGCTGCGGTGGAAGAAACACGGGCGAACGGTGCCGTCAGCCTCGACCACGGCAGACACCCAAGGGGCATTGCAGCGCGGAGATTCGGCAGCGGCTGATCCAAGGTGAGCGCGGAAGTGCTGGACAATTCGGCGCAGCTTGGCCTCATTCTCGCGGATAAACCCTGTCGCCATTTCCCGCGAGGCGATCAGAGCTTCGATCTCACACTCCAGCGCATCGGTTTCTGCCGCGTTAAGAGCGATGCCCTGTTGACGCCCACGGTCCCACGGCTCGGCACGATTGAACGCCGGTGAAGTGAGATCGGCGGCCAAAAACGAAATCGAATTCGCGCCCAGCCGTCGCGCGGCGGCGACGGTATCGCGAAGAGCGTGATGGTTCGCCTTCTGCACCGTGCTGCGGACGCTGATTTCCATCTGTGGCCTGAGGCTGCGAAGCGCAGCGATTCCCCGCTGCAGCCGGTGGAATGCCTGCGGAACGCTGCGAATCTGATCGTGAACCTGGGCGGGCCCGTCCAGCGAAACGATGATGTCATCCACCATCGCCGCAACCTCATCCGCATGCGCTTCCAGCAACAGCCCCGCGGTCAGCAGCGTCAGCCGGATATTTTCCGCGCGCAACATTTCCGCCAGCTTTGCCAGCTCGCGATTGAACTGCGGCTCGCCTCCGGAAAATACGACCCAGCGTACTTTGAGCCGGCGGATTGATTCCAGGTGCGGCTCCAGGTCTGCCGGCGTGATTTGCCGCACTTCGCGGATGCGCCAGATGTCGCACATCACGCACCGGCAATTGCACCGGTTGTGCGGGAACAG
>JAIQFM010000030.1 GCA_020073285.1 Terriglobia bacterium | reverse complement strand
ATCTTGGCGCTTCGGAGACATACCAGTTCACAGCGACGGTCACCAACGCATCGGATACCGCGGTCACTTGGGGTCTCTCCGGCTGCACATCAGCATGTGGCACCATCAGTGACAGCGGGGTATATGCCGCGCCTTCGATGATTGCGAGCGCAGCGGCAGTCACGATTACGGCCACATCTCGGGCGGACCCGACAAAAACGGCCACGGTTAATCTTGCGCTCAGGCCGGTATCCGTTTCGGTTGCTCCCAACGTGCCGGGTAACGTTATGCCCGGGGCAACGCGGAGCTTCACGGCCACGCTGGACCACGATCCGAAAAATGCGGGTGTGACGTGGACGTTGTCGGGCGCGGGCTGTTCGGGTGATAGCTGCGGGACATTGGCGAACGTAACCGGTACCTCGGTGGCGTATCACGCGCCCGCGGCGGAGCCTTCGCCCCATACGGTGACGCTGATGGCGACCTCGGTCACCGACGTCAATCAAATAGCGCGGGTGACCCTTACCGTGTCTGCCAATCCTTTCCTGTTGGAAGGGAAATACGCGTTCCTGATCAACGGCTGGTGGAACGGGATCATGGAAGCTATCGCAGGACAGTTCACTGCCGATGGCAATGGAGGTCTCACCGGGGTGTGGGACGCGAACCGAGGAGCAGCCGCCGACGTGGCGCAAGCGATCTCCGGCACCTATAACATCCAGCCTGACGGGCACGGGATCATGACGATCCGCGCCGGGTCGGCCACATTTATGTACATCGTCTCCGTCGATGCTGCCGGGGCAACGGCGAGATTTGCTGAGAGCACGGTTCCCCCCGGCAATGAGCACCGTGGATCGTCCGGCTACATGGCGAGACGGGACACGAATTCCTTCAATTTGTCTCCCGTGGAAGGCGACCGCGTCATTGCAGTTTATGGCGAGGCGACCGGGAGTCACGTGGCGGCGCTGGGACATATCCGCACGGGCACGGGAACATCCAATGACAGCATCATCATCACGGGCACGGGATCACCCCAAGACAGCATCATCGATCTGAGCTGGGACATTACTTCCAATACGGCGAAGTTCCCCAATACAGTCCCCTTATCCGGCAAGTTTGGTGCGCCGGACGCAAGCACGGGACGCGGGACGGCTGAGTTGACGGTGGGCACCGGCGCGACTGCTACGTATCACTTTGCGTACTACACTATTTCGGAGACTCGGTTGCTTCTTGTGCAAACCGATGCCCGCGGATTCATTGGCGGCCTGCTGATTCCTACCCTCAGCGGCGAGATTCGCTTGCAAGAGAATGCGGGCGCGTTTACAAACGCGTCGCTCAACTCGCCGTTCGTTTTCGACCTGACGAACGCGGACATGTTTGAGTTTGGGATTGATGCCCCGATGGTACGCCTCGGACAGATGGCGCCGAACGGATCCGGCGCGCGAACAACGACCCTCGATCAAAACGTCGGCAACAGTGTGGAGTTTTCCGGCCCGCTTATTACCCTCAATGCGACCTTCACCGGCACCTACTCGGTTTCGGCAAATGGCCGCGCGACGTGGAGCATTGAGCCCGGACTCAAGGGTGGATACTACGGGAACGCCGCCACAATCGCTTACTTAGTAGCTGAGAATGAAGGCTACTTCATGACTCCCGATGCGGACGGCGCCGCGTTCGGGGCATTCGAGCCGCAAAGCGGCGGGCCCTTCAGCGTTGCCGCTATGGCGGGCACTTACCTGCTCAACACCGGGCCACCGGCGATGCCACAAGTGGAGAACAGTGCCGGCTGGATGACCCTTGACGAGAACGGGAATGGGATCGCAGTGCTTTACGTGAATGCCGGCTCAGGGCCGTCGCCGCTTAGTTTGACCGCCGCGGTGACGGTTGCCAGCAATGGGCGAGGGACTCTAGTTCTGAATACAACGCCGCCTTCGGTGGCGCGGAACCTGGTGTTTTGGGCGATTTCGCCGGACCGTTGGGTCGCGATTTCAACCGTCAACCCCGATGATACGAAGCCGGTTCTGCTCTTCATTGAGCGCCAGTGAAGGTAATTCCGAATCGCTATGGTTGCCGCGGGCGAGGGCGCCCGCGGCAGCAGAAATCCGTTCAAGTTCAGGTGCGGTCCCGGCGAGGGCGCCGGGACCTAACAGTATTGGCGAAAATTGAGAGCCGAACGCCGATAGCTATTCCTTGTACGTTCGCCGCACGCGGCCGCCGACGCGGCAGAGGACTTCGTAGGGGATGGTGGCTTCCAGGCGGGCGTGCTCCCAGGCGTCAATCATGCAATCGCCATCGGCGCCGATGATGGTGACGTCGTCTCCCATGGCGGCGCCGTTGACGTCGGTAACGTCCACTACGGTAATGTCCATGGAGATGATGCCGACCATGGGCGCGTAAGTTCCGCGCACGATCACGCGGCCACGCGAGGAGAGATGGCGCGAGAGCCCGTCGGCGTAACCGACGGGGAGAACGGCGAGCTTGGTCGGGCGATTGGTGACGTAGGCGGCCTTGTAACCGACGGTCTGGCCGGCGCCCACGTCCTTCATCGAAATAATCTTGGTTTTCCAGGAAAGCGCGCGCTTCACCGGCAGCGGGTGCGGAATCTCGGGATCGTTCTCGGTGCGCATGAGCGGCAGGCCGTAACCGTAGAGCAACATTCCGGGACGGACCATGTTGCGCCAGAGCGAGGGACGCCCGCCGACGGCGGCGCTGTTGGCGATGTGGCGGAACTGTGGCGAGAAGCCGTGATCGGCGATGAACTGCTCGAATTCGGCGAAGCGGCTCGCCTGGTGCTTGGCGTCTTCCGCGTCGAGCACCTCGGCGGAGGCGAGATGGCTGAATACGCCTTCGAGCGCGATGGGTTCCGCGGCCCGGACGCGCTTTAGGAACAGGCCCATGAAGTAATCGGGCACGCCGAGGCGGGCCATGCCGGTGTCCACATTGACGTGCACGGGAAACGAGCGAGGCGGTGCGTTCCGTTTGCCGAGCAACGCTTCCAGTGCGCCGATCTGCCACCATTCCCACACCGTGGGAGTGAGATTGTGGTGGATGACGTCTTCCTGCTCGCCGCGCCAGAAGCCGGTCATCAGGAGGATGCGGCCGGTGATGCCAGCCTCGCGGATCTTCACGCCTTCTTCGGTGGAGGTGACGCCGAACCAGGTGGCGCCGGCCTCCTGCAGGGCGCGGGCACATTCGACGGCGCCGTGGCCGTAGGCGTCGGCCTTGATGACGGCGCAGACCGTCACGTCGGTCCCGACGTGCTGCTTGATGAGTCGAAAATTATGGCGCAGAGCGCTGAGCGATACTTCCGCCCAAGTGGGTCGCATGGGATTTCGATTTCAGATTGCCGAACTGCGATTGTAAACGTTTTGGGAACAGGAGCGGAAACGGCAGGGTGAATGAACAAAAGTTTGCAAGAAATAGTTGGGAGCGCGTTCTAGCGGCGGAAGCGTGTTGCTCCGAGGGAGGAGTTCATGATGGCAGAATCGTTCCCGGAAGTTGTGGCGGCGCGGCGGCGGTGGAAGATTATCGCAATGGCGCTGCTGGTCGCGCTGGTTGGTTCGTTGGCGGTAAATGCGCGCGCGGATTTGCCGTTTCCCGAGCGGGTAAAGGCGCGCATCGTGGAAGCCGAGGAAATCGTGCTCAAGGACAGCGAGGGGCAGGTGCGGGCGCGGCTTGCGATACAGGGCAACGCGGCGCGGCTGATCATCTTTGACGCCGAGGGGAAAGCGGTGGCTGAGCTGCCGGAGCGGGCGCGGATGAAGGAGTTGGGACAGTAATTCAGAGAGGGCACGAAGGACCCACATCTGCCAAAAACGGGCAGATGTGGGGCACCAGCGCGTGGTAGGGGTCCTTCGACTCGGTCGCAACGCGCCCAAAACCGGGGCGCGTTAGACCTCGCTCAGGATGACAGGCGTTTAAATTTCGAAGAGCTTTATGTGTTTGGCAAGTACCGGCGACTATTGCGTTTCGCTGGCACGAGATTCGAAGCGGGTGCTGCGCTTGAGGAAGGCCAGGTCCACTTTGCCGGTGGGGCCGTTGCGCTGCTTGGCGACGATCAGTTCGGCGAAGCCTTCGTTCTCCGGCCTGGGGTCGTACACCTCTTCGCGGAAGATGAAGGCGACGACGTCGGCATCCTGCTCGATGGAGCCGGACTCGCGCAGGTCGGACAATTGCGGGCGGTGGTCGCCGCTGCGACTTTCGGGGGCGCGGCTCAACTGCGAAAGCCCAACCACGGGCACACGCAGTTCCTTGGCCAGCAGCTTGAGGCCGCGGGAGATGGCGGAGACTTCCTGGGTGCGGTTCTCGAAACGCGCTTTGCCGCCGGGCGTGCCGCCGGACATGAGTTGCAGGTAATCGACGATCAGGAGATCGAGCCGTCCGCGCATCTGGTGCTGCAGGCGGCGGGCCTTGGCGCGCATTTCGCTGATGGTGATGCCGGGCGTGTCGTCAATGAAGATGGGCGCGTCGGCGAGACGGCCGAGGGCTTCGACGAGCTTCTGATAATCGTCGCGTCCGAGGAAGCCGGTGCGCAGCTTGTGCGAGTCCACCTGCGCGTTGGAGCAGAGGAGCCGGAGCAATAGCGCCTCGCGCGACATTTCCAGCGAGAACATTCCGACAACCTTGTTGTCCCTCACCGCCGCGTTTTCCGCGATGTTGAGGGCGAAGGCAGTCTTGCCCATCGAGGGACGGGCGGCGATGATGACCAGGTCGGAATGCTGCAAGCCGCTGGTGAGGTTGTCAAAATCCACGAAGTGCGTTTCCAGGCCGGTGACACGCTGGCCGCGTTCGTAGAGCGCATCGATGGAGCCGAAGGATTCCTTGACGATTTGCTTTACGTCGCGGAAGCCGGAGGTGAAGCGCTTGTCGGAGAGTTCGTAGATGGCGGCTTCGGCGGATGTGAGGACGTCCTGCGCCGGTTCGGATTCGTCGATGGCGCGGGCGATGGCGGCGTTGGCGGCGAAGATGAGGCCGCGCAACAGGGCCTTGTCTTTAACGATGCGGACGTATTGCTCGATGTTGGGGCGGTGCGGCAGACCGTCGGTGAGCGAGGACAGGTAGGCCACGCCGCCGATGGCTTCAACTTCCTTGCGCCGGCTTAGTTCCTCGGCGAGGGTAACCAAGTCAACTGGACGACCCGTATCGGCAAGCTCGGTAATGCGGGCGTAGATGCGGCGGTGTGAGTCGAGGGAGAAGTCGTCGGCCTGGAGGTTCTCCGACGAGGCCTGGGTGTAGGTGAAGTTGTCGAGCAGGATGGCGCCGAGGATGGAACGCTCAGCGTCAATGTTGGCGGGCAGGCCGCGCTCGAGACTGTAATCGGTGGTGGCCAAGGTCTATCGATCAAAATATGAGGCGAAGCGGGGGAAAAGACAAGGTGGAATATCGGGGATTACCGGTGGAAAAGCGGGAAGTTGGCAAAGCGCGCGTGCATGGCCACATTTCGCGATTGGGTGATTTGTGACTTAGTGATTGGTGTGGCCCTGGCCCAAAAAGCAGTCCGATCCTTCAACAACAATCAGTCAATCACAAATCACCCAATCACGAAATTAAGAAGCGCGGTTCACGCCAGCCAACGTGAACCGCGCCGTTGCGGACGTCGTGGAGCCGCTGGGAGCGCGCGCAAGCAGGGGTCGCTCCCAGCATCGGATCAACGCCAGCCGTGAGTAGCCACTCAGGGCGGCGCCCTCCGGCGGTGCGCGGTTTCGTGCGCCTCGACGGCAGGCCGCGCGGGCGACAAGCACGGGGTTCGAAGCGCCCTTCGGGTGCGGAATCCGCATCCATCGGCGTCTCGGCAAGCCCAGCCGCCTCGGCCGGCACACGCAATCACGATCACCCCACCGCGCTAACAACGGGCGCGGTGGGGACCCCGAGTGCGCCTGCTAACCGAGGCCAGTGGGCCGAATGCCGTGCCACGCTCCCCTGAACCATTCAGGCGGAAACCGCCTTCCACCCCATCACGCGCAAAACCGGCGCGTACTGGGGACTCCGGTTGGCTGCGTTGCCAAGCACCCATGCTGCCGTGTTCGTGCCCGCAGAACTGGCCGTTACCTACGAGGAGCTCGAAAGTGCCGACCCTGTCAAACCAGTCCTCCCTTGCCAAGGACCGGCTGCTGGCGGGCCGCGCTCTCCGGGAGGCGCAGCGGGCCGTTGCATCACCGCAAGTTCGGCATTTTATCCGTGCGACGCGCTCCAGACATCAACGCTCGCATGCCAAAGAATTTGCCTGAGTCCGCTTGTGCGCTCAATGGGAAACTGAGGTCGCGCTGTGAAGAAGTTGTGCAGGCCAGGGATTTGTTGTGGATGTGCTTGGAAAACCCGGAAGAATATTCACGATCATTCACTTCACACAAATCTGGAGTGTGATGGGCTGCCGTGACAGCGGGCAGCTTTTACAGAACGAGTGCAGCGCGAAGGGCTTCTTCCACCTTGCCCATTTCGGTTGGCGGCAAGGTTCCCATGTGTCGGAGGAAACCGCATTTGTCAATGGCTCTGACTTTCTCGCATAGAGCCACAGAGTTCATGGTTAGGCCACCCACGCCTTTGGCGAGTTCAACGTGGGTGGCTGCTAGTTTTCTGAGGTTGTTTCGATCTGTAGTTGGAATACCAATGACGACGCGCAAGAGCAAGTTAATCGAATCCCGGCTCACGACAATCATCGGGCGCGTGCCGGCCTGCTCCGATCCCTTCACTGGATCAAGCTGCGCCATCCAAACTTCACCGCGCATGGGGTTCGGGAGTTCTATCTGAGCGATGATTGTTCTCCTCTTCGACTAAAGTCGCGGCGAGGTCACTTGTCCGAAATTGCCGTTCGATTATCTCGGATTCCCGCAAATATGCAGGATCGACGGCAATCGCAGCGATGGAATCGTCAATCTCAAGTTCTTTGAATCCGCGCAACTTTTCCTTCACGGCTTCGACCACCAGCTCATTTAGGCTGCCGACGTCGTGCCTGGTTTCAACAACTCGTCGCGCGCTCTCATAAAGGCACGTGGGCATACGAATCGTCGTGCTCTGATACTTCTTCGCTGGCGCTGGCATGGGAATCACTCCTTACAATAGCAACAGTGCTGCTGATGACCGGATGTCTCTTTCCGGTACAACTATCAGCGTAGCAATTGACGTACCGATTGAACGCGACAGTGCCATCAACAGGTTACATCTTAATTGACACCATTGACGGGGCAAAAGTTAGCACAATTTGCGACGTAATGTAGCAAATGAATACACACTGTCGTTTGAGGACTCATACTTGACACCAAAATTATAACCATATCGGATGTCAGAATACAAGCAATCGCGGTGGCAGTGCTAGCCAACCACCACATATTGTGGTACTTAAAGGAAACAATTCAATATATGGAAAAAGTGGCCCTGAGGTGCCATGCTGTCCCAAGTCGCGGCTAACTAATCCCGGACGCCGTCCATGAAGGCGCGGAGCTTGCGCGAGCGCGAGGGATGACGCAGCTTGCGCAGCGCCTTGGCCTCGATCTGGCGAATGCGTTCGCGAGTGACGGCGAAGGACTGGCCGACTTCCTCCAGGGTGTGCTCGCTGCCGTCTTCCAGGCCGAAGCGCATCTTGATGACCTTCTCTTCGCGGGGCGTAAGCGTTCGCAGCACCTGCGCCGTCTGGTCCTTGAGGTTGACGTTGATCACGGCCTCGGCGGGCGAGATGACGGCGCGGTCTTCGATGAAGTCGCCGAGATGGGAATCTTCCTCTTCGCCGATCGGAGTTTCCAGCGAGATCGGCTCCTGCGCGATCTTGAGCACCTTGCGGACCTTGGCGACAGGAATGTCCATGCGCTTGGCGATTTCTTCCGAGGTCGGTTCACGACCGAGCTCCTGCACCAACTGACGCGAAGTGCGGATGAGCTTGTTGATAGTCTCGATCATGTGCACCGGGATACGAATGGTGCGGGCCTGGTCGGCGATGGCGCGGGTGATCGCCTGGCGAATCCACCAAGTGGCGTAGGTGGAGAACTTGTAGCCGCGGCGGTATTCGAACTTGTCCACCGCCTTCATCAGGCCGATGTTGCCTTCCTGGATCAGGTCGAGGAACTGCAGGCCGCGGTTGGTGTATTTCTTGGCGATGGAAACGACGAGGCGCAAGTTGGCTTCGATGAGCTCACGCTTGGCTTGCTCGGCGTCAATGTCGCCCTGGATGATTTCGCGCTGAGTGCGCTTCAGCTCCGGAAAGCTGGTGCCGGAGTCGACCTCCAGGCGCTCCAGGTCGGCGCGGATTTGGCGCGCCTGGCGGCGAAGGTCCTTTTTCTGCTCCTCGTTGCGCGATGCGTCAATCTTTTTCTCGGTATTTTGGGCCTGGCGGTCGAGCGCGCGCATGCTGTCCACGGCCTTGTTGACGCGCTCGATGAGGCGCTTGCGCTCGTTGTTGGTGAAGCCCAGAAAACGAATGCCGCGCGAAACTTCGACCAGCTCGCGAGCCAGCGTCCAGCGGGCACGGCGGCCTTCGCGCTGCTTTTTCTTGACGGCGGGAATGGCCTCGAACTTTTCGGCGAGCTGTAGCGACTTCTTGTAGTGCTTGTTGATCTCGTCGATCTTGCCGGTCATCTCCTTGAGGCGGTTGAGAAGGATTTCCTCGGTGATCTCCTCCTCGTCGAAGGTGGTGATCTCCTTGACGGAGCGGACGCCCTTCTTGAGGTCTTCACCGAGGCCGACGATTTCGCGGATAACGATGGGGGAACGGGAGAGCGCCTTCAGCACGCGGAGCTGGCCGCGCTCGATGCGCTTGGCGATCTCGACCTCGCCTTCGCGAGTGAGCAGCGGAACCGTGCCCATCTCGCGCAGGTACATGCGGACGGGGTCGTTGGTCTTCTCCAGCGCGCCGGGGGTGAGATCGAGCTCGACCTCTTCACCTTCCTCGATATCCTGGTCGAACTTCTTCTCCAAGGCGGAGGAAGGCAGCTTCGCCGGACCTTCGAGCACATCAATGCCCTGCGTGCCGATAGTGGTCAGCAGGTCGTCGAGGTCCTCGGGTGAATGCACGTCGTGCGGGATGAGGTCGTTCACCTCGTTGTAGGTGAGATAACCCTTTTCCTTGCCTGCATCGATCAGCTTCTTAATGTCGTCGTACTTGTCGTCCAGAGCCAAGTGGCAATACCCCTTACTGCACGGTACTTCCCGTAGGGCCGGGAAGCCGGTCGCGCTTATAGCGGCGGGAACTGTATTTAGGAGACTACGGCCAAGCCGAAACCTCGGAGTCTAGCACAACCAGGCCGCGAGTCCCAGCAACAACCAAGTGAACCTTTCCAATTCTGGAACTATTCTGAGCGCCGTCAACAGCTTAGATGCCCCAGGCCGGGTGATAGTTTCTAAGAACCCGCATTATCTGAACGGATTACAGGACCTTACGGCGATACGGTGGCGCTATCCGGGGCCGCCGCGCTGCCCAGGGCGCGGTCAATCTCCACTTTCTGGCGAAGCAGGCGGCCGAGCTCGGAAACGTCCTGGCGGCGCTCGGCTTCGGCGATCTGCGTGCGCACCTCGCGCTGGCGACGCTCCAGAAGCCGGCGTCGGAGGGCGTTGATGGCGCCGTCCACCAGCTCGGGCGTGAGTTGCTCCTGGTCGTTGAGCAGGACCTCGGCGACAAGGCGGCGGTGGGAGTCGGAGAGCGGCAGAGAGATCGCGTCGGTGGACTCGTTGGCGAGTAGCTGATCGAGCAAAGACTCGGTGGCGAGGCCTTCGTGCAAGGGTTCGTGATGCAAGGCGAAACGGGCCTGACGCGCGGGATCGAATTCGTCGTCCGCGCCGTCACGGGAAGAGGTGTAGTCCTCGCCGGGTGCAATGTTGGCGGCAGACGCGAGGGCGCGGATCAGGATGCGCTCAGCCTGTGTGACGTGGGCTTGGGGAGAGGCAGTGACCTGCCGGACGCCGCGATTGGCCGCGGCGTGCTTCAGTTCCTGGCGCAGGACGGCGGAGTCAATGCCGAGTTTCTGAGCCATTTCGTTGGCTAGTTCGTCGCGCACGATGCGGCTGGGGAGGCGTTGCAGGTGCGGGAGCAGGTAGTTGACCGCCTTCACCTTGCCCTCGGGCGTGCGCACGGGGAATTGAGTGCGGGCGCGGTCGATGAGGTAGTCGAAATATCTGGGGGCATGACGGAGGACATCCTCATACGCTGCGTTGCCCTTGCGGCGGATGAAGAGGTCGGGATCGAAGCCGGGCTCGAGCGTGACCACCTTGATCTGGAAGTCCTCCTGAACCAACAGCGCCAGGGAGCGCTCGGCGGCAGCGGCGCCGGCAGTGTCGGGGTCGAAATTGACGAAGATTCTTCGGCTGAAGCGGGCCAACAGCCGCGCCTGAAATTCGGTGAAGGCGGTGCCGGAGGAGGCGATCACGTTTTGAATACCGGCCGCGAAAAGACTGATGCAATCCATCTGGCCTTCGACCAGGATGGCGTAGTCGAATTGCCGAATCCACTGCTTCGCCTTATCCAGATTAAACAGCACGTGCGATTTCGAGTAGATGGGCGTTTCCGGCGAGTTGAGGTACTTGGGGCCGGCCTTCTCGTCGGTGCTCAGGGTGCGGCCGGTGAAGGCGATCACGCGCCCGCCTTCGTTGCAGATGGGAAAGAGGACGCGGTTGCGGAATTTGGAATAAATGGTCGACGGTCGGCGGTCTACGGTCGACGGCGGTTCGGGAAGCGTCGATGGTCGTTGGTCGATGGTCGATGGCCGGTCAGAATCGGTTTTGCCATCGGCCATCGACCATCGACCATCGACTTCTTTCCACGAGAACAGCCCGCTGGCCTTCAGGATGTCTTCCTCGAAATCACGTTTCAGAAGGTCGCGCAGCAGGAAACCGGAGTCGGGGGCGTAGCCGATGCGAAAGCGCGAGATCGTCTCCGCGGCGAGGCCGCGGCCGGTGAGGTACTCGTGGGCGTGGGCGCCTTCCGGCTTGCGCAACTGTTCCTGGAAGAACTCGCAGGCGCGCTCGTGGATGTCGAGCAGTGCGCCGCGTTGATGAGCTTCGCGCGCTTCCTCCGGACTGCTGAATGTGACTTTGGGCGGCGGGATGCCGACCTTCTGGGCGACGGCGCGCACCGCCTCCGGGAAGGTGATGTTCTCGATCTTTTGCACGAAGCTGAAAACGTCGCCGGAAGCGCCGCAGCCGAAGCAGTGGTAGAACTGGCGGGTGGCGTGCACCGAGAACGACCCGGTTTTCTCGTTGTGAAAGGGGCAGAGGCCGGTGAAGTTCTGCGCGCCGGACTTCTTCAGCTTCACATACTCGCCGACGATGCGGACGATATCGGCCTGCTGCTTGACGGTGTACGCGAAATCGCCGGGGTTCGCCATGAGACAGTGGTCAGTGCTCAGCGATGGCCGTGGCGACTAGTGGATGTCGTATTCCCCGGGCGCATCGAAGCTGAGATAGGAAAGACGCCGCAAGGTGCAGAGGTCATGCGACAAGCAGCACTCGTAAATCCTTTTCCAGTGGCGGAGGTAATCTTCCGGGGGCAACTGCGCGTCGTCATGCGCGAGGTACTGGCGCGCGTTGATCCAGAACAGATTTTTCTTCCGCAGAGCGGCCGGCAATTGCTGCATGAGCAGTGTATCGCGGAACTCAGACTCCGGTATCCACTCGGGGGCCCGGGGTAGATTGTCGTTCATAGAGACGCCGCAAGAGAGACCGTTACCAGATTCTCAGGCGCGCTGTGCGTCCACAAGAGTAAATCTACTCATTTCTGTTGAATGCCTGTGGAAAACTGGGCAAGAAATTGAGGAAAAGTCGGAAAACACAGGGTAAAAAGTCCCCTATAGCCGCTCGACCACGCCGGTATCGAGGTGGTAGTAGGCGGTCACCACTGCCAGCTCGCCGCGCTGCGCGCGGTCGCGGAGGAGATCGCTGCGATCGAGCACGGAGCGCGCGACGTAGCGGGCGTTTTCTTTCACCGCCTCGCACCAGCTTCCATCGCCCGCGGTGCCGACGATTGGCGAAGCGCCGGAAGCTCGAATGGCCTTGATGATCGCCTTCAGGTTGGGCGAGCCGGCCTTCTCGCTGGAACATGCCGCCTGCACTCCTCGGCAGTACTGGTGGCCGATGACGACGAGCAAGGAAACGCCGAGCTCCCCGGCGCCGAATTCGAGCGAGCCGATGGCCAGCTTGTCGGCGACGTTGCCGGCGACGCGGACGACAAACAGGTCGCCCAGGCACTGGTCGAAAATGATCTCCGGGGCTACGCGGCTGTCGCTACAGGCGAGCACCAGGGCTTTCGGGTGCTGGGATTGGGCCACCGTTTCGCGCTCGCGCCGCAGGTCGCGCGGCAGTGGTTGGCCAGTGTGGAAGCGCTCATTACCGACCATCAGATCGGACCAGATCCGCTGGGGGTTGGGAATCGTTTCTGCTTTCACGGTCAGACCCTCAGTTCCACGACCGTCGCGCCGGCGCCGCCTTCCTGTTGCGGCGGCTCGGAGACGCTGGCGACGTGCGGGTGCAATTTTAAATATTCGCGCAGAGCTTTACGCAGAATTCCCATCCCGCTGCCGTGCACGATGCGGACCTTGGGCAGGCCGGCGAGGAAGGCGCGGTCCACGAATTTCTCGACTTCGCGGGTGGCATCGTCCACGGTGCGGCCGATGACATTGATCTCGGTCGGGGTGGTGAGATCTTCCTTCTCCAGCGTGACGGAGATGCCGTGCGCGCGCGCCGCCTTGACCGGATTATCGGCGGCATGGGCGACGATTTCCGCGATGTCGTCCTGCCGAACTTTCATCGTCATCGGGCCGACGGCGACCTCGTACTGATCGTCGGACACCTTGCGCTTCACCAGGGCAGTGCGGCCGAGGGACTTCAGCTTCACCGTGTCGCCCTCGAGGATGCGCTTTACAACGTGGGGCTGGGCATGCAGGTCGTCGCGGTCGGCACCGGTGGTGTGAGCGACGACGGTCTGATCGAACTGCTCGCGGAATTCGCGACGCAGCTTGGCCATGCGCCGCTCCGCTTCTTTCGACAGCTTCTGCTGCGCGGCGCGGTCCTGCACGGCCTGCACAGCTTCGCGCGCGTGGTACTCGAAATCGCGCAGCAACGAGGCGAGCTTGTCATCGAGTTCGCGAATGCGCGCGCGTTGCTCCTTCATACCCTCGGCGGCGAGACGGTCTTGTTCGCGCTGCAATTCCCGCTCGCGCGCCTGCATGCGGCAGCGTTCGGATTCAGCGTCGCGCAGTTCGGCGTGGAGGCGGTCGAGAAACTTTCCGACATCCTGCGCCTGGGCGCCGAGCCGGGCGCGCGCCGATTCGATGATGGCCGGGTTCAGCCCGAGGCGCTGCGCGATGTTGATCCCGGCCGAGGCGCCGGGCACGCCGACACGCAGCTCGTAGGTCGGCTGGAGCGTACGCTCGTCGAAGCCGACGGCCGCATTGAGCACTCCAGGCGTGTTCGCGCCGTAAACCTTCAGCGAGGTGTGATGGGTGGAGATCACGCTGGTGCAGCCGATATGGAGAAAGTGCTCGGCGATGGCGACCGCGAGTGCCGCGCCTTCCTCGGGATCGGTGGAGGAGCCAAGTTCGTCGAGCAGGACGAGCGAATCGGGCGTCGCGGTGCGGGAGATGAAGTCAATGTTGGTGAGGTGAGCGGAAAATGTCGAGAGGTTTTGCTCGATGGACTGGTAGTCGCCGATGTCGGCCAGCACGGCGTCGAAGACGGGCAGCTCGGCGCGATCGGCGGGCACCGGAATCCCGGACTGCGCCATCAGCGAGAGCAGGCCGATGGTCTTGAGAGAAACGGTTTTGCCGCCGGTGTTGGGTCCGGTGACGACCAACTGGCAATGATCGGAATCAAGCTCGACCGAGATGGGGACCACGCGCTGATTTTTCGGGCGCAGGGTGCGCTCCAGCAGAGGGTGACGGGCATGGTGCAGGACGAATTCGCCGTTAAGTACCTCAGGGGCTGAAGCCTCGGTGGGAGGGGCGCTTGAATTCGCAGGGCTGAAGCTCTGCGCCACCCCAGATTCGCCCCGCGCCACCCGCTTGTGGTCGACAGACATTGCGGCAGTGCTGGTCCCCTGCGCCACGCGGTTGCCGGCGACGAAGCTAACGAGCGTGCAGTTGTAGTCTTCACCGAACCGCGCCTTGGCGAACTGTAGTTCCAGTTCGGCGAGCGTGTCGGTGGCAGCCTGGATGGCCCAGGAATGCTCGGCGACGCGACGCGTCATTTCCAGCAGGATGCGGTGGATCTCCTCCTGCTCCTCCTCCAGCAGACGCACGAGTTCGTTGTTCTGCTCGATGGTTTCCAGGGGCTCGACAAACACGGTTTGACCGCTGGAGCTGGCGCCGTGGATCACGCCCTGCACGCGCTTCTTCTGCTCGACCTTGACCGGAATGACAAAGCGCTCGCCGCGAATCGTGACCAGTTCTTCCTGCGCGGCGCCACCCTCGGCGAGCCGGCGGACGTAGGCGCGCAGCGATTCCTGGATGAGGCGCTTCTGCTTTTCGACGTCGCGGCGGAGGCGCGCCAGCTCGGGCGAGGCGCGGTCGTCCAGGGTGCCGTCGGGCAGGATCTTGTTGCGAAACAAGCGCAGGAAGTCGGTGAAATCGGCGATGGCGGAGGAGAGCTCGGCGACTGCGAGCCAGGGATTGCCGGCTTCGTCCATGGTTTGCCCGGGCTGGCCGGGCTTGGGCGCGCGCATGGAGGAGGGCGGATTCCGCGAGATGTGGCGCCACTCGTCGGCGCGGTCCACCACCAGCACGATGTCGCGCAACTGGGTGGTCTCGAGCGCCGCGCCCTCGATGCGCGATTTCTCCACCAGCGCGGCGGGGTCAGTGAGCCCGGAAAAATCAAAATGTCCGCCGCAGCGGAGGAAGCCTCGGACCTCGGCGGTGAGCTGCTGCTGGCGCTCGATCCAGGCCCGGTCGGCGGTGGGCTGCAGGCGTTCAATGCGCGATTTGCCGAGCGGTGACCAGGCGTAGCCGCTCAGCATCTGGCGCAGCGAATCGAATTCCAGCACGCGCGCGCTGGGGTGGCGCAAGGCTTCCGGCATAAGAAAGTCAGAAGTAAGAAGCAAGAAGTTAAGAAGCACGGCGACGATGGTCCGCCTGGTTTTCAGTGCTGACTTCTGACTTCTTAATCCTGACGTACAGGACGTCAAACCAACATGGTAAACGCTTTGAGGCCGCAAGGCACTGAAAGGGCATGGCCCCGGGCCATGGCCTATCGGCACCTGTGATTGGGGGCCGGGCCGCGATATCAATTCAGAACGCCACGATCCCTGGAGGCATTTGCCATGTGGAATTCCAAGCCTGTGTATCCCCCCAAGAGTTCGCCCATGACCGAACCGCTGTCGGACACGCCGCGACCGGCAAACACGATCGCCGCGCGGGTGTCGGCCCTGCCGCAGCCGGGAGCGGCCGTGATCGGCAAGACCATCACCATTGCCGGAGACATCACCGGAACCGAGGCGCTGCACATCGAAGGATGCGTGAAGGGAAGAATCGGCCTTGAAGGCGCTTACCTGAACATCGGGCCGGAGGCGGTAGTGCAGTCCAACATCAGCGCGCGCGAGGTGGTGGTGCGCGGATCGCTCACGGGCCAGGTGAACGTCAGCGAGCGCATTGACATCCGCAACGGCGGTTCGCTGGTGGGCGACATTTCGGCGCACAGCGTCAGCATCGAAGAAGGCGCGTACTTCAAGGGCAGCATTGACATGCGGCGTTCGGAGTCGACGCGGCAGAGCCCGCAACCGGTTTCGACTTCCGCCTCCCCCAAGTTGGTGGAACCGGAACGCGCCAACGCCGTCTCGGCGTAGCACCATCGGGTGATCGGGCGATCGGGTGGTCGGGCCCTCGGGGGGACCTCGGCCCCCGGTCACCCGATCTCCCGCCAACTCTCATCACCTCCGTCTGTGACCGCAATCACCCCCGCTTAAATCATGCCTTGCGCGCATTGCTGGGCGATTCCCGGTGCTAGAATTTAGTTTTACGCGAGGTCATGATGAGCTTTCCCATTCAGCGTCCACGCCGCCTGCGCGCCAGCGACGCACTGCGTTCGTTCGTGCGTGAAACCCGCCTGACTCCGGAGGGATTCATCTACCCGCTGTTCGTCTGCCCGGGCGAGGGCGTGCGCAAGGAAATCCGCTCCATGCCCGGGGTCTGCAATCTCTCCGTCGACGAGGCGGTGAAGGAAGCGCGCGAGGTGAAGTCGCTCGGTATTCCGGCGGTGATCCTGTTCGGGCTGCCGGAGAAGAAGGACGAGATCGCCACCGGCGCGTGGGACGACGATGGCATCGTGCAGCGCGCCACGCGGGCGATCAAGCGCGAGGCGCCGGGCCTGATGGTGGTGGGCGACGTTTGCCTGTGCGAGTACATGAGCCACGGGCACTGCGGGATCGTGCAGCAGAAAGCGAAGCCTCGACCGGAGGCGCAGCGAGTCGTGGTCACGCATTCGGTGGGCGCCGCGGTGCAGCAGGCGCTGGCGGACGAGTTCGAGATCGTGAACGACGCCACACTCGACATCCTCGCCAAGACGGCGGTTTCGCAGGCGAGGGCGGGCATGGACATCATCGCGCCCAGCGACATGATGGACGGGCGCGTGGCGGCGATCCGCAAGGGACTCGATGACAACGGCTTCACCAACACTCCTATCCTCAGCTACGCCGCGAAATTCGCCAGCGGGTTCTACGGGCCGTTCCGCGAGGCGGCCGATTCCGCGCCGCAGTTCGGCGATCGGCGCAGTTATCAGATGGACCCGGCCAACTTCCGTGAGGCGCTGAAGGAGATCGAGCTCGACCTCGAGGAAGGCGCGGACATCATCATGGTGAAGCCGGCGCTGCCGTACCTGGACGTGATTCGCGCCGCCTACGAGCGCTTCCAAGTGCCGGTGGCGGCCTATCAGGTGTCTGGGGAGTTCGCGATGATCGAGGCGGCGGCGCGCAATGGATGGATCGACCGCGAGCGCGTGATGCTGGAGTCGCTGACCTCGATCCAGCGCGCCGGAGCGAGCATCATCCTCACCTACTTCGCTAAAGATGTGGCGAGGCTGTTGGCGTAGGCTCCTGGCTGCAGGCTTCAGGAAGAACGGCCACAGATTTACACGGATGAACGCAGGTGATTTTGATCCGTGCCGATCCGTGACATCCGCGGCTTTCCGTTCGCGGCTTGCAAGCGCGCCGTCGGTTGCGTTTTAATGCGACGTTCTGATCTTCCCATCTCATCACGAGGTGATTGAGTGCGCCTGCTGAAGCGGGAAGTCCTGCTGTGCCTTGTCATCCTGCTGCTCGCGGTCGTGCCGGCCGCGGCGCAGGAGCGCGGCGAGCCCACGGCGAAAGAGAGAGAGCTCGCCGAATTTGTCAAGGCCAACTACACCAAGCACGAGTTCATGGTCGCGATGCGCGACGGCGTGCGCCTGTTCACCAGCGTTTACGTGCC
The DNA here is from genome assembly GCA_020073285.1 of Terriglobia bacterium. Classification (GTDB taxonomy): domain Bacteria; phylum Acidobacteriota; class Terriglobia; order Terriglobales; family Acidobacteriaceae; genus JAIQGF01. Next base: position 16,506 of record JAIQFM010000030.1, on the reverse strand, counting down.
CAAAGACGCGTCGGCCGCGAACCCGTACCCGATCATGTACGACCGCACGCCGTACAGCGTCGCGCCCTACGGGACGGAGAATTACAAGGGACTGCTGGGGCCGTCGGAGCTGTTCACGCGCGGCAAGTACATTTTCGTGTACCAGGACGTGCGCGGCGCGTTCATGTCGGAGGGCGAGTTCGTGAACATGCGTCCGGAGGACGCCGCGGAAAAGGGCGGCAAGGCGGTGGACGAGTCCACCGACACCTACGACACGATCGAATGGATGCTGAGGAACGTTGCGCACAACAACGGTAAAGTCGGGATGTGGGGGATTTCGTACCCGGGCTTCTACACCTCGACCGGGATAATCAATGCGCATCCCGCGCTGCAAGCGGCGTCGCCGCAGGCGCCGATTGCGAACTGGTTCGTGGGCGATGACTTTCACCACCACGGCGCGGTTTACCTGCCGCACTTTTTCGGATTCATCTCCGTCTTCGGCCTGCCGCGTGCGGCGCCGGCCAAGGAGTGGCACCAGCGATCGTTCAAAATTCCCAACGACGGGTATGAGTTCTACAAGGGCATTGAGCCGCTGCCGCTGGCCGACGAAAAGTATCTGCATCACAAGGTCGCGTTCTGGGACGAATTCCTGCAGCATCCCAATTACGACGCGTACTGGCAGGCGCGCAACCTCCTGCCGCATTTGAAGGACATCAAACCGGCGGTGCTGACGGTCGGCGGCTGGTTCGACGCCGAGAATCTCTACGGCGCGCTGAACACCTACAAGACGGTGGCGAAAAATTCGCCCGCGTCAGCGGTGCGGCTGGTCATGGGTCCATGGTGCCATGGCTGCTGGGCGCGCACGGATGGCGAGCAGTTGGGCGACGTGCACTTCAATGCAAGAACGGGCGAGTTTTATCGCGAGCACATCGAGTTCCCATTCTTCGAGTACTACCTGAAAGGCAAAGGCGCGAACGACCTGCCGACGGCGTACGTGTTCGAGACCGGCACCAACCAATGGCGCAAGTACGACGCCTGGCCGCCGAAGAGCGCGGCGAAGAAGACGCTTTACTTCGGCGCGAACGGGACGTTGTCGTTTCATCCGCCAACGGAAAGCGGGGACGTGTTCGATGAGTACGTGAGCGATCCGAACAAGCCGGTGCCGTATTTCGATCACACGTTCGGCGGCATGGCGCGGGCGTACATGGATGGCGACAACCGGCTGCAGGGACGGCGCACCGACGTGCTCGACTATCAGACCGAGCCTTTGCCGGAGGACATCACGCTGGCAGGGCCGGTGCAGCCCAGCCTGATGGTCTCCACCAGCGGCACCGATTCGGATTTCATCGTCAAGCTGATTGACGTGTATCCCACTGATGCGCCGGATCCGGATCCGAACCCCGCCGAGGTCCACATGGGCGGCTACCAGCAACTGGTGCGCGGCGAACCGATGCGCGGCCGCTTCCGCAACAGCTACTCGAAGCCGGAGCCTTTCCAGCCGGGGAAGACGACGAAGGTGGAGTTCGTGATGCCGGATGTGAACCACACCTTCCGTCGCGGGCACCGCATCATGGTACAGGTTCAGAGCACGTGGTTCCCGCTGGTGGACATCAATCCGCAGACGTTTGTGGACATTTACACGGCGAAGCCGTCGGATTTCCAGAAGGCGACTGAGCGCGTGTACCGCGGGAAGAACGCGGAATCACGCGTCGATGTGTTTGCTCTGCCGGCGGCGAGCACCGGGAGCGGTGATTAGCCGTCACGACCAGAGGCGGCGCGACGCGAAGGAATGCACGAAACATCCATGCCAGCCCGGCAGTTCGCGCATCACACCCCCGTATCGTAGAATCGCTTGTTTGCGGATTGGTTCGAATTCATTTCTGTACGGAGTTAGACGGTGGCAGACAAGATTTATGACTTGGCAATCATCGGCAGCGGCCCGGCCGGCTATACCGCTGCGATTCGCGCCGGACAGCTTGGATTGAAAGTTGCGCTCATCGAGAAGGACAGCAAACTCGGCGGCACCTGCCTGCACGTGGGCTGCATCCCGACCAAGGCACTGCTGTTCAACGCGGAACTCTGGGACCACCTGAAGGCCGCGAAGGAGTTTGGGATCGAAGACCTCGGCACGCCGAAGCTGAACTGGGGCGCGGTACAGCAGCGCAAGGACAAGATTGTCACCAAGCACGCCAAAGGGCTTGAGTTCCTGATGCGCAAGAACAAGGTGGACACGATCACAGGCTACGGCCGCCTGACCGGATCCGCCAAGAACGGCGTACACGAGGTCGAAGTCTCCGCCTCGGGTGGCGCGGCCGGCGAGCGCAAGACTGTCAAGGCGAAGAACGTGATGCTGGCCACCGGCTCGGAAGCGCGCATGTTGCCCGGACTGCAGCCCGACGACCGCATTCTCACCAACATCGAAATCCTCAGCCTGAACGCCATTCCGAAGTCGCTGATCATCGTCGGATCGGGCGCCGTGGGCGTGGAGTTTGCTTCCATCTACAACTCCTTCGGCGCCGAGTGCACGGTGCTGGAAATGCTGCCGCGCATCGTGCCGCTGGAGGATGAGGAAATTTCCAAGGAACTCGACCGCGCCTTCCGCAAGCGCAATATAAGGACGCTGGTGAATGCGTCGGTGAAAAAGGTGGAGAAGACCAAGGACGGCGTGGCGGTCAGCTTCGAGGTGGACGGCAAGTCCCAGACCGCCACCGCGGATAAGGTGCTGATCGCGGTCGGGCGCAAGCCGCGCACCGAAAACGTTGGCGTGGAGAAAACGAAGATCAAGATCGAGCGCGGCTTCGTCCACGCCGATGGCTGGATGCAAACCGACGAACCGGGCATCTATGCCGCCGGTGACATTGTGGCCGGCATGCCGCAACTGGCGCACGCCGGATTCATCGCGGCCAAGGTGGCGGTGGCACATATCGCCGGGAAAAACGCCAAGCCGCTTGACCGCAACAAGATTCCCGCGTGCACCTACTGCCATCCCGAAATCGGCAGCGTCGGCCTGACCGAGGCTGCGGCCAAGCAAGCGGGGCGCTCGGCGAAGATCGGGAAATTTCCGTTTTCGGCGAATTCGCGCGCGTCCATCGTCGGCGCGCACGAGGGGTTCATCAAGATCGTTTCCGACGCGAAGTACGGCGAAGTTCTCGGGGTGCACATTATCGGGCCGTCGGCGACCGAACTGATCGCCGAAGCCGTGGCCGCGATCGAACTGGAAGCCACGGTCGAGGACCTGATGTACACCATCCACGCCCACCCGACGCTGTCCGAAGGCATGCTGGATGCGGTGGAGAGCGTCGAGGGGCTGGCGATTGACTTCTAGGCGCGTCGCGCATGAAAGTTCGAGATATTATCAAGCTGCTAGAGCAGGATGGGTGGTTTCTCGACCGTACACGCGGGAGTCATCGTCAGTACAAGCACCCGACGAAAGCGGCAGTCGTGACCGTGCCGGGTAAGCCCAACGACGATGTCGCGCCGGGAACTTTGAATAGCATCTTGAAACATGCGGGGCTGAAATGAAGAAGTACCTAGTGGTAATCGAGAAGACGGACACCGGATACTCCGCGTACTCACCCGATCTCCCGGGCTGCATATCGACCGGCGCATCCCGCGAAGAGATCGAACGCAATATGCAGGAAGCGATCGACTTTCATCTGGATGGACTGCGGCGTGGCGGATTTCCCATTCCCGAGCCGCAGAGCTATTCTCGCTACGTGGAAGTTCCCGCGTAGCTAAACTGTTGATTATCTCTGTTGTTCAACTCAGCACTGTGGATTACGCGACCGGGCTGCGGCTGCAGCAACGGCTGGTCGAGTTGCGCAAGAGCAACGAGATCGCGAATGTGCTGGTGCTGCTGGAGCACGCGCCGGTCATCACGCTGGGGCGGAACGCGCGGCGCGAAAACGTGCTTGCCTCCGATGAACTGCTGAAGCAGCGCGGCGTGGAGCTGTTCGAGTGCGACCGCGGCGGCGACGTGACTTATCACGGCCCGGGGCAGCTCGTCGGCTATCCGATTTTCGACCTGCGCAGTTTCCTTGGACCCGACGGGCGGCGCAAGACGCAGGGCGCGGTCGAGTACGTGCGCCGCTTGGAAGAAGCGCTGATCCGAACCTGCGCCGATTACGGTATTGGAACCGAGCGCGTCGCCGGCATGACCGGCGTCTGGACACAACTTTCAACCGCTGTCATCCCGAGCGGAGCGAACGAGCGAAGCGAGCGAGCGCAGTCGAGGGACCCCTACCCGACACCCGAATCCCAAGCCAAGATCGCCGCCATCGGGGTGCACATCTCGCGCGGCGTCACCTCGCACGGGTTTGCGCTGAATGTCACCAACCAGCCTCTCGAATATTTCCAGCTCATCGTTCCCTGCGGCATCGCGACCAAGCCGGTTACGTCGCTGGAGCAGCAGTTGTGTGGCCGCGCTACACCGTCTATGGACGAAGTCGCCCAGGCGGTGGCACGCAATTTCGGGCGCGTGTTCGATTCGCAAGTCGTGTGGGTGGACTCGCTCGATGCGCTGCTCGGGCGCTCGGTCGGCGTTCCGGTGCGCGCGCCGGAAGAGCTGCGCCAATTGGCCGGCGAGGAAGATACCTTCTGGGTCTAGGCATATCAGCCGTCCCTACGGGGCTCTCATCTGACCGCGGTGAACCCGGCAGTAAACCGCCGGGCTACTTTCATTCCGTCCCGTACGGGACGATGTGAAAATAGCCCGCCACTTCAGTGGCGGGATTCGGCGAAAGATTTGTCAAAGTCCCGTAGGGACGGTTGAAATCCTGCCCGCAGTGTGCCATCTCGTTGGGTGGTGCAATAATGTCCCGTCACGCCCATGGCCAAGAAGCGTTCGGGCAAGACCAACAACACGAAAGCGCCAGCGTCGAAGAATTCGCGGCCGAGGGTGGCCGCGCCACAAGCATCCGACCAGCGCTGCTACACCATCGCCGACTGGCGGCTGGAGAAGCCTGACTTCAAGATCGAGCAGCAGCGCGAAGGTGAAGAAGTTCGCTACATCGTGCATGGCGACCTCTCGCGTGCAGCGCCGCCGATCCGCGAATCGAAATATCTCACGCGCGAGCAGCACATCGAGATCTACCGCTGGATGCTGCTCAACCGGCGCATGGAAGCCGCGCTGGAAAATCTCTACAAGCAAGGCAAGGTCGTCGGCGGCGTGTACTTCGGGCTCGGGCAGGAGGCGTGCTCCTGCGCTTCCACGTACGCGCTGAAGAAAGACGAATGGATGGGCCCGATGATCCGCAACCAGGGTTCGCTGCTCGTCAAGGGGTTCTCCGCGCGCGACATCATGATGCAGTACATGGCGAAGGCGGGCTCGCCGACCTTCGGCAAGGACGCCAGCTCTCACTTCGGCGACATCCGCGAACGAAACGTGGTTTCGCCGATATCCACGCTGGGCGACCTGATCCCCGTGCTCACTGGCGTGGCGCTGGGCGCGCGTCTGCAGGGGCGAAACATCGCGGTGATGACCTACATCGGCGACGGCGGGCAGTCCACCGGCGTGACCTACGAGGGCCTGAACTTTGCCGCCGTGCAGAATCTCGGGCTGGTGCTGTTCGTCGAGAACAATATCTGGGCGTACTCCACGCCGACCGACGAGCAGTTCCTTGTGAAAGATCTGGCGGAGCGCGCGATTGCCTACGGGATTCCGGGCGTGATCGTGGATGGCACCGATGCCTGCCAGGTGTACGACGCGGCACACGAGGCTTGCGAACGCGCCCGCCGCGGCGAGGGCCCGACGCTGATCGAGGCCAAGATGATGCGCATGAAGGGCCACGCCATCCACGACGCGGCGCAGTACGTGCCGCGCCCGCTGTTCGAGTACTGGACGCGGCGCGACCCGATTGCGCGCTTCGAGAACTACCTGGTCAACGTGAAGAAGTGGCTCACGCGCGAAGAAAACGACAAGCTGATCGCCGACGTCGAGCGCCAGCTAAATGAAGATCGCGAGTACGCGGTCAATTCACCTATGCCTGACGCGGCGACGACGCCACTCGACGTTTGGTGCGAGGGCTGCCACGAGGTGAAGGTGAAGTACGCGGTGCCAAAGTATCCGAACGAGAAAAAGAATGTGAGGGTGAAGCAGGTTGAAACCGCTGGACACCTGAGGTGAGTCAATGGCAATACCCGTTCACAACCCGCGGTACACGTTTGCGCGATGGCCCACGCGAATAACAAGAATATGGATTCTGAATTGATCAACGCGGTAAACGATCCGGTAGTTGCCCAGACGCCAGCGCCAAAGGTCTTCGTGGCCGGCGAGCTTTCTTGCGTGGCCGAGGAACGGGTCAGAGGCGATCAACGGCAACGCTTGAGCCACGCGCTCTTGAACGTGTTGGGGGAGTTTTCGGAGCTGCTTTTCCGCCGATTCGCTGAATGCGATCGTGTAAGCCATGGCTGTCCGCGTTACAGCCCTAGCTCCTTCTTTACCTCTTCCCAGGGGATGCTCGGCTCTTTCAGCGCCTTGCGCGCCGCCTCAATATCGTGGCGGTCTTCCCATTCACTCAAGAAGTCAGCCTCGTCAGCCGGGACTAGGGCGGCAACGCGCTTGTTGCCACGACGCAGGTACAGACGTTCGCCTTCGCGTTCGACGCGGGCTACCAGCATGTCAAGGAGTTCGCCCGCTTCAGCGACATCGAATTCGCTGGTGGCTTCGAATTCCGCTTTCGCTTTTAGCAACCGTGATTCCAACCGCTCGATCTCCGAACGCAGCTTCTTAACCGCCGCGGAAGTCGAGCGCCCGTTCTTGCTGTTTTTCCGGGACATAGCTTAGAAATTCTAACAAGTACCTATGCCAGAAGTCACATATCTCGAAGCCATACGCCAGGGGATCTGGGAAGAGATGGAGCGCGATCCCAGCGTCTTCTGCATTGGCGAGGACATCGGCGTCTACGGCGGCGCGTTCAAGGTGACCGAAGGCTTCGTGGACCGCTTCGGGCCGGAGCGAATCATTGACACACCGATTGCCGAGTCGGCGATCGTGGGCGCGGCCTTCGGCGCATCGCTCACCGGCATGAGGCCCGTCGCCGAGTTCCAGTTCATGGACTTCATCGGCTGCGCTTTCAACCAGATCGTCAACATGGTGGCGAAGGCGCATTTTCGCTGGGGCGCGCCGGCGCCGCTCGTCTTACGCGGGCCTAGTGGAGGCGGCGTGCACGGCGGGCCGTTTCATTCGCAGAATCCCGAAGCGTGGTTTGTGCACGTGCCGGGGCTGAAAGTGGTCTGCCCGGCAACGGCCTACGACGCCAAGGGGCTGATCAAGTCGGCGATTCGCGACAACAATCCCGTCATATTTTTCGAGCACAAGTTTCTCTACCGGCGCATCAAGGAAGAGCTGCCCGAAGGCGATTACACGGTCCCGCTGGGCAAGGCTCGCGTGGCGCGCGCCGGACGCCATGTTTCGGTGATCGCCTACGCCGCCATGGTCCACACGGCGCTGGAGGCCGCGGCAACACTGGCCAAAGAAGGCATTGAGCTCGAAGTGGTGGACCTGCGCACGCTGCTGCCGCTGGACCGCGAGGCGATCGCGGCGACGGTGAAGAAGACCAACCGCGCGATCGTCCTCCACGAAGATGTGCGGACCGGCGGCATCGCGGGCGAGGTTGCGGCCATCATTAATGAAGAGGCGTTCGACTGGCTGGACGCGCCCATCGTGCGCATCACCGCGAAAGATACGCCGGTGCCCTTCTCACCGCCGCTGGAGGACTGGTTCCTGCCCAAGGCGGAGGACGTGGTGCGCGCGGCGCGACGGTTGATGGCGTACTGAGCGCCGCGTCTTATAATGTTCGGTTGCGGATGAGGTGTTCGCGCGCACTGTAGCAGTGATCCCGTTCTGAATTCGCGAAAGAAGGTCGACGATGCCGACTGACGTGGTCATGCCCCAGATGGGGGAATCGATTTTCGAAGGCACCATCACCAAGTGGCTGAAGAAGCCGGGCGACAAAGTCAATCGCGACGAGCCGCTGTTCGAAATCTCTACCGACAAGGTGGACGCCGAGATTCCCTCGCCGGCGGCGGGTGTGCTGAGGGAGATCAAGGTGCCAGAGGGCACGACCGTGCAAGTGAACACCGTGGTGGGCACCGTCGCCGCCGAGGGCGAGGCCGCGGGAGCACCGGCCGCCGCGCCCGCGCCTCCCAAGGAAGAAGCGTCGTTGCGCGCGCCGGAACCAGCAAAGGTCGCGGCGAAAACTACGGCGGCTGCGGTTTCGACCGAGAGCCCGGCGATGCAGCGGCCCGCACCGGCGACAAAGACCAAAGATCAGGAAGCGGCGGCACAGAAGCGCGAGACGGTACTCGAGTTCCCGAATGCGACCGAGCCACAGGAGGGGGAGCGCATCCGGTCGTCGCCGCTGGTGCGCCGCATCGCCCGCGAGAACAGCATCGAGCTCAGCAAGGTTGCGGGCACCGGCCTGGGCGGACGAATCACGAAGGAAGACATCCTACGGTTCATTGAGCGTCGTCCGGCGCCGGGGCAACAACCGGCCGCGGCGGCGAGCGCGGGACCGCAGCCGCCGGCGGAGCAGCGTCCGGCGTATCAGCCCGGAGCGGCGGCGCCGGCCATGCCCAGCCAGCAGCCGATGGCGATTCCGGGCGAACTGGTGGCGATGTCGCCGATGCGCAAGAAGATCGCCGAGCGCATGGTGGAGTCGAAGCGCACCAGCGCGCACGTGCACAGCGTCTTCGAAGTGGACATGTCGCGGGTGATGGCCATGCGGCAGCGCGAAAAGGCAAGCTTCGAGCAGCGCACCGGCTCGCGGCTGACCATGATGCCGTTTTTCTGCCGCGCCGCCATCGAAGCGATGCGCAACTGGCCGATCATCAATGCCTCGGTCGAGGGCGACAACATCCGTTACCATCGCAATGTCAATCTGGGCATCGCGGTGGCGTTGGATTGGGGACTAATTGTGCCGGTGATCCAGCGCGCCGAGGAGTTGAATTTCCTCGGCATCCAGCGCGCCATCCTCGACCTGGCGGAGCGTGCGCGCGGCAAGAAGCTGCTTCCCGATGAAGTCGCGGGCGGCACCTTCACCATCACCAACCCGGGCAGCTACGGGCAGATGTTCGGCCTGCCGATCATTATGCAGCCCCAGGTGGCGATCCTGGGCGTCGGCTCGATCAAGAAAGAGCCGGTGGTCATCACCGACGAGAACGGCGGAGATTCTATCGCGATACGATCTATATGCCGCCTGGTGCTCGGGTATGACCACCGCGTGATCGACGGCGCCGTCGCGGACCAGTACCTGCGCGGCGTGGCGAAGTACCTGCGGGAGTGGAACGAGCCTTTGGGTTAGCCGCAGATTCACTCGATGAACGCAGATGACGGCAGGTCAACCGATCCGCCGTTTTTTTCCGCGTCGGCGTTCATCAGCGTCGATCGGCGGCCGACTATTTCGCCTTTGCCCAGGCGGAAGCGTTCAGGCACTGCACGGTGCCGTCGATAATCTGGCCGAGGCCGTTGCGGAACGTTTCGGGGTCCGCGATCTCTTTCGCGGTCACGGCCTGGGTGATGGAGAGCGCCGAGGCCACGAAGTTCAATGCGGCCTCCTTCTTGTCCGCTCCGCTCTTGCTTCCGAAAACGGCTTCGACGCCCTGCACGACGGACGGGACGAAGGCGATGCCACGAAGTAGTGTTGCCAGGAAATTCATGTCTGCTCCTTATTGTTTAAAGATCGGGTGATGGGTGATTCGGAATCCAGCGTGTCGAGGCGGTTCTCGCGATAGACGCGCAGGAGCTTCTCCGCGTACCGCGGATCGGTGGCCCAGTGAGCGGCGAGGGCGCGCGCGAAGGCCACGGGATCGGTGCGGCAGGAGCGAGCTTCGGAGTAACAGCTCGAGTTTGCGATCAGGCGGTCGCGGTCGGCGAAACATTCCTCCATCGAGTCGTAGCACGCGAACTGGGCGATGACGCGCAGGTCGCGGCCGTTTACGTGCTCAAGCGTCGGATAGGTGACGCGCGCGTGCGCGCCGTGCGCCTTTATGCCGAAGTAATTGTGGGCATCGCGAGCAAGGCGCGACTGTCCCCAATTGCTTTCCAGCGCCGCCTGCGAGACGGTGATACCGGGCGGAAAGGCGCTGATGCGCGAAGCGGCGAGCGCGGCGCGGGTGGCGGCCGCAAGAAATTCTGGCTTGGTCATAGCGCTCAGCGGTTCCAGCGGAGGTAGTCGAGGCCGACGTGGACCAGGGTCAGCAGGGTGGCGAGGAAGCAGCCAATGCCAGTGAAGCGTTGCACAACCCGCTCATGGCGATTGACGCGCTCCGTGAGTTCCTGGATGTAGCCAGGTTTTCCATTCCCGAGGAGCCAGTGCATGTTGGTCTTGATCTCGGCAAGGTCTTCCAGCACCTGGCGCTCAAAGTCAGTGACGGCGAATTCATGCATGATGTGCGTTCCTGTGGATGAGAATCGGCCCCGGTACTACAAGGGATAATCGACGTGCAACAGCGCGGAGTGTTGCGAGTAGCGCGGCGGCGCCGAGGCGTCGTACTGGCGAATATAAAAGTCCTGCACGCGTGAGAGGCGCGCCAGGAACAACACCGGGTCGGTGTAGCGGCCGATCAGGTTGCGATCGTTGTCCGCCCCCCAGGCGGCGTCGCTGCGCCGAATTTCGAAGCCGCCGCCCGCGGGCGGATCGGCGTGCGTGTCGATCATGACCGAGGTCGAGGTGACGTCAATCACCTCGGCCTCGGTCAAGGGCGCAAGTGGGGCGCCATTGGCGGGGGCGGTTGCAGCTTGTTCGGGCACGGCGGCGTTGGCGGCCGGCCCAAGTTGGAAAGCGAGCGGCTCGGCGGAATCGGTGGAGAACTTGATGGCGTAATGCGCGGCATCGCCGGCGAGGTCGGCGGCCTCGATCTCTACTTCGCGGACAATGGCGCGGAACGCGGCGGCGCGCGAGGGAACGTTGACGGCCAGCGCATCGCCGGGCAGGACGTCCGATGCCGCACCGGGGAGGGAGCCGTTCCACACGGCGTATTCGCCCGACCAAGCCGGTTGCGTGCTGTCGTCGAGAAAGGCGAGCGCGGCCTGCTCACAATCGTCGGTGGTGCGGGCGGGCGGCGCGGTGAGCGACACCACGGCGCCGCGAACGCCGTCGTCATTGCCGGTCGCGTTGGCGGTGATGCTCGCCGTATCGCACAGCCGTGCGATGGCGCGGCCGGCGGCGCGGTAGCTGACCACGATTTTCTCGCTGGCTGCGGGCACATACGCCGGAAAGAACGAGAGTTCGGGCGTGCCGTAGATGCCGCACTCGGCGCCTTCGGAAAGCGCGCCGACCAAACGGCTGCGGTAGTTGCCACCCAGGGAGCAGCTTCGCACTTCGGCGTCCATCGCGCGCAGGATGCCGGTGAAGGCTAGCGAGGCATGCAGGCCGGCGCCGTCGAGCAGGGCATAGGTGCAGAAGTCCGGCGCGGCGGGCAGGCGGCCGTCGAAGAGCACGGTGGAAGCGGAGACGATGGTCGGCGGATTGTTGGGATCAAGATCGTGCGCTTCCAGGATGACGCGCACCGCCGCCGCAATCGCCGCGCCGCCGCGCCCGCTGGCGGCCGGGTGCGGCGACGAATGAAAGGTCTGGGTGCGCCGAAAAATTTCCGAGGCGTAGAGGCGAGTGGTCAGCACGTAGCGATGCCCGGCAATGGTGGTCATGGTGGTACCGGCGGGCGCGCCGTTGACGATGGGGGCGATTACCGATTGCGCGCCCGAGGGCGTAACGCGGAATCCGGCGAAGCAGTCAGCGAGCGACACCGCGCCGGTGTACAGTCCACCCAACGCGCCGTCAGACGCGGCGGTAAAGCTGATGTCACCGTGCCGCAAGACGAGCGCGCCTCCGAGTTCGATGGCTTCGGCGAAGCGGACGGTCGCGCCGCCCTCGATGCGCAGCTTGCCGCCGGCGACGGCGACCGCATGCGCAGGATCGTTGAGCAGCCACGCTGTCGGGCGCAGCGCGCTGCCGGTGTATTCCTCATCGAGCAACAGCGATGTGCTGCGCCCGTACGGCACTTCGGACAAGTAGAAGTGCAGCGTGTAGCCGTCGCCGAGGAAGTAGTCCTTCACGTAGGCGGACGGTTCGACGTACCCGACCACGGTGACATCGTTCACAAGGCGCTGTGACGCGCTGAGCTTCAGCGCGTCGGGACAGAAGAGGGGCGCGGCTTCGTCGAGCGCGTGCTCGACCGCCCCGACGGGACGAAAAAACAACTGGCCGTCGTGGGCGCGATAGGAGGCGCGGCTGAGCAGGGCGAGAGCGGCCGCGTGCTCGGACCACGGTTTGCGCGAATCCACAAAATAGCCGGGAATGATGGCGAGGTCCTCGACGCCGCCACAGCCGAACGTTCCGGGCCGGAGGTCCTCCGCGAGCTGTTTCAGCGCATCCCCGGCGGCGCGATGGGTGAACGGGGCTCGCCGCGGGAGCGTTTTGTTGTCGAGCAAGAACTCGTCGCCGGCGGCCCGCAGCGCGTAGCGATAAACGGGGCCGCGCGCGCCCCAGCCGAGGTATTCGTACTCCGGAGCGACGGCGAGGTAGCCGGTGAAGATCTTTTCGCCGTCGTTGCGCGCCAGAACCACGCGAGCGCCGCGGGTTGGCACGACAAACTGCGCATCGCCAGCGACGAGCGACGCCCGCAACTCGGCGGGCCGATTTAGGCGCCGATGCACGCGCGGCGGGCGATCGGCGTCGAGTGCGGCGGTGTAGTTGCGTGCGCCGGCGCCGTCGAAATTATCAATCGTCAGTTTCATGGGCTTGCTCAGTGGTCAGTCTTCAGCCGCCGGCCAACGGTTCCAGGCAGTTTTTCCTGGCGGCCGATGAACCGACGGCTGAAGACTTGCTCAGTACAGCGCCGAGGAGGGCGCGGGGAAAAAGCTGCGGTAGCAGAGCACCTGCTCGCCGTCGTTGAGGTCGGTGAGCGGCAGAGCGAGGAACGACGCGTGCAGCGCCCAGCCGCTGAGCGATACGGGCAGTTCGAAGCGCGTCTCTTCCGCCGGCGCGGCCGGTTGCAGGCGCGGATAGTGGAAGCAGACGCGCGCGCCGCTCTCCTGCTCGAGCACGAACAGCGCCGACCACTCCTGGAAGAAGCCGCCGCCTTCGCGGTCCACGAACGCGACCACCTTCTGCGCCGATGCGCCCGCGGGCGGCACGCCGCCGATCAGAGGTTGCGCGAGGATAACGGTGGTGACGGTTTTCAGGGCTACGCGGCCGACGTTGAAGGTGACGCGGCGCACGTAGTGACGGTCGCGCAGCACGTCCACGGGGTTGTTGACGTACGCGCCCGCGACGCCGGTGCCGACGTAGCCGGTCTGCTGCTGATAATCTCTGTCCACGGCAAGCAGGTCGCCGTCCGCGAACGCGTCCACCGCGCCGGCGCCAAAGATGAGTTCCTGCGCGGTGGAGCCGGGCAGCACGGCGACGGCCGAGAGCGGGCTGCCGCCGGAGGGCATGGCGTCGGCGTTGACGTCGGCGGCGAGGACGTTCATGTGCTGCGATCCGCCGGCGAGCGCCATCTGCAATTTGCCCCACTCGCGAAATTCGAACTCCACGCGCGCACCCAGCTTCTGGCGCAACTGTGCGGCCGGCGCCCCTTTCGCGCCCGCGCGTACGGTGGCGAACGAGGTCGCGGGAATACGCTTCAGGGTTTCGACCCAGCCCAGGTCGATCCACGGCGCAGGCGGCGCGTCCAGGTCGAAAGCGCCGTGCTTGGACGGATCGTAGATCGCCGGTGCGCCGGTTTCGCGATTCACCGGGGCGAAGTAGGCGCGCGTGCGCCGGGAGATGGCGGCCATGGGACCACGGGGTGCGAAGCTGCTCATGCCTGGTCCACCTCGGGAAAGAAGAAGACGGCGAGGCGCGCCTTGCGCTTCAGCTCATCGGGTGCGATCTCGATGTCGCCGAATTCCGGCAGGCCCCAAAACACGGTGCTGCCCAGGCTGACCGGCGGCGTGGGGGCGCAGTCGCATTTGGGTGTGCGCGGCGGCGAGACGAGGCGCAACAGTTCGGAGTCGAGCGCAGCCAGGGCGCGGCCCCGGTCCACGGCTCCGGGCTGCGCGCCGCCGGCACGATAGAAGAAGAGGCAGTCGATCTTCATCAGCGGGCGGCGCGCGAACTCCGTGCCCTTCACGAACGCGGGGATTCCCCAGGTCAGGTGAAAGGCGTTGGGCAGCGGCGGTGCGGAATTGGCGGGCTCGTTTTCGTCCACCAGCACGGCCGGCCGCATGCGACCCTCGACCACCACGGTTCGCGCCGGATTGACCGCCGCGAGGCGATCGCGCAGGGCGATGTAGAAGCTGTCTTTGGCAAATTGCATAAGGACTCTCAACTGTCAGCTAGTTTCAGCGGCAACGACGCGGTAGAGGTACGGCGTGCCGGCGAACGACTCGGCAGTCATGCTCTCCACGTGCAGGAGCTTTTGACCGTGGACGATGCCAAGGGCGCCAGCGAAGAAGTCTTCCGCCGATTCGCCGCGATCGTCGAGATAACGCGCGAGCGAGGCAGGCGCGAAGAGGAATTCCAAGCGCAATCCCGAGTCAGACGCCCGGGCCACACTGGAGCGCGCGACCGCCGGCGTGATCGAGAGGTCCTCGGTGACCGGGCCTTCGATGCCGAGTTCGGCGTTCGCCGCATTGCCGGCGGGCGCGACGGGACAGCGAATCACAACATCGCCGCCGCCGAGCGCGCGCAGCATGGCTTCGGCGGCGCGGGCCAGGGCGGCGGTACGAGAGTTCATGGTGATATCGGACATTTGTCTTGTCCTTGAACGGGGCCGTTAGCCACAGAGGACACGGAGGCCAACAGGCAAAGCTTTTCCGGTTTCTCGTGCGCTGTGCACATCGGCTAGTGAACAAATTCCTCTGTGCCCTCTGTGGCCAGTGCCCGGCGTCAGAGTTTCTGCGCTACGTAGGGCGCCAGCAGCTTGCGGACGGTGGGGTCCACGAGCGTGTCGGCGAAATATTCCAGGTGCATGTTGGCGAGAGAGCCGGCGCGAACGTTGAGCGCGGGCGTGGCCTGGGCGTTGCGCACGATCTGCGCGCATGCGACCTTCACCGGCGCAGGCAGATCACCGAACCCTGCGTTATAGGTCACATCCAGCTCATTAAAGCTCAGGCCGAGCGCGTTGGCGGGCAGCGTTATTTCTCCGCTGTCGGCGATCCATTCGATCGTCGAGGAATCCAGCGTGGTCCACGAGCCCGGCAGCGAGAATGCCTGCGCGATCTCGTTGGCCGCGTCGCCGAGGCCCTCACCGCGGCGTGGCACGCCGTAGCGGGCTTGCACGGTGACAAACGGAGTTGGGGCGGGCGCAACCGGCGCCAGAGGGAGGTAGCTCAGGCGGACCGTGTTGCGCCCGCAGTCGAGGCGCGCGCGCTCGCGATACTGCGCCACGTCGAGGGTGGGACGTCGGCAGTGGGCGTCGATGAGCGCTGAGGCGGCGGCGATCCACGCGGCGGAAGTGGTCGCCTCCAGCCCGTACGCCTCGTATTCGTCGGGAGTCAGATAATTCATGAAGAAAGGCTCCAGGCTTCAGGCTGCAGGCTTCAGGAAAACCGGCGGGAGCCTGGCGCCTGAAGCCTGATGCCTAGTGTGTTTATCGCTCCACGTTCACTTTGTAGTGCGAGTAGCCGGCGCCCTTGACGACGACGGCGCCGAACTTCACCACCACCATCTGCTGTGCCAGCGAGCCGCTCAGGCCCAACTGGAAGACGCGCGGGTTGGGGTCGGTGAGCCAGTGGTACTCGATCATGTCCTCGCTCACGATGTAGGCGGGGAAGATGGCATCGGTGCCGGGCGTGCCGGTGTAAGGGAGCGACCACTCGGGGATGAGCGGCAGGTCGCCCGCCTGCGTGGAGAGCGTCTTCACGCACAGGCCGGCGGCGATCTCGGTGGTGGAGAGCACGACGTTGAACTGCGACTTCATTTCGCGGTCGACCAGGTCGAGCAGCACCGGGTTGGCGTAGATGGCGCTGGGGCGAACTTCGTAGGAGGAGTTCGCGACCATGCCGGCGATGATCGCCTTCAGTCCATCGACGATGCTGGGATCGGCGCGGTGAATGGTGGCGACATTGCCGCCGCCGGCGATCTGGCCCGCGGCGCCGAAGTACTGATTGGTGGTGGGCGCCGACAGGGAAGAGTCGTTGCCGTTCCACAGCGCGACGTCGTGAGTGCGCATCAGGCCGTCCACGGCGTCGGCCAAGTCCTTGGCCTGGAGGAAGGCGAACTGCGACTGCTGTTGCCCCACCTCGAGGTCGAAGAGGTTGTAGTTGATCTGCGAGACCAGCGCTTTCAGCGGCACGCTGCGCTCGGCACGCGTGATGGTGCCGACGGTGGCGACGATGTTGCGCGGGTCGACGAAGGCGTCGGCCGCGGCCGGCGAAGCGATCGCCGTCTGCTCGAAGAAGCGCGAGGGATGCCCGGTGGCGGGCATCTGCTTGATGCGCTGGCCGAACACGCCGCGCCGGCGCACGATGTCGGTGATCTCGGATTGGTAGCGGTTGACCTCCACCGCGCCCGGCCCGAGGAAATCGGCCGCCGCGTGCAGGTC
>JAIQFM010000029.1 GCA_020073285.1 Terriglobia bacterium | reverse complement strand
GATGCTCTGCGTCAGGGCGAGGCCGAGATAGGCGATCAGGGCGATGATGAACGAGGTGAGCAGGATGGGTTTTCTGCCCCACTGGTCGGAGCAAAGATCTTCTTCTGGATGGCGCCCAGCATGACGAGGATGAGACCCAAGGCGGCGAGTTGGGTCAGGACGCCGAAGCCGACGCCGAGGCTGCCCGCGATCTCGGCAATACCCAGGAACAGAGTAAATCCTTGGCTCATGCCGATGCTCTGGCTGCGCCCGGCCGTATCCTTGGCGTGGCTCCATCCACTGGAGAAGAAGACCGCGGCAATCATCAAGCGCAGAAGGAGAAGGGAGGCATCGGTAAGAACAGGCGGCAGGTGGAACATGAAGCACCTCGGGTGAACGCGTTCGGACAACCGCCCAAGTGCGGCGGATTGTGGCAAGATTCCGTATTGGGCGCAAGCCAAATCCAGTTGTGCGTTGCGACGTCCGAGTTGGGAGTGATCGGGCAATTGCGTGCCTCAACGGCGGTGCCGTGAGCGAGAGATTCGCGCGGCGCGCGGGTTGAAGAAATGTGCGCGCGGCGTGGCGGGATCGGCACGTGACGCGACTTTGACGTGAAATGCGCGCGGGCTTGTATAATGGCCGATTCCGCAACTACTGGCTATTGAGGTCGGACTATTCTTAATTCTGCGGATCATGTTCTGGCCGTTGTCTGTCGTTCAGCGGCGTCGCCTACCCGCGCCTTTCCTGCGCGGGCAGGAAGGCGGATGGCGGCATTCGCTTTCCTCGTCTTAAGCTTATTTTCCCTGTCTGTCGTTCCCGCCTCCGCCCAACAGGGCCTGATCCACGATATCCTCGTCCACGGCAACCGCCGCATTCCGGCCGAGACCGTCCGCGCCCGCATCTTCAGCAAGCCGGGCGACCCGTACGACCAGGCCGCCCTGGAACGCGACTTCAACTCGTTGTGGAACACCGGCTATTTTGACGACATCCGTTTCGAGCGTGAGCAGACGCCGCAAGGCTGGGACATCCATATCTACGTTAAGGAAAAGCCCACCATCCGCGAGATCAAGTACGTGGGCCTGAGCTCGGTCTCGCAGAGCGACGTGCTGGACCGCTTCAAGGAGCGCAAGGTTTCCCTCACCCAGGAAAGCCAGTACGACCCTACGCGAGTCAAGCGCGCGGAAGTGGTCATCAAGGAACTGCTCGCCGAACACGGCCGCCAGTTCGCCACCATTCAAACCGAGGTGCGCCCCATTCCTCCCGCTGCGGTGGGCATCACATTCGTGGTGAAGGAAGGCCCGAAGGTCAAGGTCGGGAAGATCAAATTCGAAGGCAACAAGCACGTCGGCAGCCGGGAGCTGCGTTACGCCATGCGCAACATGCGGCCCATCGGCATCCCGCATTCCATCTTCCTGGAAAACATCTTCAGCAAGACCTACAACGCCGGCAAGCTGAGCGAGGATGCCGAAATGGTGCGCGACGCGTTCCAGCGCCGCGGCTACTTCAAGGCGGTAGTGCAGGACCCCAAGACGCAAATCCGCGACACCGGCGGCGGGTTTCACATCCCGCTGATTCAGAAGGGCGCGGGCAAGGTGGTGGATATCACCATCCCGATCGAGGAAGGCGACCGGTATCACCTCAAGGAAATCAAGTTCACCGGCGCCAAGGCCATCCCCAACGCCTCGTTCCTGCGCCGGCTGGTACCGATGAAGGATGGCGAGATCTTCAATATCGAACTGGTGCGCAAGGGGCTGAAAAACCTGCGCGATGCCTACGGCGAATTGGGCTACATCAACTTCACGCCGGTGCCGGACACGCAGTTCGATGATGAGAAGAAGCTGATCAGCCTGACCATCGACCTCGACGAGGGCAAGCCGTTCTATGTCCGGCGCATCGAATTCAAGGGCAACACCACCACGCGCGACAAAGTCATCCGCCGCGAGCTGGCGGTCGAGGAAGGACAGGTTTACAACAGCCGTCTCTGGGAGCTGAGCATCCTGCGGCTCAACCAGCTCGGCTACTTCGACGCGCTCAAGCCGGAGCAGGATTCCGAGGTCAAGCAGAACAACCAGGAAGGCACGGTCGATATTACCTTGAAGGTGAAGGAGAAGGGCAAGAACAGCATCGGCCTGAGCGGCGGCGTCAGCGGCTTGGCCGGTTCCTTCATCGGCCTGACCTATGAGACCAACAATTTCCTCGGTCTGGGTGAAACCCTCACCCTGCAGGCCAGCGTGGGCAGCCGCCAGCGCAACTTGTCCTTCGGCTTCACCGAGCCCTACATGTTCGACCGCCCGCTGCAGTTCGGGTTCACGGTATTCAACCAGCGTTTCAATTTCAACCAGGCGCAGGAGGCGAATATCGCCAGCGGCCAGGTTCTCAATCTGCCCCAGAACATCCTTCAATCCCTACAGAACTTCAGCCAATCGCGGACCGGCTTCACCACTTCGATCAGCTATCCCATCCGGCGGTCGTTCAAGCGCCTCTCCCTGGGCTACTCGTTCGATGTGTCCTCCATCAACGTGTTCAGCGACTTCTCGCGCCTGTATTTCCAGGAGCTGAATTTCCGCAACATTTCCGGCCCCAACTCGCTATCCGGCATCGTCACCAGCAAGATCATTCCCAGCTTTACCTGGAACACGGTGGACAGCCCCGTGCATCCGCACCGCGGGCGCAACATTTTCATCGGCGGCGATTTTGCCGGCCTAGGCGGCAACGTGTCCTTCTTCCGCCCGCTCGCTTCCTACACGCGCTGGACTCCGATGAAGGGCCTGAAGCCCAACTCAGAAGGCCACAACAGTCTCGGAATCCGCCTCCAGGGTTCCTTCATCAGCGGCTACGCCGGGCACGTGGCGCCGCCCTTTGAACGCTTCTTCATGGGCGGCGACACTGACATCCGCGGCTTCGACATCCGCGCCGTTTCCCCGGTCGCCTTCTTCGTTGAGCGCGTGGATTTCCCGCTCACCAATCCCAGTGGCATCCCCGTCCCCAAGGATCCCAACAACCCGCGCCAGGGCAATGTCACCGTACCGCTTCCGGTGAGCCGCATCCTGTTCCCGGGCGGCGATACCAACGCGATTGCTAATGTGGAATACCGCATTCCCATCGTTGGCCCGGTCACGCTGGCGCCGTTTTTCGACATCGGATTCGACGGTATCGTCCGGCCCTCGCAGTTGCAGATCAATGCCGTGCAGTTGAACACCCTGAACACCACCGCATTCGGCTGTCCGGCGCTCGACGTGGCTTTCAATTGCGTCGGCGGCGTGGCGCAGTCGTTCGGCAAGAGCTTGAAGATTGTCGGTGCGTCCAACTGGATCCCGCGCGCCTCGACCGGGCTGGAGGTCCAGGTGATTATGCCGGTAGTGAATGCCCCGTTCCGCATTTACTGGGCCTACAATCCGCTCCGGCTCGACACTTTCGCCGACACGCCCAACCTGATATCGCCCAGCATGTTCCCGAACAACGATGCCGGAAAATACAGTTACCAGCAGGCGATCAGCACCTATGTTCCGGGATGGAACCTGAAAGAGCCCAAGACAACGTTCCGCTTCACCGTGGCCACGACGTTCTAGGGGCAAAGTGCGCGGCCGATCTCAGATGCAGGTTTGACGCTGGCCCGCGCTCGCCCTATAATCGTAGCTCCCACGGCACCTATGCACGGAGAGTGCCCGTCTGAGGTGTTTCCGAGGAAGTTCGAACCAAGCATTTCCAAGGAGTTCAAAACCAACCCATGACACGTAAGCTTCTCCGCTTTACTCTGTCGGCGGCGCTTCTGACTGTAACCGCGCTGGCACAGACCGGTACCGCCGCTGCCCCATCCAGCCCCGCCGCGGGTTCCGCCACCACCCGCATCGGCATCATCAACATCCAGAATGCGATCGTGTCGACCAACGAGGGCCGTCGTGACCTGGAAGCTCTGCAGAAAAAGTTCGAACCGACGCAGGCCGCGCTCAACAACCTGAATCAGGAAATCGAAAACCTGAAGAAGCAGTTGCAAACCCAAAGCGACAAGCTCAACGAGCAGGCGCGCGCCGACATGGTCAAGAACATCGAGACCAAGCAGAAGACCCTGCAGCGCCAGGTGGAAGACGCCCAGGCGGAATTCCAGGGCCAGCAGAACGACATTGCCAATCGCATTGGCGGCAAGCTGCTGGAAGTGCTCGACAAGTTTGCCAAGCAGAACGGCTACTCGGTGATCATTGACGTGTCCAGCCAGCAGAGCCCGGTGCTCTGGGCGGCGGCGAACACCGACGTCACGCAGGAAATCGTGAGCGCGTATAACACCCAGTCCGGCGTTCCTGCGCCCGCCGTTGCAGCCCCGGCTGCCAAGCCGGCCGGCGGAACCGCCGCGCGTCCGCCCGCTCCGAAGCCGCCTGCGCCCAAGCCCTAGCCGAACTCCTTTCGATCACAAGGCCGCCATCGGGCGGCCTTCTGATTTCTCATTCTGCGAATCGGCCATCCGGATACCGGCCATTTTGGCTGGAAGGCCGGGTCTTTTTCCGCAAGTCTGTGGAAAAGGCTGTGCAATTCCTTGCCGCTCCTGCCACAACCCGCAACAGGACAGATACTTACACAGTCTGCCTAGGAGCTTGGGCAAAGGACAAGTCGGTCAAGAATCAACATGTTAGCTGTTAGCGGCCGCCGACCATCTCTCCCCGGAATAAACCCCACTTTGGTGGTTGACCCACTGGGAGATTTGCACATTTCAATCTGATGAAAAATGCGACGCGGCTTGCGGCGGTGCTGCTGGGTTGTGGATAAATCCCTATTTGGCGAGCTTTTCCGGAAATGGTGATCGCTCGCCGCCAATTCGGTTCGCCTATTCTTCGCCGACGCGCAACACCGCCAGGAAAGCCTCCTGGGGAATATCCACTTTGCCGATTCTTTTCATGCGCCGCTTGCCTGCCTTCTGTTTTTCCAGCAGCTTGCGCTTGCGGGTGATGTCGCCGCCGTAGCATTTGGCAAGCACGTTCTTGCGCATGGCCCCGACGGTTTCGCGCGCGATCACCTTGGCGCCGATCGCCGCTTGGATGGCGACCTCGAACATCTGGCGTGGGATCAACTCGCGCATCTTCGAGACCAGCGCCCGCCCGCGTTCGTAGGCGAATTCGCGATGCACGATGATGGAGAGCGCATCCACCGCATCGCCCGCCACTAGGATGTCGAGCTTCACCATCTCCGACTCCCAGTAGCCGGCGAAATGGTAATCCAGCGACGCGTACCCGCGCGAGACGCTCTTCAGTTTGTCGTAAAAATCCAGCACGATCTCGTTGAGCGGCAGTTCGTAGCTGAGCATCACGCGGCCGCCGCTGAGGTACTCGAAATTTTTTTGCTTGCCGCGCTTTTCTTCCACCAGCTTGAAGATCGCGCCGACATATTCCTCGCGCGAAATGATGGTCGCCAGGATAATCGGTTCTTCAATCTTCTGGATTTCGCCCTGCGGCGGCCACTTCGAGGGATTGTCAACCTCCATCACCTCGCCGTCGGCCTTGGTCACCCGGAAGCGCACGCCCGGCGCGGTGGTGATCAGGTCGAGGTTGAATTCCCGCTCCAGCCGCTGCTGGATGATGTCCATGTGCAGCAGGCCGAGAAACCCGCAGCGGAATCCGAACCCCAGTGCCACCGAGCTTTCCGGCTCGAAGAAGAATGACGAGTCGTTCAGCCGCAGCTTCTCCAATGCCTCGCGCAGCATCGTGTGCTCGTGCGCGTCCACCGTGTACATGCCGGCGAACACCATCGGCTTCAGCTCTTCAAAGCCCGGCAGCGGCTCGATCGCCGGCCGCTCGTCGTCGGTGATGGTGTCGCCGATCTTGGTGTCGGCAACGTTCTTCAGGTTGGCGAAGATGAAGCCCACCTCGCCGGCCACCAGTTCATCTACCTCGACTGGCTTGGGCGACTGCACGCCCAGCACTTCCACCTCGAACACCTTTGCGTTCGACCACAGCCGGATCTTCTGCTTCCTGCGCAGCGTTCCCTGAAAGACGCGCGTCAGCACGCCGACCCCACGATAGGAATCGAACCACGAATCGAAGATCAGCGCCTGCAGGCGCGCGTCCGCCGAGCCCTTCGGCGGCGGAATTTTCTTCACGATCGCCTCCAGCACCTCCGGCACGCCCTGTCCCGTCTTGGCCGAGATCAGCAGCGCTTCCGACGCGTCCAGTCCCACCGCGCCCTCGATCATCTCTTTCGTTCGCTCCACGTCGGCGCTCTGCAGATCTATCTTGTTGATCACCGGGATGATCTCCAGCCCGTGATTGATCGCCAGGTAGGAATTGGCCAGCGTTTGCGCCTCCACGCCCTGGGTCGCGTCCACCACCAGCAACGTACCCTCGCACGAGGCCAGAGCCCGCGAAACCTCGTAGGAAAAGTCCACGTGGCCGGGGGTGTCAATCAGGTTGAGCTGGTAGGTTTCGCCGTCGCGCGCCGTGTAGTTCATGCGCACGCAGTGGGCCTTGATCGTGATCCCGCGCTCGCGTTCCAGGTCCATTGCGTCTAGCACCTGCTCCTGGCCCTGCATTTCCCGCGCTGAGAGCGCTCCCGTCAGCTCCAGCAGCCGGTCCGAGAGCGTGCTCTTCCCGTGATCGATGTGGGCAATGATCGCGAAATTCCGGATGTGCTGGCGATCCATGGAATACAAGCCGGCTTCGGCTAGCGATAGGTATCAGTTGATTCTAGCATCCGTTGACGTGACCGCTGGATGCGCGCTCGTCCCCGAGCCCGACGAAGTAATCTTCCAGTTTTGTAGGACTGCCTGCTGCACCGCTCCGCAACAGAGCGCGGCGGCCGCCCCGGCGGCCGCAACATGCGTTACTCTATGTGCCTTCGGGGTGAAGGGTGAGTCGGCGCGCGTCCCGGCAACATCTCATCGAGCGGCAGCCGCCTGAAGTATGGAAAGGACGAATCGATGGACGGGTTAAACGATGAGGCGCTCAACCTCCTTTTCCGCGAGGCGCGTACACACATTGCGTGGCTCGACAAACCGGTAAGCGACGACATCTTGCGCCAGATTTACGAAGTGATGAAATGGGGTCCAACCAGCGCCAATGGTTCTCCCGCGCGCTTCCTGTTTCTCCGCTCACGCGAGGCCAAGGAGAGACTGCGGCCCGCACTGGCGTCCGGCAACGTGGAAAAAACCATGACCGCGCCGGTGACCGTGATCGTCGCGTACGACCTCAAGTTCTACGACAAGCTGCCGAAATTGTTTCCGCACAACCCTGCCATGCGCGACGTGTTTGTCGGCAATCCACAGCTCATTGAAATCACCGCCAAGCGCAACTCGTCTCTGCAAGGCGCTTACCTGATGCTCGCGGCGCGTGCGCTGGGTCTGGATTGCGGCCCGATGTCAGGCTTCGACAACGCCAAGGTCGACGAAGCGTTTTTTGCGGCAGGGCAGTGCCACGTGTCCGGACAAGAGTTCTTTCCCGAAGGCCACGTTAAATCGAACTTCCTGTGCAATCTCGGCTACGGCGACCGTGCCCGGCTGTTTCCGCGCGGTCCGCGCCTGGATTTCAGCGAAGCATGCACCCTCTTCTGAGTTGGTCAAATAAGACGATTTCCACAATTGTTCCACGTGGAACATTGTGCCAAACTCCGCGATCTCAAATAGTCTCAAATTGCAAATTGCCTGCGAGTCAATTACAACTCCTCATGCTCGTGCTCGCCTCCGCCTCCCCGCGGCGCCAGGAACTGTTGCGCAACGCCGGCATCGCGTTCAGCGTGCGCCCGGCCGACGTGCCCGAAGTGTCGCTCCCGGGCGAGCCACCGCTCGACTACGCGCAGCGTCTGGCGCGTGATAAAGCCCGCGCCGTCCGCCGGCAGGTCGCCGGCAGTGACTTGGTTTTAGGCGCGGACACGATCGTCGTCGTGGACGAGCACATCCTGGAAAAGCCCGCCGATACCGCCGATGCTGCGCGCATGCTGCGGATGCTCTCCGGGCGCACGCATCAGGTCACCACCGGTGTCTGCCTGATCGGAGATGGGTTCGAGGATGTGCGCGCCGAGATCACCGAAGTAACGTTCGATCGGCTTACGGAAGAAGAGATTGCCTTCTACGTCGCTCATGGAGAGCCCATGGACAAGGCGGGCGCCTACGCGATTCAGGGCATCGCTTCACGCTGGATCTGCCGCCTGGACGGCTGCTACTTCAACGTGGTGGGGCTGCCGGTACCGCTGGTGTATCGCATGTTACGCGAGCACGGCCGGCAATGATCGCAAAAAGAAAAGGCACAGACTCTTGGTCCGTGCCGAACCTGAGGGCTTCATGTGCGCCTTACTTCTTTTCCGCCGGCTGCTCGCCTTCCTTCAGCGACGACCTGAAGTTGCGGATGCCTTCGCCCAGACCTTTGCCGAGCTCCGACAGCCGTCCCGGCCCAAAGATCAGCAGGGCAATCGCGGCTATGACAAGAATTTCGGGCAAACCCAATTTGCCAAGCATCTATGACCTCCCGCCCAAGGCGTCGGTCTCGGGCGCCCGAACAACGACTCCATGGACCCTGAATCTGTCTTGATTCTAGGCCACTGCCGAGTGATAGTCAAAAAAACAGCGGCAGCAGGCCACTTGCCGGGACCTGCTGCCGCTGTCGCTATCCATGCGCACCCGCTTAACGAGTGAAATTGATCTGAACCTGCGCGTTGCTGTCCACCGGCTTGCCGTTCAGCATCGCCGGTTTGTAGCGCCACTGGCGAACCGCGACGGTGGCAGCGGTGCGGAGTTGCATCGGGCCGTCGATGACGCGCACGTCGGTCACCGAACCATTGGCGCCGATTGTAACGCTCATCAAGACCGTGCCGTAAATCCCGGTCTGCTTGGCGACGGGCGGGTACACCGGAGCGGTGCGGGATACCAGCGTCGCCGCGACCAACTCGGACTTGGGCGGCGCCGGGAGCGCGACGTGTACCTTGCCGAGGTTGGCGACTTCGGGGCCGGCAGCGGCCAGCACCAGCCTCGGCGCGGGCATGTCAGGTTCGGGCTCCTGCTTGGACTTAGGCTGCTGGGCGGCGACCTCGCTCACTCGATTGGCCGGCTCATGTTTTGCCTCCGGCGTCGCGGCTTGCGTTTCGCGCGCCTTCGAGGGCTTGGGTTGCGCGGCCTCCGCGATGGCGGGCGGCGCGACCGGTTCGCTGGCCGTGAGCGATACGTTTTTCGCAAGCGGTTGCGCGTCGGCCGCGACGGGCGCAGCGGGCGGCGGGGAAACGGCAACGGCGGCCGGCACGGGAATCGTGGGCGGCGCGGTTTCGGCTGAGGTCGAGCGATACATCCACAGGACGGCGGCCAGAACCAGCGCCGCAGCCACGCCGATCGCGGGGATAAGAAAACGGCGCTTGCCAGATTCCTCGTTTAGCGCTTCCAACGAAGCGAGCGTTGGAGCGGCTATCGGCGCTGCGGGAGACAGTCTGCTGGCGGCGGCATCCGGCACAACCGGCTTGCGGGCAATCTTCACCGGCACCAGCCGTACCGGCGCGGTGACAGCCGTCGCACCGAACGCGCTCTGCGGCGCGAAGCGGCCGGGATCTTCGGCCGGATTGAGCAGCCCCGGATCCGGCTCGGGGTTCTTTGCTTCCACCAGGGGCAGAGGCTCATCCTTCAACAGGGCGGCCGGAACCATCTGCGCAGGCGCGCTGGCGGGAGGGTTAGCGGGCGCGGCGGCTTGGACGGGCGCATCCCCACGCTTGACGGCTTGCTTAGCCGTGGTTTGCGGCGTATCTGGTTTCGCTTCGAAGTGCGGGGACGCCAGAGCCGGTGTGAGTGGCGCAGAGGCGACCTGGACCGAGGCCGGCGCGACTTGTATCGTAGCCGGTGCGGCCACGGGCATTACCGCAACCTTCATCTTGGGCGCGGGCTCGGGCGCCACCGTGAGTGCCGGCGGAGGATTGTCCACGATCTCGACCTGCATCTCGGGAGCTTCGCGGGCTGCCAGCTTGGTGCTGATGATGTCGCTGAGCGTCATCAGGATGGCGGTGTGGGTCGGCTGAAAGGCGTTGGGCAGCGGAGCGATGACCACCATGACACCGCGCATCTCGGGCTGGCCGCAGATGGGGATGGCGATCAGCGAGCGCGTCTTCAGGGCGCGGAACGTGGGGCCGATGCGTGGGTCGGATTCGATGTCGCGGCAGCACAGGGGCCTGCGTCGGTTGAGGCACTCGGCGATAAAGACGTCCGAGGCCGGGATCAGGGTGCCGACTTCAAGGGCATTGCCGGCGCAGGTGCGGACCAGCAGATCCTTGCCGCGCAACAGGGCGATGGCGACGCCAGCGGCATTGGTGTAGGCCTGTGCCCGCTCGGCCAAATCGAGCAACTCTTCGGCCATCAGAATGCTGTCGAGAGGCATGCCGGGCTTGGCCTGACGATCGGTGGCTGGGCTGGTAGCCATACGTTCCTTCCAGGGAATCTCTTCCAGAGTCGAGCCCCCGCGCTGTGGTGCGCTGGGACGTTTATATCCCAGGGGGGTAACATCGGGAATATAACCAGGGTGCAGGCGAGAAGCGCGGCTTTAGTAATGCCTGGAGTTGGCGTTCTCAGTCGGCGGTTTGGTTCGTGGATGCCCCGACCCAGCTAGGGCTCGCCTTCACCGTTTCTGCATGACAATCTCGGTGCCGCCGCGGCGGATGTCCACTTGGTCCATCAGTTCGTTGATGAGGTAGATGCCGCGGCCGTGCTCGGAATAGACGTTCTCGCCCACCACTGGGCTGGGGATGGCTGCCGGATCGAAACCCTTGCCCGGGTCGCGCACCATGATGAGCATACCGCGGCTTTCGTCGCAGGCAACGCAGCACTGCACCTGCTTGGAGGTGTCGTTGTTGCAGCCGTGCTTGATGGCATTGGCCAGGGCCTCGCGCAGCGCAGTCTCAATTTCCATCTCTTTGCCGGCGGCGCACTTCATTTCCCGGGCGATGGCCAACACGCCGTCCACCACGGGAGAGATAGCTTGAGGGTCGGCCTGCAACGTGACATTGAGGCGCAGGATGAGCTTGTTGGGCTCGAATGTGCACTGCGGCAGTTCGGTGGGCATGACCTGCGGTTCCTTCCACGCGATGATAACGGCGCATCTCCATTGTACTGGGAGCGCGGTTACCTCCGCTCTGGCCGTGTAGCCGGCTCTCCGCCACTCGGCCGCAAAGTCTAGGCTGGCAGCGCCGCTAGTTGCGCGAACGGACCTCGACGCTGTAATCCTGCCCTTCCCAACGAGCGTCCGCGAGCCAATAGAAGGTGAAGCTGACAGGGGCGCCCTGGCCCGGCGGAACCTGGAGATCGACAAACGATCCCAGCTCAGTGTTGGTGGAAGAGGTGTCGCTGACGGTCTGCCATCCGTCGCGGGACCAGCGCAGACGGAAGGGTGAAAACGCCAAGATCCTCAGCGTGCTGCCCGCGTTGACGGTTGGCACACGCCGGTCAGGTTTCCAGACTTGCCATGCCGCCCGCGATTGCGTGCGCAGATAGCGCGCAGCCACCGGCTCGATCAGATCGAACCCCTGCCCATCCGCCACGGAGCGCAGCAGCGTCAAGTATTCAGCGTGGGCCCACATCAACGGCATTGCGGAACCCGCCGGCCTTCCCAAGTACAACCTGCGCTCGGGCCGGTCCGGCTCATCCCAGACTTGTTCGGGAAGCATGCCGGCGCCGGAAGCCAACCGCTCCAAAGCTGCCGTGAACGGCTTCGGATCACGACCCGCGGCCAACTCATAATGGCCCCGTTCGCCGGTCAGAAGCGGCCAAGCCCGCCCCTGTCCCCACCCCTTAAAAGGCCCGCCGTCAGGACGCTGGCCATAGCCATCGTAGTTATAGCGTCGCCAGCACGGCCCGCATGGCGTTTCAACCTTCAGCACGGAATCCACAACCCGCAGCGAATCCTCGATCAGGGTATCTCCGGGCCTGCGGATGCCATATCGGACCAGTTCAAGAAATCCGGCTTCAACAATGTCTTTGGCGGCGAAAGTGAACTGAGCGCCAGGCGGGCGATTGGGGATGAGCAGCAGGCCCGCGTTGGGATCTTCGTCGGGAAGGCCGCTGTCAGACGTGGACGGATGAATGCGAATGTAGTGGCGCGAAATGCCCGGGACCAGGCTTCCTTGGGTGGTCACCGTCCACTGCTCGATGTGGGTTTCAAGAAAGTCGGCATACTGTTCCAGAAAGACTGCCGTGCTTTCTTGTTGCCGTGATCGGGCGAAGTCGGCAGCACATATGAGCGCGGCAATGATGGCGGCCAAGGTCGAGGGCGAATAGCCGCTGTTCTCCTCCCAACGTTCCTGCTGTGTGACCGGGCTTTGTTGAACCAGGAACCGCGCGGCCCTCAGTACCATGGGGTAAGGGTCGAAGTCGGCCAGTCCGCCCGCGTTCCACAACCGCCAGGCGAGCATCACCGGGAAAGCCACTTCATCAAGCTGGATGCCCCGCCAGTAAGGAGTGCCATCAATCCAAAAGTTCTGCGGAAAGCCGCCATCGGGAGCCTGCGAGCATGCCAGGTAGACCAGGGCCCGCCGGGCGGTCTCCTTGCGACCACTGGCCAGCAGCGCGGTTGCCGATTGCACCGCATCACGGGTCCAGACTAGGTGGTAGCCGCCCAGGTCCTCATCTCCTTTGCAATCACCCCAGGGAATGCTGGCGGAGGCGATCAGCGCGCCGGCAAACGTCTTATCCTCGTGTGCCAGCAGCAACTGCCGGCTCGTCCGATAGAGGAGTCCGCCGTCGGAGACGAAGCGCTCCAGGTCTTCGAATTCCGCAACCCGGCGCCACTGTAGCCCGAACCTTTCCTGATGTTGGCTGAAAGGGATTGCCAAGGATTGCACCAGGGTTGCAATGGCGGCATGTGGGCTATCTCCGAAAGCAAGCGCAACCGTGAAATCTTTTTTCTCGGAAAGGTTCAACTCTCCCATCCCGGCGACGTTGCCGTTTTCGGCTCGGTCGAATTCCCAGTCCATCCGCAGGTTGTGGTTGAGGTCCTGCCAGCCGTCGCTGGTTCCAACATAGCCACACGAAGTCTTCCCAAAACCAACATCGGCGCCCATCGCCATACAGGTCCGCGCCTTCCAGGCCAGCAGGACGATTCGCTCCAAGACCTCGATCCGTCTGATGGAATTGCCCCAGCCGCCGACTTCCAGGTGAGGTGCGACGAGCGCGAAGACTTGGAGCCGGTCCAGCAGTTCCCTGTCTCCCTCGAGTTGGGTACGGATAAGCACGCACGGTTGATGGGGATCGGCAATCACCTGCTTGATGAGGCGATATCGTCCTTGCGGATCGCTATTGATGATGCGATATCCCAGCGACCAGCGGTCCAGCTCCTCGACCTCCGTTTTCAGATGGCGGCGCTCTTCGTGAAAGAAAGTCTGGCCATCCGTGATCAAGAACTGCATGTCGCGGATCTGCGGGCGGTCGATCGTGGGATAGTAGACTTCGTTCAGGATGCCATGCGATAACGTGAACCACACGCAGCTCGAAGCCGAGTACGCGGTGCCCACCCCGTCTTTCGTGCTGGACGTCCAGCGCGGGCTCATGCCTGGGGCCCCGAACGCGAGAGATTTCTGGGAACCATTGGTCATGCTGCACTCGCCGTGCTTTCGCACTGGTTTACTGCTCGTGGTAGTTGCGCATCAATCCGCCATCCACAAAGACGGTGGTGCCGGTGATGTAGTCGGAATCGGCCGACGCCAGAAAAGTAACCGCGGCGGCCACCTCCTCCGGAGTGCCCATCCTCCCAAGGGGGATGTTCTTGAGCAAGGCGGAGAACTTTTCGTTGTCACGCAGCAGACTGCTGTTGATGGCGGTTGCGATTGCTCCGGGTGCGATGGCGTTGACCGTAATGTGAAAGGGCGCCAGTTCCACCGCCAAGTCGCGCGTGAGCATCCTCACTCCACCCTTACTCAGACAATAGGGAGCGAAATTAGGGAATGGCAGTTCCTCGTGCACCGAACTGATATTGATGATTTTTCCCGGACGACCTGTCTGTATGAGGTGGCGGACCACGGCCTGCGTGGTGAAGAATGCCCCTTTGAGATTGACCGCAAGCACCGCATCGTAATCGGCTTCATCCACCTCCCAGAAGGGCGCGCGTTTTTCCATTCCCGCGTTGTTGACGAGAATGTCGAGTTGGCCGAAGCGCTCCACCATGGCCTGAACCAGCGCCCGCGCCTGTTGCACATCGCCGACGTCGGCCTGCGACACGAACCCCTTCCGGCCCAGCGCTTCCACGCAGGAGAGGACTTCCATCGCCTGCGGCTGATGGGAGTGGTAACTGAATCCTACATCCGCGCCTTCTTGACCCAACCGCAGGACGATAGCCCGCCCGATCCCCTGGTCACCGCCGGTAACCAACGCGACTTTGCCTGCCAGTCTCATGTGCGTGCGCATCCTCCGTAGGAGAGATGCATTCTACAAGCCTATGGAGAACACGAATCACGTCCATCGGTGAGATGTTCCCCACGACCCAACCGATGCGGCGGTGTCGGACTTTAGACATCTAAATACATCTGACCGGCCTCTGAAACAAGAGGAACCACCCGAGTCCATTGTTAAAATATTGCGCGTCGAGCTATCGGCGGTAGCCATGCCGTGAAGCCCCGCGAGATAAGTAAGGAGGAAGCCTGCATGACTGTTGTGGCTGAGCCGACCGCTGCCCCCGTGCACCGCCGAGTCGAGCGCATCCCTGACGCATGTGCCATGGTGATCTTTGGCGCGTCCGGCGACCTGACCCGGCGCAAACTCATGCCCGCCCTGTACCAGCTCGCGCGCGAACGATTGCTGCCGCCGTGTTTCAGCGTTGTAGGGAACTCGCGCCGCGGCATGAGCGATGACGCCTTCCGAGCGGAGATGCGGACTGCTGTCGAGCGGTTCGGTGGCGCGGTGGAGACCGAAATCTGGCGCGGATTCGAGCAGCGCCTCTTCTATGTTCAGGGATCATCCGACGATGCGAGCACGTACCAGAGGATCGCCACCCGGCTGGCAGATCTCGATCGCGACTGCGGCGCGCAGGGTAATCGAATGTTCTACCTGGCCGTGTCTCCCAGCCTGATGCCAGGTATCGCTCACAACCTGCAGGCGGCGGGATTGTCGAAATCCGCCGGGTGGACGCGCATCATCGTGGAAAAGCCTTTCGGTCACGACCTGCAATCGGCTCGCCAGCTCAATCAGGCCTTGCACGCTGTTTTTTCGGAGGAACAGGTTTACCGCATCGATCATTACCTGGGGAAAGAGACTGTCCAGAACCTGCTGGTATTCCGATTCGCCAATGGCATCTTCGATCCCGTCTGGAACCGGCGCTACGTGGACCAGGTGCAGATCACCGCCGCAGAAACCGTCGGTGTTGAAAACCGCGCAACTTACTACGAGGAAGCGGGCGCGCTGCGCGACATGGTACAGAACCACCTCATACAACTGTTGACCCTGACGGCCATGGAGCCCCCGGTGGCGTTCGACTCCGAGTCGGTGAGAGCGGAAAAAGTAAAGGTGCTGCGTTCGATCAGGCCGCTTGTCGGCGCGGGCGTGGAGCAGATTGCGGTGCGTGGGCAGTACGGACCGGGCCTAATCGACGGGCAGCGAGTGGTCGGCTACCGGCAAGAACCCGGAGTCAATCCGCAGTCCAGTATCGAGACCTTCGTCGCGCTGAAGCTGCACCTCGATAATTGGCGCTGGGCCGGCGTGCCTTTCTATCTGCGTGCCGGTAAACGCCTGCCAAAGCACTGGACCGAAATCGCTGTCCAATTCAAGCAGCCGCCGCTCGCCTTGTTCGGAGGCACACAATGCGGCCAGTTGGCGCCCAATCTGCTCTCCATTCGCATTCAGCCGGACGAAGGAATTTCCCTGGAGTTCGCCGCCAAGACTCCCGGGCCGGGCATGGATGTACGTCCGGTCGACATGGATTTTCACTACGCCACCTCGTTTGGCATGGCTTCCTACAGCGCGTACGAACGGCTGCTGCTGGACAGCATGTTGGGCGATGCGACTTTGTTCGCGCGTAGCGAAGGCGTCGAACTGGCCTGGGCGGTGATGGCTCCTATCCTGGAGCGGTGGCAGCACGAGCCTCCACCCGTCTTCCCTAACTACGGCGCTGGTACGTGGGGGCCGGCGGAGGCCAACGCGTTGCTGGAAGTTGGCCATCGCTGGCGCAATCCGCTGCCCACACCACAACCGCAGGCGACGCCTCGAATTCCTGCCTAGTCGAACTCTGGATCGTGCGCTCAGCTTGCAGTCACTGAACTGGCGCCACTTTGTTCGAGTCGTCCGGCCTTCAGACCGAGAACGCGATAGGCGCGCATCTCGCCTTCGTGTTTGGTGGTGATGGTGGTTGCTTCCACCTCCACCAGCCGCCAGACGCGCTCATGCACCTCGGGACTGATCAGAACCTGCTCGGCCATCGCGGCATCGGTATATCGCGCGGTCCGATTCACCGTGTCTCCAATGACGGTAAATTCCATTCGGTCGGATGTACCAAGAAATCCCTGGACCACTTCTCCGCAGTGGATGCCGATGCCGACTTGCCAGATCGGCGCGCCCCGAGCGCTGCGCTGGGCATTCAACCACGCCACCGCGGCCTGCATCTCCAGGCCGGCTCTTACCGCGTGTTCATGATGCGCGGGATCCGGTTCCGGGCTTCCAAAGACGGCCAGGATTCCGTCTCCCATGTACTTGTCAATCATCCCATGGTTGGCAAAGATCACGGGAACCAGGTAGCCGAAGTACTCATTCAGTGTTCCCAGGATTTCGTCCGGCTGCATCCGGGACGACATTTTGGTGAAACCACGGATATCGGAGCAAAGCAGTGTCACGGCGCGGCGTTCGCCGCCGAGCTGCAACTGGCCGCGATGCGCCAGCAGCCGCTCGGCAACAGCGGGCGAAAACTGGCGCAACAGATTGGCTTTGATGGCGGATTCGCGGAGCAGCTTTTCCTGCAGATCGTGGTTGGCCACGGTCATGGCCGCATACTGTGCCACCATCACCATCAAGCGAAGGTCGTCCTCCGTAAATACCACGTCCGCTTCGTGACTATCCGCACATATCACTCCCAGCGCTTCGTCCTGCCAAAGCAGCGGAGCATACATCCCCACCGCGATCGGGCCTGCCAGGAGCGTGCCGCTGATATCGCCCGCGACACTGCGTTTCCAGATGAATGCTTTGCGGCTGTTCACCGCCCGGCGCGCCAACGTCTCGCTCACCGAACACAGCCCGTCAGAGTGATACGCCTTGAGCAACAAGGCGTCGGTCTTGGGATCGCGCAGCACCAGCCCTACGCTCTCGGCGCTGGGCAGCACCTCGACCAGGCGGTCGACGATCACGCGTAGAAGGGACTCCCGATCCACTTTTTCCGCCAATTGCACGGGAAGGTCGCAAATCACGCGCAGCCGCCGCGCCGCTTCCTCGCCGACTACCTTTACCGGCACCGCATCCTGCAGGGACGCGCTCACATCTCCGGCGATCGCCACCGACGAATCGGGCTCCCGGGATTCTGGGACAAGCATGGTTCCGTGTTCCAGGTATCTGGTTTGCTTGGGAGCGTCCGGCGGCCGGGAAGGCTCCATTCGGAGCGTCGTATCGCCGGCCACGATCAGGTCGCCGATCCGGACCTGGTGTTTTCCCCGGCCTTTGATCTCGACCCCATTGAGGCGAGTACCCCACTTGCTGTTGAGGTCTTCGATCCAGTAGAGACCGCCCGCATCCCAGATTCGGCCGTGCGCCCGGGAGACCTTCTTGTCGGGAAAAAGATCAAGGATGGCTGCTGACTTGTCGTCGGTGCGTCCGAACACGACCTCCGCTTCCAGGGTTTCCCACGTTCTTTCGTTACCGCGATAGCAGGTTACAATTCGCATGAATTCATCGACGACGCGCCGGCGGCAGCACAAGCAGCGTACACGAGCCCACTTCGCAAACCGTCTCCTTTCAAGATGGCGGAGGGTACGAGAAATCGAGCCGTTCGATCAGCTCCTTGGCGGAAAGCGGCAAGATGCTGTCGCCTCGCCGCGCCGAGTGGGGCGACATCGATGCAGATTATGGCCCCCGCCAGTCAAGAGCGTCAAGCGACTGCAAGCCTGTTGCAAGGGCGAAATATTCCGCATTCCGCTGGCATCGTAAATGCCGGAGTCCAAATTACCCTTGACACGACGAAGCCCCCCGTGAAGAATTCTGCGCACGTCTACCAGCAAGCATCCCTGAAATCAATCCTTGCTTTCGGTGTGAGGCGACTTGTTGGTTTCAGGCTATGTTGGTTGTGGGGTGCCACTTCGGGTGCAAATGAATCCTGTGCTTCTATCCTTGGTGCTGCTTCTGTTGTTCCCGCTTACTGCCCTGACACAAGAGGCAGGCACGGTTACTCTCCTCGAAGGTGCACTGCGCGTGATCCGTGGCACGACCGTCCTCCTGGGAGGGGAGGGCATGTCCCTCCGCCAGGGCGACATCATTGAAAGTTCCGATCCCGGTTTTGCACAATTGGAGTTTGCTGGAGGCGCAATCGCCGCGCTGGGCCCGTCGAGCCGCCTCTTCCTGTTCAGCCACGGTGCAGGCCGCGCCTTCGCCAAGCCGGGAGGCGAAGCCGCCGCGACGGAACTGGTGTTGCTCAGCGGTTGGCTAAAAGGCGAGTCTAGCCCCAGTGCCGGCGCCTGCCGCTACGCAACCCCGCTGCTCGCGGCTACTTCCCGAGGAGGCGGCTCGGTCTTGGTCCGCGCCGCGGCGGTAACCGAGATCTTCGTGGAATCCGGATCGGCCGCGATCGCCGAAGTAAACCCGGACGGCAACTTGGGACAGTCGACCGCTGCCAAGGCCGGACAGTTCTTCTCGCGCCGCCCAGGCAGACCTGTCAACACTGCCTCCCGACTCGACCCGGGCTTTGTGAATTCGCTACCAAGCGCTTTTCGAGATACCTTGCCTTCGCGTCTGGCCCATTTTGCCGGCAAGCGGCCGACGGAGCCGCGGCGACAACACGAGGTCACTTATCCCGAGATCCAACCCTGGCTTACGATGGCACATGCCTGGCGTAGAGGGTTCGTCGAGCGCTTCCAGCCGCGCCTGAGCGACCCTGAATTCCGCAAAGGCGTAGAAGCTCACCTTAACGAACATCCCGAATGGGACCGTATTCTGCACCCCGAGAAGTACCAGCCGAAAGCGCCGCCGCCGGCGGCTACTCCCGATTCGCGACATGGTAGGCAATAAACATGAAACTGATTGTGAAATTCAACCTCGTCCTGCTGCTCGTTTTCGCCTTCGGCTTCGTTGTGGCCGGTTACATCAGCGACAGGCTGCTGCAGCGCAACGCCAAACAGGAAATTGTGGAAAACGCGCGCATCATGATGGAGGCCGCGCTGGCCGTGCGTTGGTACACCGCCAACCAGATCAAGCCCCTGCTGGACACGCAGCTCAAGTATTCGTTCCTGCCGCAAACTGTGCCGGCATACTCGGCCAACCAGTACTTCAGTCAACTGCGCAAGACGTTTCCTGACTACGAATACAAAGAGGCAACTCTGAATCCGACCAATCCGGTAAACCGGGCGACCGACTGGGAGGCCGACATCGTCCGCCACTTCCGCGAGTCGCCCAGCCAGAAGGAGCTGGTCGGCGAGCGCGATACGCCGAACGGCAAGGTGCTCTACATGGCGCGTCCCTTGAAGATCACGGATCCGAGATGCCTGGGCTGCCACGACACGCCCGAGTCGGCGCCTCCGACGTTGATCGCGCGCTATGGCGGCGCCAATGGCTTCGGCTGGAAACTGAATGACATCTTAACCGCTCAGATCGTATCGGCGCCCATGCAATTGCCGGTACAGCGGGCAAGGATTGCCTTCAACGGATTCATGATCTCGTTGGCGGCGGTTTTTGTGGTGATCTTCCTGGCGCTCAACGTCACGCTCCTCCTGGTGGTTACGCGTCCCGTGCAGCGCTTGTCCGAGATCGCCGACGAGGTAAGCCTGGGCAACATGGATGCGCCGAAGTTCCAGTTGTCCGGCAACGATGAGATCGCGAAGTTGACGCAATCATTCGGCCGCATGCGCAAGAGCATGGCAGAGGCACTAAAAATGTTGGAGACGCCATAACCGTCCACCCGGGATGCTGGGACCTGCCCGGCTATTCGCGGTCGGGCAAGCCGGCATCGCGCAGGAAGCGCGCACGATCGGCTTTGGTCTCCACATGTTCGGCGAGGAGTAGGTAAAGTGCACTCACGCTCTTGGCGCGCGGCGCCGCCTTTTTGACCAAAACACCCGAGATTGGCCCGACGTAACGCGCGAGCATCGCAGCGGCACGCTCGATGGCCTCGCGCGTAAGCTCAGTCCGCGCGGCGGGCGTTTCAGGTGCCGTGGCTGCCCTGGCCGCAGTGGGTTCTGCGTGCGCGGGGCGCTGCCCCTGAATGCGGCTCACTTCAACTCTCTTGGCAAGAAACACCTTCCGGTCGGCTTCCCGTTCCAGATTTTCTGACAGAAGCGAATACAGCTCTTCGGTATTTCTCGCCTGTGAGGCAGCCTTCCTGACATGGATCTTTGCCACGGGTCCTATGAAGGTAGCGAGATGTTTCTCGACGACCCGCAGAGTGTCAGTTTGCCCGAAGACAACCTCGCTGACTGGAGCCGTTGCCGCCGACGCTGCCGGAGGTGGTTGCACTGACGGCTGAGCGGCTGCGGTCGAAACATTTACATCTACATCGGCGACCAAGGGCGGACCCTCGAGGACGGCGTATTCCCTGGCTCCGCCTGCCGCTTCCGCTTCCACCGTCGATAAGGTTGGGGTGGCGGCCGCCTTCCGGGCGGCCTCGATCTCATCTGCGACCTGGTAAAGACGAGGATCGAGGACGTGGAAATCGCCGCCCTTCATCACTTCGTCCAGCAGGGTTGCGGCTTCGTCGCCTTTTCCGCTATGAATCAGGCTCCTGATGCTTTCCAACTGCTGTTCTTGCTTCTTCTTTTTCTCGCGGGCCTCGTACTCAATCTCGGCCGACGCCAGCAACTGATTTACGTCCGTATCCGGCCCCAGCGTGGTCAACGCCTCCCGCGCCATGGCTTTCGCTTCGCTAAGATCTCCGCGGTTGATCTTGACCTTGATCTCGCGGATGCGTCGCTCGATCAGTTTTCGAACGATCTCCTTCTTTTCGCCTGACTGCGCTTGTTCCCGTAAAGCGGTCAATTGGGTATTCCCTGGGAAGACCTCGAGCGCGTCGCCGACGGCAGCTACGGCGTCCGGAAACCGGTTGGCGTCCAGGTGCGCCTGTACGGCAGCCAGTGCGGTCCGGAAGCGCAACTCATTCTCTATTTGCGCCTGCTGTTTACGGGCAAACTCGACGAGCCGCGTCAAGTCGGCATCTCCCGGGAACTGGGACAGAAGGTTTTCCGCCCGGGTGACCACGTCGATGTATGCCTTTTCGCCGATGAGCTTCTTCAGAACCTCCCATTCGCGCTGCAGGATCTCGGACGAGGTCTGCTTTTGCTGTTCGCGCTGCACCAGGATGCGTAACTTCAGGACCGTCGAGTCCTTGGGATCGTTTGCCAGCATGGTGTCCAGCACCGCCAGCGCGTCGGCAAAACGCTGCGCCGCAAAGAGGCTTCTCGCGGCAGCCACCTTCTGCTTCCTGTCGTGCTCGGCCTGATCCGCGCGGGCAGCCGCCAGCAACCGGCTAATCTCGTCGTCGCCAACAAACTGCTCCTCGATCGACACCAGCACCGCGATGCATTGATCGTACTGCTGGGCGGCCAGCAACTTCCTTGCCTCCGCCAACCCCTGCTCCCGTTGCTGATTGACCTGGTCGGCGCGAGCCGTGTCCAGCAGCCTCCGGATTTCGTCGTCCTCTGGAAAATCCGCCTGCAGCTTTGTCAATACGGCGAAGCATTCCTCGTACTGCCGCAGCGCCAGCAGGTTGCGACCCTGGGTCATCCCCTCGTGTTTGCTTTGCTCGTCTTGTTCCTCACGCGCCGTCTCCAGCAGTCTCTCGATCCCTTCCTCGCCGGCAAATTCTGTTTGCAGTTCGGTGAGCAGATCGATGCACTCCTGGTACTTCTGCTGCGTCCAGTGAGCGCGCGCTTGCTGCATGCCTTCGAACAGCCGCGCTTGCCTCCGCCGCCGTTCTTTTTCGTCCAAGACCTGCTTTCTTAAACTCGGCAGCTCACGATTTGATGGATCGGCTTCCTCCACCTTGGCCAACATCGCCTCAGCCTGGTCCGGCAGCCCCTCCGCGAGACTCTGTCTCAGGGCTTCCAGCCACTCGTTGACCATTTGGGCGCGGCGAATCTCGGCTTGCACTTCGCGCTGGAGCTCCTGTGCGGCTGCAAAGGAAGAATCCAACCCCAGGGCATTGCCAGCTTCCACGCCGGCTTCCTGAAGCTTCCCCTCCTGCAGGAGTGCGCGTGCCTTCGCCACACGCGCCTGCACCTGAGGACGGACCGAGACGCGTCTGAGCTCCACATTGACCTTCTCGGAGAGCAACCTGATCTGCGGGTTGACCGGGTCCACCACCAGCGCCTGGTGCAGCAGGTCGCGTGCTTGCTCGAATTCCTGTTGTTCCATGAGTTGCCGGCCTTGCGCCAGCAACTCGGCCACCGTGTCCGCCTGAAGCCGTCTACAGATCGGATCCAAATCGATGAGCAGATCTTCCATCGACTGGTATCGCTCCGTCCCCGATTTCCGCAAGGTCTTGTGCACAACCGCCTCAAGATCCTCGGGACAATTCGGCGCCACTTGCCGAAGCGGAGGATGTTCGTGATGGCAGATGCTCTGCATCAGCGCGGCGGGAGACCCTTCGCAAAACGGGCGCCGGGACGCTATCAGCTCGTACAGCAGCACCCCAAAGGCCCAGATATCCGACCGCTCGTTGGCGTGCTCGCCGTGAAACAATTCGGGCGCCATATAGGAAAACGTGCCGATCAACATGCCGGTCTGCGTTTTGGAGCTTTCCAGCACCCGGGCGATCCCGAAATCCACCACCTTGACGGTCCCTTCTTTATTGACCATCACATTGCCCGGCTTGATGTCGCGGTGGATTATGCCGCGCTTGTGGGCGTAGTCGAACGCCCGGCACGCCTGTACGGCGTAGATGAGCTTCAGCGACAGCGCCACAGGCACACGGCTGACGATCACCGCGTCCAGGTTCTGCCCGTCCACCAACTCCATCGCGATGTAAGGAGTGCCATTTTCATCGCCCATGTCGAAGATGGTGACGATGTTGGGATGTTGCAGAGAACCAGCCGACTGTGCCTCGCGATAGAAACGCTGCAGCAGGGCAGGGTTATCGGCCACGCTGGTGGTCATCGTTTTCAGGGCTACCATTCGGCTGATCATCGGATCCCGTGCACGGTACACGATCCCGAAGGCGCCTCGACCAAGCTCCCCCAGCAGTTCGTATTTTCCCAGCTTTCCCACGCGACACCCCGGCGAGCCCTGAACTGTACCAATGCTGGCAAACGCAAGACGAAAGACAGTTATTCCCCAGATGCGATCCGTTTCAGACCGCGCGCGCCTGGAAGGAGCTACCTCTAGTAAACAGAATGAACGATGTTATGAACCGAATGCGACGAAACCACTTCCCCCACAGCCGTTCGGAAGCAGTTAAATAGTCCCAGAAACCCAGGGGGGCTGTCAACCGATTGCTCGGGCAGGGGAACAAAAGAGTTATGATCCTGTCACCGCGACAGTTTTGATTACATGTGCCGGCGCGCCGAAGTCATTTAGTTGGGAGTCTCAAGTCCATGAAGAACGGAGGTAGATGATCCTTGGCATTATGTTCGCTGCCATTCTGGGCGCAATCCTCGTTGCAGCGCCCTCTACGGTATTGTTTCAGTCCAGTGCAGCGCCGGCTTCTCAGTCGGAACAGGACACCCGCGCTGCCGCGGACCAAGCCTATGCCCAGGCGATGCAGTTGTACGCACGGAAATCGCAGGAATCCATACGCCAGGCCATCGTAAAGGGCGAGGAATCGCTCGCTTTGTACAAGCAACTGGGGGACCGAGGCAAGCAAGCTGAGTTGCTGACCGGCCTGGGCTCCGCCTCTCTCACTCTAGGTGAAAAAGCGCGCGCAATAGAATACCTGCGCCAGGCATTAGATCTGATTCGAGGCCGGGGAAATCCCGCCGGTGAAGCCGGTGTCCTGATTATCCTTGGAAGTGCTTACGAATCGAACCAGGAGGTCAAGCCGGCACAGGAAACCTATCGGCAGGCGCTGCCGCTTTGCCGCGCCTTGAAAAACAGCCGGTGCGAAGTCTCGGCGCTGATGGGACTCGGCCGTGTCTCGTTCGCCTCCGGTGGAAAACAGCAAGCGTTGGACTACTTCGGCCAGGCGCTTCCCCTCTGGCGCGCGCTCGGCGATCGCGGAAACCAGGCCAGTACTCTTTACCTGCTGGGAATCCTCAACGATCTGCTG
Organism: Terriglobia bacterium; assembly: GCA_020073285.1. Lineage (GTDB taxonomy): Bacteria > Acidobacteriota > Terriglobia > Terriglobales > Acidobacteriaceae > JAIQGF01. Next base: position 9,707 of record JAIQFM010000029.1, on the reverse strand, counting down.
AATCAGAGGCAGGCCGCAATCCCTTACTACCTGCAGGCGCTCCCGCTGTACCGAGATCTGGGCGATCGTCCCTGGGAAGCTCGCACCCTCTTCAACCTGGCGGAGGCGTACGCGGCCGTGGCTGACGATGCGCGCGCCCGCGACTATTACGATCAGGCCATCCCCGCTCTGCATGCGGTCGGAGACCAGCCCAAGGAAGGTACAGCCCTCATCGGTCGCAGCCTGCTTCACGAGTCGTGGGGCGAGATGCAGCAAGCGCTCGCCGACCTCACCACTGCGGTGAACGTGTTTCGCTCGCTCGGCGATCGGCTCATGGAGACGACGGCGCTGCTTCGCCTCGGCATCGTTCATTACGAGGCAGGAGAACAGGAGAAGTCGCTGGAGTTCGATCGGCAAGCGCTGAAACTGGCGCGCGATCTGCACGAGAGCGGCCTTGAAATTGCCGCCCTGACTGGAATCAGCAGCGTCTATCTTGCTCTCGGAGACGACGCCAGGGCGCTGAGCTATTCCGAGGATGCTTTCAAGATGCTTCAGGTCGCGGAGAGCGAACTCGATCCCGAGGCGCTCTACCGTCTTGGCGTTTCCTATCAATCTCTCGGGCAGCATGAGAAGGCGCTCGAATGCTTTGCCCGCGAGATTCCACTCCACCAGGCGCGAGGCGATCGCTTGGGAGAAGCTCGCGCCTTGCACGCACTCGCCGGAGAGCACGACATCCTGGGGCACACCAACCAGGCACTCAAGTTCTATCAGCAAGCCCTGGAAATACGGCAGGCGGTGGGCGATCGCCGCACGAAAGCCCAGGCGCTGAACGCTGTGGGCACGGTGTACGCGGAATTGTCGCAATCCAAAACCGCCCTTGGCTATTACCGGGAAGCCCTCGACTTCTACCGCGCGGTGCACGATCAGGTCGGAGAATCGCAAGCTCTCTTCTGGATGGCCAAGTCCGAACAAGCCTTGGGCGATCTCGCCTCCGCTCGCCATCACATCGAAGCTTCGCTGGCCATCACCGAGTCACAACGGGCGAGAATAACCAGCCGGGAATTGCGCACGACCTATCTCGCAAGCGCACAGCACGCCTACGAGTTCTATGTCGACCTGCTGATGCAGTTGCACCGACAGCATCCAGACCAGAGTTACAACGCCAAGGCATTGGAAGCGCATGAGCGCGCGAAGGCGCGCGGCTTGCTCGATCTTCTCGTCGAGGCGAGAGTAGATATCCGCCAAGGTGTGGAAGCAGGGTTGTTGCAGCGCGAGCTTCGCCTCAGGCAACTCCTGGAAGACAAGCAAAGCGCGGAAATTCGCCTGCTGGCTGGCGGAGATGGCGGCGAGCAGGCGCGTGTGCTTCAGCAGGAGCTGGCCGCGCTGCGTACCGAGTATCAGCAGGTGGAAGCACAAGTCCGCGCCAGCAGCCCTCGTTATGCGGAACTCTCTCAACCACAGCCGCTCGGCGTATCGGCGATACAGAAGGAAGTGCTGGATCCCGACACTGTGCTGCTGGAATACGCGATCGGCGCGCAGCGCAGCTATCTGTGGGCCGTCACCGTCTCTGGGTTGACCAGTTTTGAGTTGCCGGGCCGCGGTGAGGTCGAAGCACTGGCGGTGCGCCTATATCGAACTATCATCGGCCGGCGTCCCTCCGCGCCCGACGACTACCAGAAGACTGGCTGGGCATTGAGCGGGATGCTTCTAGGGCCAGTGCAAGACCAGCTTGGAACCAAGCGTCTTCTTATTGTGGGGGACGGCGCTTTGCAGATCGTGCCGTTTGCCGCGGTGCCCTCGCCCGGCCTGGAGTCTTATGAACCATTGATCGTTCGGCATGAGATTGTCAGCGTTCCCTCCGCCTCGACTCTGGCCTTCCTACGGCGAGATGTGACCGGTCGCCGCCTCGCTCCCAAGAAACTTGCCGTGTTTGCCGATCCTGTGTTCGAACGAGAGGACGATCGCATCCTTGCGAGCGTCGCGCAAACAGCTAATGCGAGCCGGCCCTCTCCGGCTCCTTCACCGCAAGATCGGACTCTCCCGACTACCCCCGCACGTCAGATCGCCACTGAGACCTTGCGTGGAATCGGTCTCGAACGCCTCTCTTTTAGTCGCAAGGAAGCGGACGCCGTCCTGCGCCTAACCTCGCCACAATCGCGGTTTGCTGCGCTCGATTTCATGGCTAACAGATCAACCGCAACTTCCCCGGAACTGGGCCGGTACCAGATCGTCCACTTCGCCACTCATGGAGTAGTCAACGACGCGCATCCGGAATTGTCCGGCCTGGTATTGTCGCTTTTCGACAAAAAGGGCGCCCCGCAGGACGGGTTTTTACGCTTGAACGATCTCTTCAATCTAAAGCTCAATGCCGATCTGGTAGTGCTCAGCGCCTGCAGCACCGCCCTGGGCAAGGAGGTGCGGGGCGAAGGCTTGATCGGCCTGGCGCGGGGTTTTATGTACGCTGGAGCACCCCGTGTGGTTGTCAGCCTGTGGAGCGTGAACGATCAGGCTACCGCGGAAGAAATGCAGCGTTTCTACGAAGGCATGTTGGGGAAGCGTCACTTGCGGCCTGCGGCAGCATTACGGGAGGCGCAGATCGAAATGTGGAAGCAAGAAAAGTGGCGCGCTCCATTTCTCTGGGCTGCATTCGTTTTGCAAGGTGATTGGAAGTGAAGAATTCACAGAACCTGTACTCTGGACTTGTAGGCCCAGGCGCCCTCGCCGGGTCGGTCGTTGGCAGCATACCAACTCGTGGCCGCCGCGGGCGCCCTCGCCCGCGGAGACATACCTTCAGTGGGAACTGCTCAGCTACCCAGCCCAAAGATCACTGTTCAGGGTTTCTTCGCTTGCAGTTCATCGGCGCGGGTAAAGTCGGCGTCAGCCTCTGCCTTGGTCACCTCAATCTGTGCGTACACCGTTCCCCGTTCCTCGTATAGTTCGGCTCGCTCAGGGAACTGCTTGATCAGATCGCTATACGCGCCAATTGCGTCGTACCAGAGACGGTGGTTCACCAACACGCGGGCGCGTGCTGTTCCTGCCCGGTAGGTGTCCCCTTGCGAGATGGCCGCCAGCTCCTTTTCAATCTGCTGCCGCTCGGGATCGGGCACAACCACGAAACCGGCTGCTTGCGAAAAACTGGACTCTATCAATGACGGAAAAGACCGCACGCTCCAGTAGTAAGTTTTTCCCGGTTGGAACCGAGGCGAAGCATCCTTCAGGCGGAACTCCGCCGTGTTGACTTGCTGGCGCAGTATCTCCTTGTCGTCGTCGTCCCGCAACACGATCTCGAAGCCCTGTCTGCGGCCAGTGGCCCGCCAGGCAAACAGTGGCGAGCTGCCATAGAACTTTGTCAGCTCAGGTGCCAGCAAGATGGGCAGGCGCGATGGTCCGCCTCGCGTGGCACCCAACAGCGCGCGTTGCTTGCGGGTCTGGCTGGGATCGCTCATCTCGAAGCCGGAAAGATCCGCCACCAGCCGCTTACGCGGGGGCGCCTTGGGAGCATCCTTTGCGGTGGACTGAGATGGCTTTTGCGGCGGTGGTGCGGACTGCGGCTGCCCTTGTCCCGTCGCCAGGCCGGCGGTCAACAGCAAAGCGATAAGCAATCGCAGGCCGGCGCGCTTCATGACGGCGCCCCGACGGCTCTTCCAATCTTCACTCCGTAAAGCATCATCTTCCCACTGAAACCTCGAACCTCTGCCTCGCCGAGGGGAACGGCGGGAAAGCCCTCGCGGATTCTTTCCCATGTGCTCACACTCATCACGATAGCCGTCTTGAACTCCTTTGTCAGTGACTCCAGGCGGGAAGCGAGGTTCACGGATTCTCCAATTACGGAATACTCCAGACGTTCCGGCGAACCGACGTTCCCAGCAGTAAGCATGCCGGTATGAATCCCAATTCCAATCTTCAACCTGGGTTCTTCCGTCCCCATGGTGGAGTTCAACGCGTCCACTTGCTCCAGCATCTGCAAGGCGCACTGCACAGCGCGGCACGCATCCGCTCTCTCACCCTGGCTCAACGGAACGCCAAAGACAACCATGATGCCGTCGCCGATGAACTTATTGAGAAATCCTCCATTCGCCTTGACTACGTCGCTCATGGCGCTGAGATAGCGATTTAGCCATGCCAGCACTTCGGCGGAGGGCCGGCCGGCCGTCAGGGCAGTGAAGTTGCGAATGTCCGAGAACAGAATCGTCGCTACCCGCTCTTCGCCCGCCAGTACGAATTCGCCTCTGCGCTTCCATATTTCGGCCGCCACATCGGCGGAAACGTAACGTTCAAACAAGCCCATCAGTTGCCGTCGCTCGGCTTCACTGCGAACCTTGAGTCGCTGCTCTTCCAGATATCGGTACCAGAACGCCGCGGGTACACTCAATACCAAGCATGTCTGGGTGGTGACGAAAGACACCCAGAGCTCCTGACGGGAGACCAGCCACTCCACCGCGGCCAGAACACCACCCATGGCGGCGAGCAAGCCTGCAACCCCGAGCCACCATCGCACACGAAGGAGCAAGAAAACTAGTGCAACCGCGAGCAGGAAGTTGAGCGTCCATTGCTGCGAGGCCGCTATGCGGTGCGGGAAACGGCCGTGGAGCAGGCTGGCTATGCCGGCGGCGTGAATTTCCGCGCCGGAGAGAAGGCTGCGACCGTTGCGCGAAGGTCGAATACGGAACGCCGGCGTGGAGAACAGGTCTTTCCCCATCTCGCTGCTCTGCCCGACCACCACGATTTTCTCCCGGAAGATGTGCGGATCGAACCCCGGTGCAAGCAGACGGTTGACAGGCACGACCGCCGCCGGAAGCGAGTCATGAAAATCGATCAGCGCGGAATCGGGGCGCTTCGTGGCGAGCGGAATGTCGGCTGTGCCGAAGTGGAGAAAGCCGCTTCGCCCAGGGCGCAGGGACTGTTCCGTGGCATAGGCGGCGACAGCCACGGAAAAGGCGAGCCGCTCGTAGCCCGGCTCGCGCAGCACCAAATACATCCGTCGGACGATGCCATCGTCATCCTGGGGCAGATCACCGAAGCCAATGCCGGCGGCGGCCGACTCAAACGCAGGCAGGGGCTCATTGCGCGACAGCCCCCCAAATCCATATTCGCTGACAAGTATGACGTTTCCTGCCGCCGCAATGGCATCAGCTAAATGCTGGTCGGCAACGGAATCGCGCGCGCGGTCCAGAATGACATCCAGACCAATCACCGCGGGGCTACCGGCGCTGACCTTGGCGATCACTTCAGCCAACAACGGCCGTGGAATGGGAAATGCCTTCAGGGCCAGTACGGAATTCTCGTCGAAATCGACGATGAGAACCCGGGCGGAAGGCGGGGCCGGGCCCCGCATGGCAATGAGGAAGTCGTAACTTTGGAGTACGATGCCCTTCCAAAGTGCGGTTTGCGCCAGGGCCAGAGCGACCAGGCAAACCAGCAGTCCCAGCAAGACCGCAACACTTGCAGCTCGAACCTGCATCCGGGCGACCTCTCAAGCTGTAGTTCGCCGGAGATGAACGGACACCGGGGGACCGGCGGTTTGGATGTTAGCTCATTTCGGAAGGGGTAACCATATTCCTTTCATCGCCACAATGAGGAGCCGAGTCGTCGCCCGCGGGCAGAGAGACTTCGCGCGCATCATTTCGCGGTAGTATCCCGTGCGTAACCGTACGCGAAAGGTGGGCCACCCACGATGGGACGAAGAAAGGCGGGCCACCTGGCAGTATCCCAATTGGCAGGAAATCATAAATCCTAGCTCCCACTTCGGATGAGCTGAACATCGCGTCCTTCGGGCGAGGTGAGTATGCGAATCGTGATTATTGGCGTCCACATGAAGCGGCTTCTGCTGGTGCTTGTAAGGGGAACTTGCGCATTGGTGGGGCACTTCCGCGACGCTACGGCTTGCTTTCCCGATCACCAAAGTAAGGAAGCTTGTTCCCGAAATGGGACGTGTGGCAAAAAAAACTCGAGTTTTCGAGCGGCGCATATTGACGCACCGTGCTTCCGAGCCGATTATTTCGTGGATATTCTCAGTGATGCGCAGTCTTCTCCCCCGAAGGCTGCAACACTAGAGGACTGGTCACTGCAACACAGATCCGTGGACCGTCCATTTGGGGGAGCAGACTATGCAGAGAGTGGGTGGGCATCTTCCGCAGCGCCGCTCAGAAGTGAACGGCAGCGAGATCACCGTTAGGTTGCCTGTGCCGAGCGCATTAGGTTTCCTGGTAACAAGCCCTTCCCTGAGGATGCTGGCGGCGAACGAAGGTGCGGCAACCATCCTGACTTACCCGACCCGACCCATAGCGCAGAACTTAGCCGACGGCTTCGAGAGACGAATGCGGCCGGCGCTTCTGCGCGCGCGGAATTCCGGCGCGAACGCTGATCCTTCGAGCATCCAGCTTAAATCAGGCCGTCGGACCTATTCTTGCCGTACGTTCATGTTGGACGGCAATGGCAACGGTCCCGAAGCGGCGGTGGTGGTGGTGGTGCTGGAGAGGGGCGTCTCGGGAGCTTGTGCGCTGTCCCGAGTCTCAGAACAGTTTCGCCTGACCCATCGAGAGCGGGAGGTCGTCTCACAGTTGCTGCAGGGACTGAGCAATAAGGAAATGGCGGAACGCCTCGGCATCAGCATTAACACGGTCAAGGCATTCTTGCGTTTGGTGATGCTCAAGATGGAAGTTTCGAGCCGTGCCGCGATCACGTCGAAGATTTTCGGTCTGGTGCTCTCGTCCAGCCAATCGGTATCGGACTAACCCATCAAGGTACTGTACGTGCGCCTCGGAGGAGGAACACGATAGCAGAATGGAGAGCATCCAGGAGCGGCGGCATCATCCACGCTTGAGGCTTTCGTTGAAAGCGACTGCCCGGGCTCTTAGTCAGTATTTTCCTACACCCTCACAGAGCACGATTGCGCATGCCCGCGTTGAAAATATCAGCGACGGTGGTGTATGCCTGGTCACAGACTCCGAGCTGCCAGTTGCCGCGCTTGTGGAATGCCGGCTATACGTGCCCTCCCTCCCCGTTCCCATCCCCACGCTTCTGATTGTGCGCTGGAGCAGGAAGCGCCGCTCGGGCCGCCGGCACGATGTCGGGTTGCAATTCCTGGTCTGAACACCGGCTTGCGAGCGCTGAAGCGAATTAATGCTCATGAACTAATCAAAATGGGCTAGCTAAATTGGGGTAAGTATTTTGGCCTAAGGCTTTCAGCGTAAGTCGCGCCGGTAATTGTACTCACCCTTCTTGCATGTTGAACTGCCCTCCAGTGCAGGCTCCACGAACGTGGATTTAGGTGCGCGCCACTATTATCTTCGTCCCCCGCACGGCGACGCCACCCTTGTTCATGCGTGGACGTTTGTCAACCCGGCCAGGCGGCAGCAGAAAGCAATTGCACGCTGGCCACTGTGACTGAGAGGGCGGAGCTATGAGTACAGGGAAGCAAGCCTGCCATGATACGGCCCCGCTTTCCGCAGCGATGCTGGCTGAGCCGCGCTGGTACGCGATTCAGACGCGTTCCCGTCATGAAAGGATTGCCGCTTCCCAGCTCACATGTCGAGGCCTTAAGACCTACCTGCCGCTGACCCGCGAACTGCATCGCTGGAGCGATCGAAACAAAATGGTGGAACTGCCGTTGTTTGCCGGCTACCTGTTTGTGCGCATGGCTGCGTCGGTGGAAGCACGAGTCGATGTCCTGCGCACGAACGGGGTTGTCAGGCTGGTCGGCGTGCGCGGCGAAGGTGTTCCGATCCCGGACGATCAGATTGAAGGTATCCAGAAGATCTTGACGAACGACATCCCCTTTGTGAATCACCCCTTTCTACGCATCGGTCAACGGGTTCGGATTCACGGAGGATGCATGGACGGGCTGGAGGGAATCCTGCTCGGCCGCAATGGCAATCGCAGCCTGGTTGTGTGCGTCGATGCCATCGAACGCTCGCTGCTTGTCCGGCTCGAGGGGTACGGAGTGGAAGGTGTTTCGACGCCGGGAAGTAGGGGTGCCCAGGAGATCTCTCCCGCATGTTGGTTCGGTTCGATTCCGGAGGGGTCAAGATCATGATCAAGACGAGAGCAGTTGCACTGACGATCCGCATCGTCGCTGAAGCACGTTGTTGCCGCGGTCCCATCGTGCGGCATTCGCACCCGGTGCGACAAGTCAATTCCAATAATTTAGCGAGGTTCTTATGAAACGCGCATCTCGTGTTTACCGCATTGCATGGGTAGTTTCGTTGGTGCTCCTGACAGCTACGCTGCAGATCGCACAAGCTCAGACTGCCACGTGCCCGACTCCTGCTCCTACCACACCATCACCATCGCAGACTGTGGATTTGAAGTTGCTCGTGGTTAACTATCCAGCCGCCAACTATGCGGCTTTTCCCGCAATCGTACAGGCGCTGAACTACCTCGGCGTCCCGTACGATGTTGTGGATGTTCTACACGGAAGTCTGCCTAACGGGGCTCCGCCCACCCTGTCTGACGGAGCTTGTCACGGGTTCTACCAAGGGATCATCTACGCGTTCGGCGACGATATCTACACCAACGGCGTTCTGCATGCCAACCTTACCGCTTACGAAAGGACCTTTGGCGTGCGCCGGTTGAATTGGTACCTCAACCCTGTGCCCGACTTTGGATTGAACGCCACCAGCACGTACCTCACGGACACGCAGACGGATGCGGGTACCTTTACCGCTGCCGCTGGGCCGATCTTTTTCTATGCCAACACGAAAACGCCGGTCAGCATCGCGAATGCGTTCATCTACCTGACAACTCCGGTAGCCCCGAATACCGTGTCGTCCAATGGCACGATAACTTCGGTGGCGCCACTGCTGACTGATTCCCAGGGTCACGCTCTCTCTGCCATCACCCAGTTTTCAGACGGCCGCCAATACTTGAACCAAATGTTCGACAGCAACCCCTATCTCATGCACAATCTAATCCTTGCCTATGGCTTGATCAACTGGGTCAGCAAGGGCATGTTCCTGGGCGATTATCATGTGTATGCCTCCCCCCAGATAGACGACTTCTTTATCGCTGACTCGGAATGGGTGCCTCGGACGGCGTGTGGCACGGCACCGGATGCCGCCTCTCTGCCCTTGTTTCGGGTGACCTATACCGATATGTCGCGCTTGGTAACCTGGCAGAACACTAAGCAAACAGATCCCTTGCTAAGTAATTTCAAACTCACGCTAGCGTTCAACGGCGTCGGCACGGCGGGCAACTCAGACTGGACCGGCTTGAGAGTTGGCGCCACGGACACGCTGGTGTCGAACCTCTCCAGATATGAACAGTACTTCCACTGGATCGGCCACACCTTCAACCACCCCAACACCCTGAACGGTTTGCACAAGTCTGATCCGGGGGGTGACCTGTACAACAACCCGCAGACCGACTCGATTGACATGGAGTTGCTTACCAATCTTTATGTGGCCGGGAATGCCAACGGCCAGAACTTGGATACGGATCCCAGTGATGCGGATCTGAAGCCACTGGTGTTCACCGACTTCAACCCCATGAACATGGTTACTCCAGGCGTAACCGGTCTGAATGATCCCAACACGCCGCAGTACCTTTATCAGGATGGGATTCGTTATGTGGTTACGTTCGGGGTTCGGGATTCGGCTTGCCCTCTCGCGAGTTTAGCTGCGACCGCCCTGCGGTTTTGCGGTTCCCCTTCGCGAGCCAGCGACTTTTTATCTCTCGAATTTTCGCGCTCTCTACGGCACACTGTTTAGTCCGCCGAAGGCGGTGCGGTG
>JAIQFM010000028.1 GCA_020073285.1 Terriglobia bacterium | reverse complement strand
CTGCGCATGGGCAACACCGAATTGGTGGACGGCATGTATCGCGACGGCTTCAACTGCCCGCTGGCCAAAATGGTGATGGGCGAGACCGCCGAGCTTCTGGCGCAGAAGTACCAGATCACGCGCGAGGAACAGGACCAGTACGCGCTGTGCTCGCAACAGCGCGCCGAGCGTGCGCTCAACGCGGGGCGCTTCAACGACGAGATTGTGCCGGTGACGATCGAGAGCAAAAAGGGCACGCAAGTTTTTGCGCGCGACGAGCACCCCTTCCTCGGCGCAACCCTGGAGAAGATGGCCAAGCTGGCCCCGGTGTTCTCCAAGACTGGCACCATCACCGCCGGCAATTCTTCCGGGATCACCGACGCGGCGGCCGCCGTGGTGCTCGCATCCGAGCGATTCGTGAAGCAGCACAATCTGAAGCCGCTGGCGCGAATCATCGGCGCGACCTCGGCGGGCGTGGACCCGCGTTACATGGGCATTGGTCCGGTGCCCGCGCTGCACAAATTGCGCGACAAGTTCGGGGTCGCCACTACCGATGCCAGCATCATCGAGTTGAACGAAGCCTTCGCCGCCCAGGTGCTGGCCTGCGATCGGGAAATGCATTTCGATCGCGAGCGCCTCAACGTGAACGGCGGCGCCATCGCGCTCGGTCACCCCATCGGCTGCACCGGCACGCGCATTACCGTGACGCTGCTGCACGAGATGCTGAAGCGCAAATCGAGGCGCGGGATCGCGACGCTGTGCGTCAGCGGCGGCATGGGCATGGCGCTGGCGCTGGAGACGATTGGGTGATTTGCTGATTGGGCGATTTGTTGATTGCACACTGCACCCCATGCTTCACGAAATCGGCAAATCAGCAAATCACCCAATGGCAAGCCTGGTTGCACCCTGCAACATGCGCTGGCTATACTGGTTGGTTGAGTGTGGGGGGATTTATGCCTTTGTCCGCGGTCATTGTCGATGACGAGCAGCTCGCGCGCGACGAGCTTGCCTTCCTGCTCAAATCGGTGGACGACGTCGACGTCGTCGCTCAGGGCAAGAACGGCGTGGAAGCCGTCAACCTCATCAAGGAACACTCGCCCGACCTGGTCTTCCTCGACGTGCAGATGCCTGGCCTCGACGGCTTTGCGGTGATCAAGAAGCTGATCGACAAGAAAGTCCCGCTGCCGCAGATCGTGTTTGCCACCGCTTACGATCAGTACGCCGTCAAAGCCTTCGAAGTGAACGCGGTGGACTATGTCCTAAAGCCGTTTGACAAAGCCCGCGTGGCGCAGTCGGTGAAAAAGGTGAAAGCCAAGCTGGACTCCGCCAGCATGCCCAGTGAGCGCCTGGAATCCCTGATCCGCAGCCTGGGAAGCAAGCCGCAGCAGCGGTCCAAGATTCTCATCAAGGCCGCCGGCCGCCTCTTCCTGGTCGACCAGAAGGACATCTGCTATTCCTCGATCGAGGACGGCGTAATCACGGTTGCCACCGCGCAGATGGAAGGCCAGTCCAACTGCCGCACCCTGGAAGAGCTGCTGGCCTCGCTCGACCCTAATGTATTCTGGCGCGCGCACCGCTCGTACCTGGTGAACATCAATCGCATCCGCGAGGTCGTGCCCTGGTTCAAGAGCTCCTACCAACTCCGCATGGACGATAAGAAGCAGTCGGAGATCCCCGTCAGCCGCGCGCAAACCAAGCGCCTGCGCGAATTGTTCCGGCTGTGAGCAGTTTCAGTTTCGAGTTTCAGTTTCAGCAAAGACACGGCGCGCAGAGAACACGCGCAAGCAGTAACAAGACGGCCCAGACGGCCGTCCTTATTTTCTTGCCTGAAAATTCTCACCTGAAGTCTACTGGCTGAAACTGAAACTCGAAACTGAAACGGTATAATCGGACTACCGATGAAAGCCTACGTGTACGTGTCCCCGAAGAAGAGTGTGCTCGATCCGCAAGGCAAGACCATCCACGGCGCGCTGCGGAAAATGGGCTATCAGGGCGTGTCCGACGTCCGCCAGGGCAAGTATTTCGAAGTCACCCTCGACGGGCTCGACGAAGCGCAAGCCCGCCAGGAAGTGGAGCGCATGGCCCGCGAGGTGCTCACCAACCCGGTCATCGAGGAGTTCCGCTACTCCCTGGAAACGCCGTAGTTACGTCGGTAACGTGGCGGAATCATAGGGCTTCGCGGGAGAATCAGATTGCTATAGAGTTGCCGGCTGGAGCTTGGTGCTTTTCCCTAAGCCCGAAGCCTGCAGTGTTTATGAGGGTAATCATATGTGCGGCATCGTAGGATATGTTGGCAAGAAACGGGTTGTGCCAGTCATTATCGACGGCCTGCGCCGGCTGGAGTACCGCGGCTACGACTCGGCGGGAATCGCGGTCGCCGGCAACGGCGAGGGTCTGCAGATCCGCCGCGCCGAAGGCAAGTTGCGCAACCTGGAAGAGGTTATCCGGCTCAAGCCGCTCGACGGCACCTACGGTATCGGCCACACCCGCTGGGCCACGCACGGACGTCCCACCGAGGAGAATGCCCACCCGCACCGCGACTGCACCGGGCACGTGGTGGTCGTGCACAACGGCATCATCGAAAATTACCTCACGCTGAAGAAGAAACTCTGTGAAGAGGGCCACAAGTTCTCCACCGAGACCGACACCGAGGTCATCGCGCACCTGGTCGAGAAGCACCTCAAGCCGCACGACGGCAGCGCGCGTCCGTCGCTGGAAGAGGCGGTGCGCAAGACCGTGAAGGAGTTGCACGGGGTGTGGGCGATGGCCGTGATCTCGGTGGATGAGCGCGACAAGATCGTGGCCGCGCGCAATGGCCCGCCGGCGGTCATCGGGCTGGGCAAAGACGAATACTTCGTCGCCTCCGACGTGCCGGCGATCCTCTACCACACGCGCGACCTGTTCTTTCTCGCCGACGGCGATCTGGCGGTGATCACGCCGGCGGGCGTCGAGCTCAGCGATTTCGACGGCAACCCCATCGTCCGCCAGGTGCAGCACGTGACCTGGGACCCGATCATGGCGGAAAAGGGCGGCTTCAAGCATTTCATGCTCAAGGAAATTTATGAGCAGCCGCGCGCCGTGCGCGACACTACCCTGGGCCGCGTCTCCCTGGACAGCGGCAAGATCTTCCTGGAGGAGATGGAGATCACCGAGGCCGAGTTCATCAAGCTCGAGAAAGTCAACATCGCCGCCTGCGGCACCAGTTGGCATGCCGCGCAGGCGGGCAAATTCATGATCGAGCGCCTCGCCCGCGTGCCGGTGGAAGTGGACTACGCCAGCGAGTGGCGCTACCGCGACCCCATTGTCGCTGCCAACGCGTTAACCATGTTGATCACGCAATCGGGCGAGACGGCCGACACCATCGCCGCCCAGCGTGAAGCGAGGGCCAAGGGATCCAAGACGATTGGCATCTGCAACGTGGTCGGCTCCATGGTCACGCGCGAAGCCAACGGCACCATCTACACCCATGCCGGCCCGGAAATCGGGGTCGCCTCGACCAAGGCGTTTACCGCGCAGTTGACCGCGCTGTTCCTGTTCTCGCTGTACCTGGCGAACATCCGCGGCACCATCACCAAGGACGAAGCGCGGATGTACATCGGCGAATTGGGCAAACTTCCCGGCAAGCTGGAGTCGGTGCTGGCGAAGGAAGAGGACGCCGAGGACCTGGCCAAGGAATACCATCGAGCGCAGGATTTCCTCTTCCTCGGCCGCGGCATTCACTACCCGATCGCGCTGGAAGGAGCGCTCAAGCTCAAGGAAATTTCCTACATCCACGCCGAGGGCTATCCCGCCGGCGAGATGAAGCACGGACCCAACGCGCTGATCGACGAAGACCTTCCCGTGGTTATCATGGCCACCTGCGATCCCAACGATCCCGGCTCGCAAATGCGCTATGAGAAGACGCTCTCCAACCTGAAGGAAGTGAAGGCGCGCAGCGGGCGCGTGATCGCCGTCGCCACCGAAGGAGACGAGGACATTCGCGAAGCCGCCGACCACGTGGTTTACGTGCCGCCGGCGCCGGAACTGCTCTCGCCCATCCTGGAGGTCGTGCCGCTGCAACTGCTGGCGTACCACATCGCGGTCCGCCGCGGGTGTGATGTGGATCAGCCGAGGAATTTGGCGAAATCGGTGACGGTCGAATAGTTCTTAGAAAATCCCGTTCCGGGAATAAGCGCGCAATCACATGATCGCGTGATGCCGGGACTTGCGCGCTGGATCGCCGCTAGTATTCTTACGACACACACAGGTCACCTCACAGGGGTCAAAGGGGCCACTAGAACTCCAGCATACAAGGGCTTGCAGGTTAAGAAGCGGTCGGTATGTTGCGGCTCGGAAGACAGCCTTCGGAGCGGCGCAGCCGGCTTTTAACGTTCCCGCTACGCACAGACCGCAAACAGGAAGGGCGTACCCGTGGATAGCTTCGACGCGGCACGGCTCTCCTGATCGGCCCTGCGATCAACCACATGTTCAGAGCTTAGCCGGAGGGAACTCCCTCCGGACAAGGAGAATTGCGATGGCGGCTATTCTACATCCGCCGATTCCAGCCAGAGAGCGCGAGGCGCCGGCGATCATTAGGCCTCAACCCTTTGGTTTTGTCGAAATCCCCGAAACCAGACAGGTTGTGGGCACTGGCTGGATACCCGATACCCCCGATCTGCGGGACTACACCGATGACCATCCCGAGATCATGAAGATGGTCGAGAACCTCGGGATCACCAAGGCGAAGAAGATGAAGGCCGCGCTGCCGGCACAGGTGGACCTGCGGCAATGGTGCAGCCCGGTGGAGAACCAGGGCAACCTGGGCTCCTGCACGGCCAATGCCGCGGTCGGCATTGTCGAATACTTCGAGAAGCGCGCTTTCGGCAAGTACATCGATGGATCCCGGCTGTTCGTCTACAAAACCACCCGCAGCCTGCTGGGCTGGGTAGGCGACACTGGAGCCTATCTTCGCACGACGATGGCGGCGCTGGCGCTGTTTGGCGTTCCTCCGGAGACCTACTGGGCGTACACCGACAAGGCCGAGCCCGGGCTTAACAACGAGCGGTATTTTGACAACGAGCCCACGTCGTTTGTCTATGAAATGGCTGACGACTACGAGTGCATTAACTATTTCTGCCACGATCCATGGCAGAACCCGGTGACGCCGGCGAATGTGCTGGCGGGCGTCAAGACGTATCTCTCCTACGGCATTCCGGCCATGTTCGGCTTCTGGGGATTCCCCTCCTGCATGAACTCCGATGTGAAGGGCGCCTTCGCCTATCCGGCGGCCGGCGAGCATGCTATCTGGGGTCACGCCGTCGCCGCGATCGGCTACGACGATAATCTGAAGATCACGAACCTGACCTCGAACAAGACCACCACCGGTGCGTTGTTGATCCGTAACTCTTGGGGCACCGCGTGGGGCAACAACGGCTTTGGCTGGCTGCCGTACGATTATGTCCTGTCGCAGTTTGCGCAGGACTTCTGGTCACTGCTCGGCATGCGCTGGATCGATCTCGAAAAGTTTCAGATCAAGACGCATGTGTAACCGCTCGAGGGCGGCCGCAAGGCCGCCCTTTTTTGGGTCCGCAGGTTGGGAAAGCGAGAGCGCTCATGCAGTTGGCCGGGCCGGAAGCGCCACTCGCAAACCTGGCCCTGCGTTCCTGCACCGCCCACCCGTGCGCGCGAATCCAATAATCAAATAGATGAGCCACGAACGTCCCATACTGACCGCCCGGCTGGTGCGCTCGGTCCCGCTCTCGGGAGAGACCAAGCACTTGGAGTTCGCGGTCGAAGAGGTTCCCCGCTTCGACTTCACCGCCGGGCAATTCGTTTCCATGAGGGAGCCGCATGACGGCCGCGAGATGACGCGCGCCTACTCCATCGCCTCGCCGCCACGCGCCGACAACACGTTTGATCTCTGCCTCAACCGTGTCCTGGACGGCTTTTTCTCCAATTTTCTTTGCGACCTTGCGGAAGGAGCCAGGATCCGTTTCCATGGCCCGCACGGCTACTTTGCGCTCAAGAGCCCGGTGCGCGACTCCCTGTTCATCGGCACCGGCACCGGCATCGCTCCGCTGCGTGGCATGTTGCAGTGGCTGTTAGCCGACGAATCCCGCCACCTGGGCCGGGAGTTCTGGCTAATTTTCGGCGTGCGCTACGAAGGCGATCTCTACTACAACGACGAGTTTCTCCAGCTCGCGCGCGAGCACCCCACCTTTCACTACCTGCCTACGCTGAGCCGCGAAAATCCCGGCTGGACCGGCGGCCGGGGCTATGTTCAGGAGCACGTCCGCCGCCTCGCCCAGGGCCGCAGTGACATGGACGCCTATATCTGCGGCCTCAAGGACATGGTGCTGGCCAACCGCGATCTGCTGAAAGGACTGGGGTGGGACAAGAAGTCGATCCTGTACGAGCGGTTTGATTGAAGCAGTCGTGAGTGAGGGGACCGGACCATCGACGGCGATAGCACCCGCTATCTCAGAACTCGGGACTCGCAACTCAAGGGGCCTCAGCCTTGGCCCTGTCTCCCTTCCGCACCACCAGCGCATCGTGCATGTGGCTCATGACGCGCTGTCCCACCAGGCAGAGCACGCCGATCATTATGGCGAACGCCCCCGCCATGCCGGTGGCAAGCCGGTCCAAGATCATTGCACCATGCTGCAGCTTGGCGAAAATCACCACCGCCGCGCCACCGATGATGCAAACCGCCGATAGCAGATTCCACAGCGACGATTCCCGCGGGGTCAGCACGGTCTCTTCGACATGCAGCGCGCGTCCAGCCAAGAACTCCGCCACTCCCGCCATCATGAAGAACGATGCTGCCATCCCGTATTCCAGCGCGGTATGGTCAATCGACGCCAGCCCGTAACGACCGAACGTATATGCCAGCAACAGCCCGCCAACCACCCCGAAAATCGCCCCCAGCGCCTGCCAGAGGCGCGCTTCCGACGACCTGGTCATGGCCTTCGTCCCTCCCCAAAGGGCGCGAGTTTAGTACCGCTTGCGTTCTCAATGCCAGTAGTTTTGTGAGGGAGGCAGAACTGGCGGCTCGATTTGCCTGCAACGCGCGCCCTTCTTGCCTCATCTAACAGGTTGACAACGTTACACTCAAGTCTTATATTGATCTCGTTATAAGACCGTATTCGATTACCTATGTACAATATTATAAAGGACTTAATAAGTAGGAGGTAGGACACCCATGGGAAAGATTATCGGCATTGACCTAGGCACCACCAACTCGGTGGTGGCGGTCATGGAGGGTGGTGAGCCCAAGGTTATCCCCAACGAAGAGGGCGGCCGCACCACGCCCTCCGTGGTCGGCTTCACCAAGACCGGCGAGCGGCTGGTCGGACAGGTCGCCAAGCGCCAAGCCATCACCAACCCGGAAAACACGATTTATTCGATCAAGCGGTTCATGGGGCGCCGCTATGACGAAGTGAACGAGGAAATGAAGATGGTGCCCTACAAGGTCGTCCGCTCCGGCGACCACGTGGCGGTGGTGGCGCAGGGCAAGGAATACACTCCGCCCGAGGTTTCGGCCATGATTCTCGGCAAGCTCAAGAAAGCCGCCGAGGACTATCTAGGCAGCGGAGTCACCGAGGCGGTCATCACCGTCCCAGCGTACTTCAACGACGCGCAGCGCCAGGCCACCAAGGACGCGGGCAGGATCGCCGGTCTCGAGGTCAAGCGCATCATCAACGAGCCCACGGCAGCCGCGCTTGCCTACGGCTTGGACAAGAAGAAGGACGAGACCATCGCCGTCTACGACTTCGGCGGTGGCACCTTTGACATCTCCATTCTGGAAGTCGGCGAAGGCGTCATCGAGGTCAAGGCCACCAACGGCGACACGCATCTGGGCGGCGACAACATTGACCAGCGCATCGTGGACTGGCTGGTGGAGGAGTTTCGCAAGGACGAAGGCCTCGACCTGCGCGGCAAGGGTAACGAGATGGCGCTGCAGCGTCTGCGCGACGCCGCCGAGCGCGCCAAGATCGAGCTCTCCACCACCATGGAGACCGAGATCAACCTGCCCTTCATCACCGCCGACGCCAGCGGCCCCAAGCACCTGGTCAAGCGCCTGACGCGCGCCAAGCTGGAGTCGATGGTGGAAGACATCATTCAGCGCTCGGTCGGCCCCTGCAAGCAGTGCATGAAGGACGCCGGCATTGAGGCCAGCAAGATCAACGAGGTGGTGCTGGTCGGCGGCCAGACGCGCATGCCGCGCATTCAGGCGCTGGTGAAAGAACAGTTCGGCAAGGAGCCGCACAAAGGCGTCAATCCGGACGAAGTCGTCGCGGTCGGCGCGGCCATCCAGGGTGGCGTGCTCGGCGGCGAGGTCAAGGATTTGCTGCTGCTCGACGTTACTCCGCTGACCCTGGCCATTGAAACGCTGGGCGGCGTGGCCACCGGGATGATCCCGCGCAACACCACCATCCCAACGCGGAAAACGGAGACCTTCTCCACCGCGGCGGACAGCCAGACCTCGGTCGAGGTGCACGTGCTGCAGGGCGAACGTCCGCTGGCGCGCGACAACCGCACGCTCGGCAAGTTCCACCTGACGGGCATTCCGCCGGCTCCGCGCGGCATTCCGCAGATCGAGGTCACCTTCGACATCGACGCCAACGGAATTCTGAACGTCACGGCCAAGGATATGGCCACGCAGAAGGACCAGAAGATCACCATCACGTCGTCTTCCGGCTTGAGCAAGGAAGAGGTCGAGCGCATGGCCAAGGAAGCCGACGCGCACGCGGGCGAGGACAAGGCCAAGCGCGACGAGATCGAGGCCCGCAACCAGCTCGACTCGATGGTTTACCAGATCGAAAAGATGCTGCGCGAGCACGGCGACAAGATCTCCGGCAGCGAGCGCGGCGACGTCGAGAACGCTCTTGCCGACGCCAAGAAAGCGCTGGAGGGTGGCGACGCCAAGGCCATGAACGCGGCCCGGGAACGCCTTACCCAGGCATCGCACAAGCTGGCGGAGGCGATGTACAAGCAGGCGCAGGCACAACCGCAGGGTGGCGCAGCCGACGCCGGTGCGCATCCCGGCGGTCCGCAACCCGGAACCAACGGCGCAGCCCATGCCGAAGACAAAAAGAAGGACGAAGGCGTGATCGACGCCGAGTACGTGGACGTGGACGAAAAGAAGTAAACAGGTCGACGGCTCGCGGTCGACGGTCGACGGCAAATCCGCCGTAGACCGTCGACCGTAGACCGTAGACGCGAGGTACACATTGCAAATCGAAGTCAACAAGCAATCCTATTTCCTGCATTTCATTCGCGAGGAAGGACGTTGGCTTCTGTTCAAGCCGACGCGCTCGGGCATGGAAGCTGTTGCGGTCGTGGACGATGGCGGGCCCTTGCTGTTCCCCGACGAGATCGAAGTCGATTCCGACCCGGAGGTCGTGAACTAGTGAACTATCTCGACCTGCGAAAGACGATGCGCGCCGGCGTTCCGTTGGCGATCGTGTTGCTGACGCTCGCGCTCACCGCAAGCGCACAAGACACAAAGGCGTCGCCCACCGCGCGCCAGCTTTCGTCGCTGCTGAACCAGTTTCTCGACGCTGCCGGACGCGGCGATCGCGCCGTCTTCGACCGCTTCTTCGCCGACGACGTCATCTACACCCGCTCGGCGGGCGTGACCGTGGACAAAGCGGAGATCATGAAAAACATTGACCGCCGCGAGGACGCGGGAGCGAAGAACACCTACTCAGCCGACGACGTCACCATTCATGATTACGGAACCACGGCGTTGGTCAACTTCCGCCTGACCGCGCGCAGCGAAAAGGGCAACAAAACCGAAACATCGCACTACCGAAATACTGCGACTTTTCTAAAGCGAAACCGCCAGTGGCAGGTGGTGGCGTGGCAGGCTACCAAGGCACCAGAAGAGAAAACGGCGAGCAGCTACTAGCGCAACTATGGCGACCGCGACGAAAAACTATTACGACGTCCTCGGGGTAAAGAAGTCCGCCTCGAGCGAGGAGATTCGTAAGGCGTTTCGCAAGCTGGCGCGCAAATACCATCCCGACGTCAATCCCGGCGACAAGGCGGCGGAAGAAAAATTCAAGCAGCTTTCGGAAGCCAACGACGTCCTCAGCGATCCCAAGAAGCGCAAAATCTACGACCAGCTCGGCTACTACTCGGACAACATTGACGCGGCGGCGGCCGAGGCCTACGCCCGCGGCGGCTTCGGCGGCGTTCCCGGAGGCGGCCAGCGCGGCGCCCAGGAAGTTCCGTACGATTTCAGCGGCTTCGATTTTTCCGATTTGTTCGAAGGTGGCGGCGCGCAGCAGCAGCAGCAGCGGCGCGGCGGCTTTCGCGACATCTTTTCCGGCATGTTCAGCGGCGGGCGTGGCGGTGCCGCCGTGCCGGAGGAGCCCGAGCCGGGCACCGATCTGGAATACCAGGTCAGCGTCGGATTCTGGCAGGCGATCCGCGGCGCGGTGCTGCGGCTGAATATCACGCACCTCGACACCTGCGGCAACTGCCGCGGGCGCGGCTTCCTGGAGTCGCCCGGTGTCTGCCCCGAATGCAAAGGTTCAGGCCACATCCAGCAGACCAGCGGTCGCATGAAGTTCAACACCGTATGCCCGCGCTGCGGCGGCACCGGCAAGCTGCGCGCGGTGTGCAAGGTGTGCGGCGGCGAAGGCGTGGTGCAGCGCGCCGAACCGCTGGAAGTGCGCACCAAGGCGGGAACGCGCGACGGCCAGCGCATCCGCATCGCCGGCAAGGGTAACGCCGGCCCGCATGGCGGCCCTCCGGGCGATCTCTACATCATCGTGCGTGCCGGCGATCATCCGGTGTTTCACCGCGACGGCGATGACATCCAGGTCACCGTGCCGGTCACCGTAACCGAGGCAGCTATGGGCGCCAAGGTCGAGGTCCCGACCATCGACGGCCGCGCCTTGCTGCGCATTCCGCCCGGGACACAGAGCGGCCAGAAGCTCCGCCTGCGCGAGAAGGGCGTGCCTTCAGCGGTGAAGGAAGGCGTGCGCGGCGACGAAATCGTTGAGGTGAAGATCACGGTGCCCATGCCGCGCGACGAGAAGACAAAAGAATTGCTGCGCGAGTTGGCAAAGCTGAACCCGGAAGATCCAAGGGCGGAGTTGTGGAAACAAGTGTAGCTGCAGATGAACGCAGATTTATCAGATCAAATCGAATCAGCGTTCCTCAGCGGAAAATTGGTTTTAACTGAAAGCTGAGAGCTGACAGCTAAGAGCTAATGGCTAAAAGGCGAGGCAAAGGCGCGTACATGATCTCCGCCGTTGCGGAGATGTATGGCATTCATCCGCAGACTTTGCGCCTCTACGAGCGCGAAGGGCTGCTGAAGCCGTCGCGCACCGAGGGCAACACACGCCTCTACACCGACGACGACCTGCAGCGCCTGGAAATCATTCTTTCGCTCGCCCGCGATCTCGGCGTGAACATCAGCGGGATCAGCATCATCCTCGACATGCGGGCGCGCATGGAGGAGATGCAGCGCCAGATGCACGAATTCCTCACCCACTTCCAGCAGGAGATGCTGGCGCGCATGAGCCAGGCCGACGCCTCCAAGGGCGCACTCATCCCCGTGCGCCGCGTGCCGGCAGCGCCGGTGTCTTCGAACAACAAAGAAAGGAAATAGTTTCAGTTTCAGGTACGCGCTCGATGCCGAGCGTGCTCCAGCAACGAAATAGTCAACGGACGGAAACTCGAAACTGAAACTGAAGCTGTCTTTTCTTTACGCGGTAGCTGCGGTCTTTGCCGATACGCGTCCGGCTTTGGCGAGTTCGCCCTCAATCCAGCGATAGGTGACCGCCAGGCCCTGTTCCAGCGTGATCGAGGGCTCCCAGCCCAGCACTTTGCGCAGCCGCGCGTTGTCGCTGTTGCGGCCGCGCACGCCCTGGGGCTTGCTGAGGTCGTGGCGGATGTGGAGCTTTTTGCCGGCGATGCGCGCCACCAGGTTGACCAGGTCGTCCACCGAGATCAAGTCGTCGCGCCCGAGGTTGAGCGGGTCGTGGAAGTCCGACGCCATCAGGCGCAGCAGCCCTTCCACGCAATCGTCGATGTACATGAAGGAGCGCGTCTGCTGGCCGTCGCCCCAGATCTCGATCTCGCTGCCGTCCCGGGCGAGCGCCACCTTGCGCGAGATGGCCGCCGGCGCCTTCTCCTTGCCGCCGTCGTAGGTGCCGAGCGGCCCGTACACGTTGTGGAAGCGCACGATGCGGGTCTCGAACTTGAAGTCATGCCAGTAGTACTGGCAGAGCTGCTCGGCGTAAAGCTTCTCCCAACCGTAGCCGGGCTCGGGATCGGCGGGATAGGCGTCTTCTTCCTTCAGCGGCGCGATCTCCGCCTCCTTCTGCTTGTATCCGGCATAGACGCAGGCGGACGAGGAGTAGAGGAACCGGCGAACGCCATTGCTGCGCGCCGCTTCCAGCATGTGAGTGTTGATGAGCGTGTTGTTGCGGGCGATGTCGGCCAGCGAGGCGGTGATGTAGCCAATGCCGCCCATGTCGGCCGCCAGGTTATAGACCTGGTCAATGCTGCCGCGGGTGGCGAGCAGGCAGTTGTCCCAGGCGCGCAGGTCGAGCAGTTCGAACTGATCGGCCGCCGAGGGCTCGTACTCGGGTGGCTTGATGTCCACGCCGCGGACCCAGCAGCCTTCGACCTTGAGTCGCTTCACCAAGTGATGGCCGATAAACCCGCCGGCACCGGTCACCAGTACTCGTCGATGGGTACTTTCCAAGTCTCCCCTCCGTTGAGAGCAGCAGAACACGCCTGCGTGAGCCAGGTCAATCGATTGTGGGGCTCAGTACCGCCACATGCCTCGCCGGCTCGCATCACGCCTGCGACTGATACGGCCGCAACGGTTGCTGGCCGGCGGCGGCGTTCAGGGCTTCCTCGGTGGCGACTTCGTCCGCGTGGGCGCGATCCAACGCTTGGGCCAGTTCGTCCGGGAAGGAGTGCGTCAGCAGGTTAATGTCGAGCATCAGCGGCTTTTCGGAGTACTCGCGGTAAACGCGGAAATGGCCGCGACCCCTGGCATCGCTGGCCAGCGCGAGGTCCATCCGCCACACTCCAGGTTTGCCAAGGATATGGATCGCGTGGGGCTTGCACCACGCCATGCGGATTTCCGGCGCGCGGCCCGCGGCGGACGCCGGTACGTACTCCAGTTCGTAGCCGTCGAATTCGTTTTCCGCGAAGGCGCTTTCCAATACGAGCCGCACGTCCTCGACACTCTTGGATTCGGCGAAGCCGGCGACGGCGCGACGCACCGCGAGGTTGTTGACGATGACCCGCTTCTGATCGAAAGTGCGTTGGGCGACGCGGCGCAACTCGAAAACTTCGTGATAGCCGAGGTGCTGAACCCCCACCCAGACGATTCCGCCAAGCACGACCAGTACCAGAGCGACCGGTCCGCCGCCGGGCAGCAACAGAAACAAGCTGAGCAGTCCGAACATGGCGGAAACGGCGTAGAGGATGAGCGTGGTCTGGCGCGGCGTAAAGCGCTTGAGCAGCTTATGGTGGATATGCTCGCGGTCGGCGGCGAAGAGCGGCTTGCCGTTCATGAAGCGGCGCACCACGGAGACCGCCGTCTCCAGGATGGGCAGCCCGAAGGAAACCACGGGAATGGCGACGGCGACCATGGTCGGCGATTTCTGACCATACAGGGCCAGCGAGCCAAGCATGAAGCCGACAAACAGGCTGCCGCAGTCGCCGAGAAAGATAGTCGCGGGATTGAAGTTGAAGCGGAGAAAACCGATCAGGGCGCCCGACAGGATGGCCGTCAGGAGCAATCCGAATTGGTTGCCGTTGAGCGCCGACACGATGAAAACGACGAAGGTAGAGAACAGCGCTGAGCCGGTTGCCAGGCCGTCCACGCCGTCAATCAGATTGAAGGCGTTGGTGATCCAGAGAATCCAAACGATGGTAATCGCCAGCGAAGCCAGCCACCCGAACTGCGAGGAGCCGAACAGGAGGGGCAGGCTCATGATGCGCAGTCCGCCGGCAAACACGATGCCGGCGGCGACCGCCTGAATGGCGAACTTCCAGTAAGGGCCGATACCGCGGATGTCGTCGTAGAGGCCGAGCAGGAAAACTATCGTCCCGGGCACGAGCAGAAATGCCATGGTGCGCATGTGAAACGCCTGGCCCACCGGGTGGCGGCCCATGTAGTAGAGAACCGCGGTTAGCGAAATCGCCAGGGCGCCGTAAATGGCGACTCCGCCGATGCGCGGCAGCGGAACCGTGTGGACGTGGCGCTCGGATTGCGGGAACGAGATCCAACCTTTCTTCAGCGCCCGGTTCCTGACCACCCACGTGAGCACCAATGAGAGCAGGAGGGAGAGAGCAAAACTGCTCAAACTTATTAGGAACACTTATGCGCTCCTCGACTGTCGTGGCGCAAATGCATTTCTTATGATGCTTGGAATGGTACCTGAAGTGACTCCATATCCGAGCAAAAGATTTCCACAGGCGAACCAAGTTGCGCAGTGGCGAAGCGTGATCCACTCATCCCAGAGAGTCGCTTTAGGTGGCTCGTAGGTGAGCGCAGACGGCATCCACCTGTGCAACCATCTGCCGGGCCAGGAACTGCCGCGAGTAATTGCCGGCAAAGTCAATGTGGCGCTGGGCGGGCACCCGATCCTTTTCGACGGCGGCGAGAATGTGAGCCACGACGGCGTCCACGTCGCCATGACGCGCGGCCCGGACCAGGCCCGATCCCAGGCTGGCGAACAGGTCGGCGATGTGGCTTTCCGCGGGCCCGATGTACAGCACCGGAGCGCCCACGCGCAGGACGTTGTAAATCTTGCAGGGATGAATGATGCCGACGAACGGATCGCCCATGACCACCAGTTGCAAGTCCGCCGCCGACAACGACGAGCCCAGTTCTGGCAGCGGCTGATAAGGCAGAAACACGATGTTCGTCATGCCGCGCTCGCCGGCGAGCGCCTGCAGCCTGCGATACTCGCTGCCGCCGCCGGCGAAGCAGAAGACGATGCGCGGGTCCGCGGCGAGGCGTTGCGCGGCTTCGACCACCGTGTCGAGCGGATGACACGGGCTGTGGTTACCGGAATACATGACCACAAACTTGCCGCTGAGTCCATGAGCGGCGCGGAACTGTTCGCGGCGCGTGGCGTCGAAGCGCGCCGGATCATGCGTCCAGGGGGGAACGACCGCGATCTTTTCCGCCGGCAGACCCTTGGAGATCATGCGCTCTCGCATGAAGCGGTCCAGGGCGACGATGGCGGCGGCGCGGCGCATGCTCTGCATTTGCACCGCGGCGAGGGTGCGGCCGGTGAAGGAGTCCGCGCGCAGCCAACCGGCGGCGATGGCCTCGTCGGGATTCAGGTCCATGGCCCAGAACAGCAGGGCGCGGGCCTTCAGCGGCACCATCAGCGAGCCCAGCCAGGAAATCAGCGGCGGGGAGGTCAGGGCGATGACCAGGTCGCACCGGCGCAAAAGGGACAAGCGTACGGCGCACGCGGCCATGTAAGTGGCGAAGTCGGCGGCGCGGCGCCAGCGCGCGGTTTTGCCGAAGCGGGTGGAGCCCACGCGAATGATCTCGATGCCGCGCCAGGTCTCGCGCGCGGGAAAAACCCGCGAGGGATCGTCGTAGGCGCGCGCGCCGGCGACGACGATGACCTGGTAACCGGCTTCGACGAGCGCGAGGGCGAGGTCGGTAGCGTGCTGTGCGGTGGAGACGACGTCGGGATAGAACGCCTGGTTGAGGATCACGATGCGGCGGCAGGGGTCGCGCACCGGCCTGACGTCCACCTGCCGATCCGATGGTTGTGCGGTTGCCTGCATATCACCAGGAAAGCGAGAAATGTCCCTCGGTGATGAAACCGCCGGACTGAATGTTGATGAGCTGAGCGCAGCCGACGAGCTTGCCCTTGAGCTCCTCGTCGGCAAGCTTCTCCACGTTTCGCAGGCGCACCATTTGCGCGTTGCCGGCGCGGCACATCACGGCTTGCGGCACCGATTCGAGTTCGGGATGTTGCGCCACGCCGGGTTCGGTGGTTACGACCAGCAGCGAAGACTTGAGCATCCGCGCAACGTGCTCGGCGCCGGCGATTACATACGCCACCCCCTTGCTCTGGAGAGTGTGCCCGTCGAGGATCTGGTCGAAGATTTTTTCCACCACCGGCAGCGCCGTCTCGCTCACCGGGAGAGAGAAGCGGACGTGCATCGACAGCAGATAAACGAAGGTGAAAGAGAGAAACAGGTCGTGGGGCTCGACCGCGCCGGCCAGCAATTGGGGAAGGAACAACACCGCGAAAGGCACCGCGGCGGGCTGAACTGCCGCTCCTTGATGTTCCTCCGACAACGAACTCTCCAGTTTCAGTTTCAGTTTCAGTTTCAGTTGAGTTTGACGCTGCTCCGGTCAAACTGAAACTCGAAACTGAAACTGAAACCTTCTTAGCGCTCGACGAGGTAATCGCCGAGGAAAAGTTTGTCCATGCGGGTGCGCTGGAAGCAGTTCAGCGCGTCCTGCGGTGTGCAGACGATAGGCTCGTCCTCGTTGAACGAGGTATTGAGCACCACGGGCACACCGGTGAGCCGATCGAAATCGCGGATTAAGTCGTAGTAGCGCGCGTTGGTGCCGCGCGAGACGGTCTGCAGGCGCCCGGAGCCGTCCACGTGGGTAACGGCGGGAATTTGCGCGCGCTTGTCGGCCTTCACCTGGTAGACCATCAACATGCTGGGCGCAGGGTGCGTCTGCTCGAAATATTCCTCGACGCGGTCTTCGAGGATGGAAGGCGCAAAGGGGCGGAACGGCTCGCGCTTCTTGATGCGCGCGTTGAGGATGTCCTTCATCTCGGCGCGGCGCGGGTCCACCACGATGCTGCGGTTGCCCAACGCCCGCGGACCGAATTCCATGCGCCCCTGGAACCAGCCGACGATCTGCCCGTCGGCGATGGCCCGCGCCGCCGTTTGGCTCAAAAGCTCCGATGACAGGCGGGTGTGGGGCAGGCCGGAGGCGCGCACGGCGGATTCAATCTCGCCGTTCTCGTAAGCCGGACCAGTATAAGCGTGGTCCATGACGAAGGAGCGCGGCTGCCGTTGATCGAAGTTATACAAGTAGTAGCAGACGCCGACCGCGGTGCCCGCATCGCCTGCCGCAGGTTGCGCGTAGATTTGTTTGAACGGCGTGTGCAGCAGGATCTTGCCGTTCATCACGGAATTGAAGGCCACGCCGCCGGAGAGGCAGAGGCGGTCGCTGCCGGTCTGCTCGTGCAGGTGCTGGAGGATGTGAAACGCGACTTCTTCCAGCCGCGCCTGCAAGGAGGCGGCGATGTCTTCGTAATGCGAGTTCAGCGGCCCGCCCTTTTCGCGTGCCGGACCGAAGCGCTCGATGAACTTGTCGGAGAAGATGCGGCCGACCGTCGGGGAGCCCTCGTCCCAGGTCATCTCGACGCCCTCGGAGTGATGCAGAAAATAGTCGAGGTTGAGCTTGAATCGTCCGCCGCTTTCGGTGGTGACGATCTCGCGAAACTGGTCGAGGAAGCGCGGCTTGCCATAAGGGGCCAGGCCCATGACCTTGCCTTCGTCGCCGTAGTGGGGAAAGCCGAGGAACTGGGTGGTCGCGGTGTACAGGCAGCCCATGGAATGCGGGAACTCGATCTCGCCGAGCACCTGCATTTTCACGCCTTCGCCGAGGCCCCACATGGTACTGATGAAATCGCCGAAGCCGTCAATGGAGAGGATGGCGGCGCGGTCGAATTCCGACACCAAGAAGCAGCTCGCCATGTGCGCCTTGTGGTGCTCGACGTTGTGAAACTGGGCGCGGAAGGTGTCGGCGGGAATTGCAAGAGCGCGGGAAAGCTCGTCGCGCAGGTTGCGCACCTTGCCGGCGTTGGCCAGGCGGCTGCCGATCAGGCTCCCCACTTTGGTCAGGCGCGACATGGAAAACAGAATCTTCTTGTGCAAATTGGCCGAGGGATCGCGCGAGATGCCGACGTGATCGAGATCAGCGGAGGTAATCCCGGCGGCTTCCAGGCAATAGCGCACCGCCATGGTGGGAAAACCGGCGCAATGTTTCTTACGATTGAAGCGTTCTTCCTCGACCGCGGCGACCAGACGGCCGTCCTTGATGAGAGCGGCGGCGGCGTCCCCGTGGTACGCGTTTATCCCCAGAATGTACAAGCATTCTCCTTGCCTGAAGATTGTGGTTGGGAGCTCACCGTGGCGTGATCGCGGAGCTATTGTAGTGAAAGGTGTGCCGCTGCGTAAATAGCCGAGGAGATCAGGACAGCGGGTTTATTTCGCGAGCATGGTCCAAACCATGTAGCTCAAGACCACCACGCCGCAGAGCAACAGCAAGTTCTTCAACTGGCGCTTGTAAGGCAAGAGAGCGACGTACAAGGGATGCTTGCGTACCCGCCAGCGCCGCGAGCTGTGGTGGCGGGAATGGGATTCCCGCGCCTTTGGCCGGTCGTCGCTAGGCTCGGAACTCATTCAAGGATGTCGCTGACGCCCACGCGCGAAACGATAACGTGAGCCGCAGAATAACACGAAGACGGGACCGGGCGGCGAGCCTGGCGGTGGAAAAAAACCGCGTTCGGCGCGGCCGGGCGGGAGTGACAATAAACAGGATTAGCGGCGGTCTCGGAGCTGGGGATTGCGGCGCGAAACGATCGCCGGTACTTGTCCTAATCTCGATTTCCACTCGGAGATTCTCTGCCGCGCGCAGCTTCGCTTTCCATCAGCCTCAATGAAAGTAAAATCTCCGCGAGCGTCCGCTGGAAAACGTAATAAAGACCCGGCCAGCCGTCCAGAATCAGTCCCCTGCCAAATAAGGTGTAAAAGAAAATCAGAATGGGCGAGAGAACAACTTTCTTTCGGATGCGATCCCGCCAGTTCAGCGCCGGCATCTCTCCCAGTCCAGGCTTCCTGCTACCCGCTCCCGGCGGCTTGCTCTCCGCGGCAAAGAGATATTCCGCTTCTCGTACGGCATAGCGGTTCTGTTCATGGAGCCAGCGGTCGAGCGGCTTGCGATCGTCGTGGAAGATCGGCGAGCGCAGTTCGGCGACATATCCGTCCACCCGAACTCGATGTCCATGTCCTTCGTCACGATAGCGCGCGCGTGTCCTGCGATAGAGGACGGTGCGCGGCGGATAGAGCGAGGCGCGCAAGGGGCGCCCGTCGATGCAATAGACAAACTTCGCACGATATCCGGCAACATCCCCATCTGGCTTGAGTTCGCGCAATTCGGAATCCAATTCATCCGACAAAACATAATCCGCATCCAGCGAAAGCACCCATTCCGTGTTGATCTTTTGAAGTCCGAAATTGCACTGGCCCGCAAACGTGTCGAATTTACGCTGTACGATCCGCACCTGCGGAAAACTGCGCGCGATGTCGAGGGTTTCATCCGTGCTGAAACTGTCCACGACTAGAATCTGCTTGGCCCATGCCAATTTCTCCAGCGCGCGCCGGATGTTTGGCGCTTCGTTGAAGGTCAGAATCAGTGGAGTAACGTCGCTTAACATTGTGGGTGCGGCTTGAATGGCCGCGTGCAACACAACTTCTGAAACGCGATGAACAGTACCCGCAGACTTAGTACCACAGGTGGCCGCAGTGCCGCAATGCAGTGGCAACTCGAGGCGACTGCCTCACGAGGGCGATGCGCTGCGGCTGCAGGCGGGCGGCGGTCATCTAGCGGCAGGGCCGGCGTTGTACAGATCGGTGTACACGGCCATCATGCGGGCGCCGATCGTGTCCCAGGAAAAATCGCGCTGCATCCACTCGCGTCCGCGGGCGCCCATTTCGCGCAACGGGCCGGAGCGCAAGCGCGCGATGGCGGCGGCGAGGCTTTCCGGACTGTTGTCAATCCAGACGCCGCAGCCGTGAGGTTCGACCGCCTGCCACGGCGTGCCATGGCTGGCTATCACCGGCACGGCGCGCGCCAATGCTTCCGCCACCACGATGGCGAAGTTTTCGGTGAACGAGGGGACGACGCAGAGATCGGCGTTTTGGAATACACGCTCCTTGGCGTCGGCGAGCACCTCTCCCGTCAGAAACGCCTTCCTTTCCAAACCGAGCGCGCGAATGCGATCGGCGAGGGAGCGCAGGTAGGCGTCGTCGCCGGCGCCGGCGATGGTCAGGGTCCAGGGGAAAGCGAGACGCGCACAGGCATCGAGCAGGTTCTCGAGTCCCTTTTTCGGGTCGAGGCGGCCGATATACAGGAGGCGTAATGCGCCCGTGCCCTGGTTGTGCGCAACCGTCGAGGGAAGATCAATGCCGTTGGGTATGACCTCGGTGCGCGCGAGGGGAATTTTCCGCAGGCTCTCGCGCCGCTCCTCTTCGCTGGTGACGTGCAGGACGAGCGCATCGGGGGCGAGTCCGCGGGTAATCATCTCCCATACTGATTTCAGCCCCGGGCGGCGCGAGCCGCTCCAGCGCTGCAGCGCGCCCCTGGGCGACCACACCACCGGCTTCGACTGGCGACGCGCCGCGGCCAGCGTGGGAAAGGTGGTGAAGTTGTACACCGCGGTGAGGTGGACGATGTCGGCCCAGCGCACGTAGTCGGAAAGCAGCCGCAGCAGCTCCGGCGAAACCGAGTGGCGCAGGCGGCGGGCGCAGTAACGCACCGAGATGCCGTCGCCCATGCGCAGTTCGCGCGTGGTGTCCACATCGAGGACAGCGTCGAGGCCGTTGGCATTCGTAGTGAGCACGCGGACCTCGCATCGCAGGCGCGCGAGCGCGTTGCAGAGCGCGTACACCGATTGGATAGGACCGCCATAGTGGTGCGCAGGATAAAACGACGGCACGATGTGCGCGATTTTCAGCGGCGCGCTGCTAGCGGGCGACGGCATGCACCGCCTCGAGCACTCCCCGCACGGCGACATCGGTGGAGTATTCCGCGATTTCTTGCGCCGCAGCCGCGCCCATGGAACGCACGCGGGCGGGATCGGCGGCCAACTCGGACATCAATGCCGCCAGTCGCTCCACGTCACCGAGCGGATAAACGGCGCCGGTTTCCGGAGTAATGAGGTCGGGGCCGCAGCCAACCTTGTCGGAAACGATGCAGGCACGCCCACACACCATGGCTTCGTTCACTACCAGACCCCAAGTTTCACCGCCGTCGGAAGGCAGGACCAAAGCGTCGGCGGCGACGTAGGCCTTCACCATTTCGCTCTGATTGAGAAATCCCGCGAAGGTCACCGGCACATAACGGTCGCGGGCAATCTGTTCGCATTCGGCGCGCAGCGGCCCGTCTCCGACCATCAAGCCATGAACGCGCGCGCCGCCTCGTGCAGCCGCATCGAGCGCGCGCAGAAGATCCATGGGACGTTTTTTGGGGATGAACTTCGCCGCCCAGAGAAATACCGTGGCGTCTTCCGGCAATTTCCACGCGGCGCGAAGTTGCGGCCGGCACGACGCCAGGCGCTTGGCATGGTTGTGGAACCAAGGTTCGTCAATCGTGTGCGGCACCAGGAAAATGCGATCATGCCGCGCGCCATAATGCAGGTAGTACTGGCGTGACCAGTGGCCGACGGCGAGACAAGCGTCCATGCGCGGGATGAAAAGGCGATAGGCCGGTAGCTTTACTGCCGCTTTCAGCGCGGAGCGCTCGGTATGCAGGGTGGAATCGCTGCGCACCATCACCGGCGTCTTGGTTTTCCAGCAGGCGCGAATGGATTGCCAGTAACTTTTGCGGTGCCATCCGCAGTTGATGACCGCATCGAAGCGCTGCTCGCGGACGATGTCGCCGATCTCGGGCGTGTCGAGACCACGGAAGTAATTGGCGGACGGATTCCTGGCAACGTTGTTGAGGAAACGGTAGCGGTAGCCTTCCAGCAGCGGTACATCCCAGTCAAACTCGACTCCGAACCCAGCGTCGGCCTGTTGGCTGGGAGTGGCTTGATGGCAGAAAAAAACATCCAAGTCGAGCGCCGGATGTGCCGCCATGGCGCGAAACCAAGGCGCCTG
The DNA here is from genome assembly GCA_020073285.1 of Terriglobia bacterium. Lineage (GTDB taxonomy): Bacteria > Acidobacteriota > Terriglobia > Terriglobales > Acidobacteriaceae > JAIQGF01. The sequence continues at coordinate 12,247 of JAIQFM010000028.1, read as the reverse complement.
GTACTGGATGGGGTGCGTCGTAACGATGGCGATACGATACGGCAAAGTGTGCGAGTGGCTCCTGCTGTATGTATCACAGCCGTGGAAAGGGCGCAAAGGTGTGGATTCCGGACTTATTTCCCCGTCGCGGGCGCGGTGACCGCCGCGACAGCCACAATGGGCCAGTCGCCCATGACGTTGTAGTCCAGAGGAGTGAGCAGGCGGCGTACCTTGGTTTCGGTCGTATCGTCGTTGCGGTCGCACAACACCACCGGCCGGTACCGCCTCAGGACCTGCAGAGCTCCGGTGATCGCTTGCTCTTCCGCGCCTTCGACGTCAATCTTGATGACCGACGGCGGGGGAACACTTCCCTGCTCGACCAGAGAGTCCAGACAGCGACCTTCGACAGTAAAACTGCCGGCTTCGGATATGTGCCCCTCGCTGGAACCGCCTCCCGCCTCGAAGCGCACGTCGCCATTGCGGTCAAGAATCGCGTAGGGCAACACGGTCACATTCAACGACGGGTTCAGTTCGAGCTGGGCGGTGAGGGAACGGAGGTTGCCAGGATTGGGCTCGAAGGCGATTACGCGCCCCGTCGGTCCCGCCAGCAGCGCGCAGAAGAGGGAATGAAAGCCGGCGTGGGCGCCAATGTCGTACACCACGCCGCCGGGACGCACGTGTCGCGTAAAGGCCGCCTGCATGTACGGCTCGTAACAGCCGCGCAAAATCTGCTGCGAGGTCGGGGCGTCAATCTTCCAGGAGAACTCGCCCGCCGAAGTCTTGACCGTGCTGGTGGGCTGAAGGCGGCTGAGAATGCTGACGTAGGCCGGGCGCAGGCGCTTGAGCTTGTACTTCAGCCCTGCAGGGAGCAACGCAGCAACCTCGGTAAGTACCCCAGCGAACAAAGCTTTCTCCCCCAGCCGCCGAAGTGAGTTCCGAGGAGCGGCCAGGTTCAGTAATTGTAGTGGCGACAGGTCTTGCAGATTTCAGGAACCTTGTTTTTCCTGCGCCAGTCGGAGCGCAGGCGCGCCAGCTTATCGCCGCTCCACAGTTCGACAAGCGAGTTGTCCTTCACATTGCCGAGCGTGAGCTCGCTGGTGGTTTCGAAATCGCGACAATTGCAGGCGCCGACGTTCCCGTTGGAGTACACGATCATGCCCCCGAAGAGCTGCCCACAAGGGCGGAACGCGCGTGGGACCAGCGGACGCTTTTTCAGGTAGGGGGGAAGATTGACGGCGCCCTGCCAGTCGTCCACGTACAAACCGCGCGTCTTGACCTCGGCCACGAGATCCTGCTCGACCATGCCGTTGATCCGCTGGAAGTCGGGATGGTCCAAAACCGCTTCCACAGGCTCGTTGGTCGGCTTGATGTGGATGACATAGATGATTTTCTTTTCGCGGCGCCTGTTCTCCTCGATGAGCGTGAGGAGGTTCCTCATCATCTGGTCGTACTTGTCCACGCCGAAAAATTCCGCATACTTCTCACGTCCCGATAAGGCGGTGGAAATGGACATCCACTTGATGCCGGAGTCCCAGAACTCGTCGATCGGAAAGCGGTGCAGCCACTGCAGCGTGGTAACGAAACCGAGCGAGCTGAACTGCGGGTAGGTGCGGCTGGCGTAACGGGCGCGTTCCAGCAGATACGGGTCGAGCAGCGGGTCGCCGATAGTGACGTTGAAGTCGAGCGAGGTGGACCCCATGGCAGCCAGTTCGTCCACCGCCTTCTTGAACAGTTCCATCGAGAGCGGTTGCTTTTTCCGCTGCATCACGGGATTGGCGCAGAAGACGCACTTGGCATTGCAGATATTGGTGGACTCGATGGAAAGGCGCGGCGCGGCAGGAGCGCGAAAACGGTTAGGGGCGAAATAGTTCTGCAAGTAGGCGCGGCAAAAGCGCAGCGCCTTGGTCATCCAGACGATTTTCGTTTCCAGCGCGGCCCTGACACTCATCCAGACACCGATACGTGGCGGACGCGAACCTGGGAGTACGATGCGCCCCACATCAGTGTGGCAATAGTAGCAGCCCTAGCGGCAACTTACAACCGAGCTGCCCAGAGGCGGCAGCGCTTCGGTTACTGGTGTCGCGGGCCAGAGCGCGATCGAACCCATACAACTCCTGGGTGCGTCGAGCGGCCGAACCGTTGCCGGAAGTGTCCGGTCAACGGGAGTAACGGGGGGCACGTCAATAGGACGGCGACAAAGAGCTTGCAACGAAACTGTAAGGCGAAACGGGAAGCATGTTCTCACGCGCCGCCGGAATAGAAGTCGATCACCTTCTGCAGGATTCCCGGAAGATCGAGCGTGGGCTGGTACCCGATGAGCTCGCGCAATTTAGTGATGTCGGGCACGCGCCGGCAGGTGTCTTCGAATCCCTGCTCATAGGCTTCATCGTACGGAATATGCACGATCTCCGACTCGCTGCGCGTCATTTTTTTCACCATTTGCGCGAGCTGGTTGATCGTGATCTCCTTGCCGTTCCCAATATTGAATACCTGGCCAACGGCCTGGGGGTGACCGGCGAGTTCAATAAGGGCATTTACCACGTCTCCGACGTAGGTGAAGCTGCGCGATTGGGTGCCGTCGCCATAGACGGTGATCGGATGTCCCAGCAGCGCCTGCTTGACGAAGGTGGGCACGACCATGCCGTAGCGTCCGGTCTGCCGCGGTCCGACGGTGTTGAACAGCCGTACGATTACCACTGGCAGCCGCTTTTCGTGCCAGTACGCGATCGCCAGAAACTCATCAATCGCTTTGGAGCACGCATAGCTCCAGCGGCCCTTTGTGGTTGGCCCCAGAACAAGGTCGGAACCTTCGCGGAACGGAAGATCGTTCGACTTGCCGTAGACCTCGGAGGTCGAGGCGATGAGGACCTTCTTCTTCTTTTTGTTGGCGAGCTTCAGTACGACTTCGGTGCCGTGCACATTGGTTTCGATCGTGTTCACGGGGCTCTCGACGATCAGTTTCACTCCGACCGCGGCGGCCAAGTGGTACACGGTATCGCACGCGTCCACCAGTTCGGCGAGCACCGGCTCGTTCTTCACCGTGTCGATCTGGTAGTGAAACTTGGGTCTGTCTTTCAGGTGGCGGACATTGTCGATGCTGCCGGTGGAGAGGTCGTCGATGATGTAAACCTCTTCGCCCCGCTGCAGCAGCCCTTCGGCGAGGTGAGAACCGATGAATCCGGCGCCGCCGGTGATAAGCGATCGTGGCATGCTAGTACGCTTGTGCCGCAGCTTTCACCGGGAGCCCCCCTTGGCGACCTCGCATTGGTGGCAGTAATCGATCACGGTGAGGCTTGGTTCCAGATTCGTTTCCTTTGCATCAATGGCCTGCAAGTTCACGGGACCGCGACCCGCGCGCTCCGCCATGCCTGAGTTGCATACTAGCAAGCTGGTTAGCTGCGCGCAACCCAGCTACCCACCCGCAGCAGCGCTCGGCCTTCGCTCCTTGCCGAGCGCACGGTCGAAAGCTTCCGCCAGGCGCCGCGACATGGCACGCGTGGTATAGGCCTCGAAAGCGTCCCAATCGGTATCCGGGCGCAGCACAGCGGGCGAAGTCAGCAGCGTCTCCAGCCAGGCGCGAATGTCGGGTACGCTCGAGGCGGGAGGGCGGTCCGCGTTGTTGAAGGTGATCACGCGCCCGGCGCGAGTCTGCGCCGCAATCCGCACCACGCTGCTCTCCTCGTGAAAGATTGCCAGCAGCGGTTTCTGCGCCATGATGTAGGGGAACAGCTTGGAGGCGGTGTAGTGCGGAGCGTCGGAGCCGATCAGGGTGACGGCGTCGGAGTCGAGCAGGATCTGCAAAGCGTCGAGATAAGCCACGCGCGCGGGCCACTCGGTTACGGCGCCCTCCACTCCCATCTCGCGCGCGATGGGCATGATCTGCTCCGTGGGCGTCGGCGAATACGTGGTACCGACCAGGTGCACGCGCAGTCGGCGGAATGGACTGGGATTATCGATTAGTCCCTGGCGCAGAGCTTCGAACAACGCCCGGACGGTGGCATACATCCCTGGAATGCAGGCGCCGACGTAGCTGAGGTGCACGAGGCCGTCACCGCGCTGGAAGATCGGGTTCGAGCGCAGATTGCGGCGAACGTACTCGAAATCGGCGGGCTCGCCGCCATAGGGAATCTCCGTCGCATCGTTTTCATCGAGCCACCGATAGCGGCGAACCACCGAGTCGGTAGTACCCTTCGACACGCCGATGATGTGCCCGACATGGCGGATGGCAAACGGCTCCAGCGTCTTCCCCATGTAATGCGCCCACACCCACTTGGGCGGGCGCTGCTTCTTGGGAACGCTCCAGTAATAGTCGCTCACCCAAGGGTCGATGTAGTCCACGACGTAAGGCAGGCGAAAGCGGTCATACGCCAGGCGGCCCAGCACCATCGATGGATACGGCGGAACGGGAACCAGCAGCAAGTCAACTTTTCGGCCGGCGCAGATTCTCTGGATGGCCTTCCACTGCTGGCGCATGGAGCGCAACCCCAGGTCGCCGATGCCAATGCGGCGCGTCCAGCGGGCCGGGAAGGCCGCTGTGCGGATGACCTCCAGACCATCGGGCAGAAGACGCTCGTTTTCGGGGTCGGTGGCCTGCTCGTAGAAACGCGGATCAACCGAAAGCACCACCGGGTTCCAGCCGAACTCCGGCAGGTGGCGCACGAAAAAACGGATGCGGAGCGCCGGAGGCATGCTGCTCGGCACAAAATCGGGCCCAATGATGAGGACGGTTCTCACGCGAAAAGGACGCCGACCGGTGATGTGCGCAAGATGCTGGCGATCCTCCTCAGAAATGGTAGAGGGCAAGATTGGTCAACATGCTCAACACCGAACCCGAGCCGCGCTCTATGGCCGCTTTGCCCCGGCTCGGAGGCACGTACACGATGTCCTCCGCCTGAACATCAATGTCGGCGCCCTTGGCCTGCATGATCTTCTTGAGGTCAACGTCCTTGCTCTCCAGCCCCTTGGGGGTGCGGCGGATGAGGCGCGTATGACCCAGCGCCGCCATGCGCGTAGGACCGGCGGCCAAGGCTAGCATCTGTAACATGCTGGCGACCTGTGTGCTTTCCATGACGAACACCCCGGGACGGTTCACTTCACCGATGACGTAGACCACGCCGGCGCGCGAAATCATGATGGTGTCGCCGGGTTGGATTTCCACGTTGCCCTGGTTCGCATTGATCCCGCCGTGATCGAGGGTGACGACTACCGGATTCTCAGGATCTTTGGTGTGGGTAATGGTGACCGTCTTGCCGGCGCGAGGCGTTAGGCCACCGGCAATCAGGAACAGGTCGTACAGGCGGCGCGCATTCAAGGCGGAATAGATGCCCGGGCGGTTTACTTCCCCGAGCACCGAGATCCCCTGGGTGGTGTACTCCTTGATGAAGATGGTGATGTGAGGACTCCGCAGGAAGCCACCCTCTTCATACTTTTTCTCCAGGGCGGCCTGGGCAGCGTCGGCCGGCATACCCGCGATATGAAACTTGCCGATCAGCGGCAGGTTCACATCGCCGCTGGCCTCCACGCGGAAGTGCGTGGTCAATTCGGGCATGGAAAAAACGTTCATGTCGCCATCGTCGCCGGGACCGATGAGCATCTCCGCCGGAGTGCTGGAGGCGGGAGAGGATATTTGTATCCTCGCGGGCGCCGCCCCCGGCGCCGCCCCCGGAACTTCGGGCGCGGGAGCGTTTGGATCGACCGGGGTCGTGGGCTGGATCTGTTGCGGCGGCGGCGGGCCGGCGTCGGGCGGCCGCTCCTCCTGCGCGAAGCTCGCAACCGACAGCATGGTGAGAGAAAGAAGGGCGATCCAGACTCGGCGAATGACAGATGACGGGAACAACGGCATGGGTACGACCTCAAAATTCTTACGACTTGAGTTCCAGGGCGCAGGTGCTGCCATTCTAGTGAACCACAGCGCGGACGTAAACACCTGGACGCGTTCGTGGCGGACTGAGGTTGCTCGGGACTTGCAGGGAACAAGAGTCCCGCCGGATTCCGTCTTCCACCTTGCACTCCAGCTTCTGGTTACGCTCAAGTTGCGCAAGTGACCGCCTGACGAGCAGCCGGTCGTTCAAACAGCGCCAGGTATTTCGCTTTTTCCACGTCCCAGCAATAGCGATCGCGGGCGGCCAGCCAGGCGGCGCGCTGCGCGGTGAGCAGGCTGTCCCGATTGTCGCGCCAGCGCCGAAATTGCTCAGCGAGCGCCTCCGGACATCCGCATGGATAGATAAAACCGGCGGCCGGCACCTGCTGCAGGACCTCGCGCTGGCCTGGAGTATCAGTTGCGGCAATTGCCAACCCGGCCAGCATGTAGCTGAAGAACTTGTTGGTTACGGTGATGGAGTAGTTGCGGTCGGAGGCGCGCTCCAGCGCAAGGCCGATATCGAACTGTCCCATTGTGCCCACCAGTTCGTCGTGGGGGACGTGCGGAAGAAAGGTCAGCGGGACATTTTTTTCGCGGGCCATGCGGGACAGGGTTGCCTGGAAATCGCCCCACGGCGTACCGCGGATAAATACCTCTACGCCTCCACCGGCCAGCGCGGCGGCCTTGATCGCCTCCTCCAGCCCCTTGCCCGGTCCGGCGGTCTGGCCCGACCAGTGCAGGCGCAGGCACGCGTTCGGGGGACGCTGCTCCGGCGGCTTTAACCCTGTCGCCATTGCCAGGGGAAATACGTTGTAGAGCACGGTTGGCGCAGGGATCTGGTACTGCTGCTGCAAGCGCTCGGCCATGACCGGCGAGGCGGCGGAGACGTAGTCGCAGGCGGGGAGGTACGCGCGCTCGAGCACGCGAACCACCTCGGGGTCCGGCAGGTCGGTTTCGGAGAGCAGGTCTTCGCAGTCGAATCCGAGGCGCGCGTTCCATTTGCGTGTCGCGTGGGCCGCGGTCGCCAGCACCGTCTGGGTGTGCGCGATGAACCACTCAGCGGGTTCGCGCACCGCTAAACGCAGTAGTTCCGGAGCAGCTTCGCAAAGCGCAATCTCCGCGTCGGCGGCCGATCCGGTCCTTTGAAACGAACGAGCCGCCGATTCAAGCCGCAGGCGCGCGGGAATGGCGCGAATGCGGTGAGGCCAGGGCGAGCGCTGAATGTTGGCGGTCGAGAGCCGCCATTTGCGCGTCGCCATCAGCCTCTCATCATCGGCGACCAGTTCACGAACCGAGCGCACGGCCACCACGCGCACTTCGTGGCCACGCTCGGCCAGAGTGTCGGCCTCGCGCACCAAGCGCGGATTGTGGCAGGGGTGAGTCGGTCCAATCAGGCAGACGCGCACGCCGTCCTCAACGTTTTTCCGCGACCACCGCCACCGAAAACGGGATCTTGGGATCGCGGTAGTCTAGCCAGCCAAAAGGCAGTAAGAGCAGGAACGCCGGAAAAGCGCCGGCGTCGCCCACCTTATGGCGAAGCCATCGCAGCCCACGATCCTGCCAGACGACTACCGGTGAACCGAGGCCGATCTTGTGCATGATCGTGAAGCCCGCCGGTTGCAGGATTTCCTCGTAGCTCGAGAAAGTGTAGCCGTCGCGCACATGGTACCCGGTCTCCGGCTCGTCGGTGCGTCCCAGGTTGTGCTCCGGGTGCAGCGCATGCGGGCAGCACAGCAGCAGTCGCCCACCGGGGTTGAGCAAGTCGGCGAACATCTGCACCACCTCGCGGTCGCGCCGGATATGCTCCAGGGTTTCGCTGCAGATAATCTGGTCGAAGCGCCGGTTCAGCGAGCGCAAGTCGTAGATGTTCATCTCGCGAAATTCCACCCGCTTGGCGGGAATGCCGCGCGCCCGGAACAGTGCCGTAGTGTCGGCCACCTCGCGGGCCAACGCGGTCACACCCAGCACGCGGTTGCCCTTCCGGTACGCCAAGTAGCTCAGCGCCCCATTGCCCGACCCCGCGTCCAGCGTGTCGATTGGACCGGGGCGGATGAATTCCTTCAGGACGCGGTAACGGCAGCGCGTGTGAAGATCAAGGCCCGGGAAAAACACGTCTTTCGCAATCAGCTTCAGCTTGTGCAAGTCACCTCTCCAGAGTTGTTTTCGGCTGTTGCAGGAAGTCGAGCACCGCCCGGCCCAGCCCCGCGCGGTAGTCGCTCCACTGCCAGCGGGCCGCCGCCCGCTTCGCCGCGCGTGAGACTTCTTCCATCTGCCCGGGGTGCTCGAAGCACCACCTCATCGTTTCCGCCAGCCGGTCGGCGTCACGGATGGGAACCAGGAAACCGCTGCGGCCGTGTTCGATGAAGTCGGGCCCGGCGGTATTCGCCGTGGTGATCACGGGCAATCCCTGCGACATGGCTTCGGTGATCACCATGCCGAATCCTTCGCATAAGGAAGGAAAGACCAGCGCACCCGCACGGCGATAGAGTTCGAACAATTCCGGCCTGGGCAGGGAGCGGCGCATTACAACCGTGCCGGGCAGGTCGGCGACCAACTCCGGCGGCAATGCCATCTCCCCGACCAGCCATAGCTCCATGTCGTGCCACGGTCCCAGCCTTCGCCACGCGTCGAGCAGATAGTGCACGCCCTTGCGCACCGACTGTGTTCCAGCGCTGAGAAATACGAACGGTCCCGCGCTGCGCTTCTCGTCGCCGCTCCACACCGCGGGAGCTCCCAGCGGCACCATGATGATCTTTTCCTTCGCAATCCCAGCGCGCACCAGCGACTCGCGAGTGAAACTGGAATTGCACACCACCATGTCGGAAAGTTCCAGCTCGCGATCCTTGCGCAGGTTGCGCCTGCCCGCCAGCCTTCGCAGATGGACGTCGCGCGCGCCCTGGGCCGACGGAAAACGCGCAAACTCTTCTTGCAGATAATCCGCCGTGGTGGCGTGGTGGGTGATCGGCATTTCGTAGATGCAACGTGCGCCCTGACGTTTTGCGGCCTCGAATGTCGCCAGGCACGCATGCTCATAACCGTAAACGGCGTCTGCTCCCGGCACGTGCCGGTCGGCGACGATACGATCGAACCATTTCTCCGTGACCTCCCACACGCGGTCCGTCGTGATCGGATCCATGCCCTTGACGGCTGCCATGCGAATGATTTCCGGCGTCGGGTGGCTGTGTACCAGTTCCAGCGGCACCTCGGTGATCGCGCGGCGCGAGAGTTGCAGTTCAGCGTCGCTCCGGACCAGTCCCATCGCCGAGCGCAGAAATTTTCCCAGCGCGCTGTTGCGGTCGTAATGGAAGCTGGTAACGTAGGCCGCCAGTAGTCCGGCTTCCTGCAGGGCGCGGGCGGCATGTTGCACGAAGGGGCCGGTGCCGGGATGGCTGAGCACCACCTTCGCTCCGGGACGCGGCTTCGCCGATGTGCTGTCAATGACTGCGCGGGGCGCTACTGTGGGCATCCGTGAACCAAGGAAGTCTGCAATGGCTGCGACGATTATATCCAGACGGCGCTGCTTGGGGCGGTCAACGAAGGGCAAAAAACGCGGCGCGCCGAAAAACCGGCGCTAAACGCTGGCCGAACTGGAGCGGCTGAACTCACTCCTGCAGGTGACGTGGGTCACAGCAACTGGCGACAACCGGCGGAATACTGGCATGTTACCGGTACCGCGTAAGGCGGAGGAGCCTATGTTCGAACAGGAACTGGAACTTGAGCAGAAATCTTCAACCGTCGTTCCGCTGTTGCTGATTCTGGCCCTGGCGGGCGTCATCATCGGCACCGCGGGCTACTGGTTTGTGCAGTCGAAAAAGGTCCTGACCCAGCAGGAGGCGACCACCGTGGTCAGCGCCGTCCTGAAGGCGCAAGGTCCGGCGCTGCTGCGCTTCCACACCGGCGCGGTCAAGCCCAGCATCAACGAAAAACCGCGCGATCCGCATTACAAGCTGCTGGAAAAGGCCGGCCTGGTGAAAGTCACGACCGCTAAAGGCAAAGGCGAGGTCTATAACATCGCGCTGACGCCCAAAGGTGAAAAGGAACTGACCGGCTTCCCCGAGTTCCAGAAGAACCAGGAAAAAGACGGGACGGTAGCTATGTCCGTACCCCTGGCGCGCCGCAAGCTGGTGGAGATCACCAAGGTCACCATGAACGGCCCCAGCATGGCGCGGGTCGAATACGCCTGGAAATGGGATCCGACGCCGGTGGGCGACCTGTTCGATGCCAACGGGCAGTCGATCAAGAGCTTCAACATCTGGGAGACGCAGACGCTGATCGAAAAATACGGCGCCAATTTCTATCACGGCGACGCCAGGAAGGTGGCCGTCAACCTGATCAAGACCGACAAGGGTTCCTGGCAGGTGATGAGCGACTAGCTCCCAGCGCCTCCCCACGATGGCAGAGCAAGGCACGGCGCATGGCCGTGCCTGTTTGTCTGCCCAACGCTTAACTCCACCGATACCAGCATGATGTTGATCACCCCGATGGCGCCCAGGGCGCGAAGATGCCCACCTCCATCCGCATACTTCTTTATACGTTGCGCGGAAGCCGGAGTTCGGTGACGCACGACACGGCTGATTGGGCAGACGGCGTTCCCGGAATGGGCAGTGAGGGTTGCTACTGGAAAGTGCAACCACGAGGTTGCTTTTTATGCCGGGCTGGGATAATATGCAACCCGGAGGTTGCTTAAAGATGAATTACCAGATTGAGAAGCGCATCGAACTCAAGGCGCCAGTATCGCGGGTCTGGCGTGCGCTGACCGACTACCGTGAGTTTGGCCAGTGGTTTCGCGTGAAACTGGATGGCCCGTTCGTACCGGGTCAGGTCTCGCGCGGCCAGATTACCTACCCCGGCTACGAGCACCTCAAATGGGAGGCTGTCGTGCAGAAAATGGAGCCGGAACGGCTCTTTTCCTTCACCTGGCATCCTTATTCCGTCGATCCCACGATAGATTACTCGAAGGAGACGCCCACACTCGTCGAATTCAGGCTGGAGAAGACCGCGAGCGGTACGCTGCTTCTGCTCACCGAGTCCGGCTTCGACAAGATCCCCAGCGACCGCCGCCTCGAAGCATTCCGCGGGAATGACGGCGGTTGGACGGAACAAATGAAGAACATCGAGAACCATGTCGCACCAACGTCGTAACGCCAAACGGCGGCCTCGCGCACCCGTATTTGCCGCCCTGGGCGACGAGACGCGGCTCTCGTTGGTTGCCAAGCTCTGTGGTGGGCAGCCTTATTCGATCTCTCAGCTAACGCAGGGTTCCAAGCTGACCCGGCAGGCGATCACCAAGCATCTTCGAGTGTTGGAGTGTGTGGGAATCGTGCACAGCGTCCGTACGGGTCGCGAGAGCCTATTCGAGTTCGATCGGCAGCCGATTGAAGAAATTAGGGAATACCTCGATTTCGTCTCCCAGCAGTGGGATCAGACCCTGTCCAGGCTGAAGTTGTTCGTCGAAGATTGAGTGCCTGGAGTGAGATCAATGTCCTTGCGGCAGGTTGAAGCGGAGCAAGGAACAAGCCAGCCGCCGGATGTCGCGGCAGAATCTGTAAGCCGCGACTACCGTTGCCGCTTTAAGTAGAGTGCCCCCAGGGGTGGCAGTGTAAGGTCGATCGAGCAGGACTGGTTGTGCCAGGGGATGGGTTCGGAGTTGCAGCCGCCGCCGTTGCCGATCCCGGACCCGCCATACATCTCGCCGTCGCTGTTGAGCAACTCGCGCCAATATCCGGCCTGCGGCACCCCTACGCGATAGTTCTCGCGCGGCACGGGCGTGAAGTTCAGCGCCACCAGGATGGTGTCGTCGGGGTTTTCGGTCTTGCGCAGGAAGGTGAGCGCGCTGTTATCCCCGTCGTTGGCATCCACCCACTCGAAGCCGCGCGGATCCGTGTCGAGCACGTGCAGCGCCGGCTCTTCGCGCAACGTCCGGTTCAGGTCCTCGACCCACTTCAACACGCCGGCGTGATCGGGATACTGGAGCACCTCCCATTCCACGCTGGAGTCGTGGTTCCACTCCGGCCACTGTCCGAATTCCCCGCCCATGAACAGCAATTTCTTGCCGCTTTGCGCCCACATGTAACCGTACAGAAGCCGCAGGTTGGCATATTTCTGCCACAGGTCGCCGGGCATCTTGCCCAACAGCGAGCCCTTGCCGTGCACCACCTCGTCATGCGACAGCGGCAGTAAGAAATTCTCCGTGAACGCGTACAGGCCGCGAAACGTCAGCACGTGATGGTGAAAGCGCCGGTGGATGGGGTCTTTGCTCATGTACACCAGGGTGTCATGCATCCAGCCCATGTCCCATTTGAGGCCGAAGCCGAGTCCGCCCAGGTAAGTCGGTTTCGACACCATCGGCCACGCCGTGGATTCCTCGGCGATCATCTGCACCGACGGAAATTCCTGGTACACATCCTG
>JAIQFM010000027.1 GCA_020073285.1 Terriglobia bacterium | reverse complement strand
GCGAAGCTCGGCCGCCCACTGACTCACCGACTGGCGATGGGCGCCGACTTGCCGGGCTACTTCCGACTGGCTCACCCCCTTCTGAAGCAAGTCGGCCGCCTGCAGACGCCGCCGCTCCAGGGCCTCAAAGTCTCTGCGTACTCCCACTGGGAATCCCATGCTGCACACCATAGCATGGAATTGGAGAAATGTCAGTATATTATACGGAACTCAATAGTTCTCACGCAGACTCTGAAGGCCTGCGCCACCCAAGGAACCGGACGCAGAAAAATTCTAAACTGCTCTAAGTTCTTCCCATGCCCTGGTCCATGGCGCGGTTGGCGAGCGCGTCGGCCCGCTTGTTCTTGCCGCGCAGCACGTGATGGACCTTGAACCACTCCAGTTTTGCGATCAGGGCCTTGGCCTGCTGGTGCAGATCCAGCAAGGCGGGGTGGCGGACCTTGTACTGTCCATTGATCTGCTTGACCAGCAACTCGGAGTCGCTGATGACCTCCAAAGCGCGCGCGCCGTGCTCGATCGAATAGCGCAGCGCGGCGAGCAGACCCATATATTCGGCGTAGTTGTTGGTCTGGTGGCCGAGAAAGGTGCTGAGCTCAGCGACGGCGCGCCCGGAGGCGTCCTGGAGCACGACGCCATATCCGGCGGGGCCGGGATTGCCGCGCGCTCCGCCGTCAATGTGCGCGATCAGGCGGTCCTGGGGCCAAGCCTCACCGCTTGCGCCAAAGAGTTCCGGCGATGCGGCGGGCTTGCGTCGTCGGGGATAAGAGCGAAAGGGCATGGGGGAATTTAGTAATTTGGTAATTTAGTAATTTGGTAATTTGAAAACCCGCAGGTGATTCGTCATGCTTCGAGCGCGCCCAAGTTCACGAAATTGCCAAGTTACCAATTCACGAAATTACCCAATTTCCTCACCGTCCCTGGGCCAGCCTTGTGGCCAGGCGCTCGGGTAGGTCGGCGGCGATGATTCTCTTCTGCGCCCCGGCAACGTCATATTTCACGCGGTAATAAGTCACGGTGTACGCGTCGGTGTCGAACAGGGCGAAAGCGGCGCGCCAGTCGCCATCGCGGGGTTGTCCCACCGAGCCGGGGTTGATCATGTAGCGCACGTTTTTTCTGAGCTGGAAGAGGAATTTTTCCGACGCGGCGTGCGCGTTGTATACCGGACGGATGGCGGCGGAGTCATCGCTGCTGGCGAAGAACCCGCCCTGGACGTGAGTGTGGCCAAAGAAGGTAATCCAGGGCTCGGCCTCATCGAGGGAGCGCAGGGCCTCGGGCAGCAGCAGTAGGTACTCGTCCTCGTCGTGCGGGGAGCCGTGCACAAGCTGCACTCCGCTGACGCCGTCAATGCGCGCCGGTCCCTGCGGCAGGACGCGCAGCCACTCCAGATTCTCCTTGCGCAGAACGGTGCGCGTCCAGATGACGGCCAATCCGGCTATGGGATTGAAGTCCTCCATGCTGCTGATGCCGGAGCACGCCTTGTCGTGGTTGCCGCGGACGAAGACCTTGCCCAGCGCGCGCGAGCGCTCGATAACCTCGTTGGGACTGGCGCCATAGCCGACGACGTCACCCAGGTTGACGACCAGGTCATGCTCCGGCGCCTCGGCCAGGCAGGCGTCGAGAGCCTCCGAATTGGCATGGATGTCGCTTAACAGGAGAATCCGCACGTCGTCGTCGCGTCCCGGGCGAAGGGGGATTATATAGCCCCAGGGCGGGAAGGAAGAATGGGAAGTAAGAACTAAGAATTAAGAAGTCGGAAGTAAGAAGTCGGAACCGCGAGGTTAGTGGCTGGCAGTTGGCTGAAGTTGTACCGCACGAAGGGCAGTCGCTGGCGGAGATTGGCGCCGACTGGTGAAGCAGACGGGAATCTGCTGGAGAGCAACCCGCGCCAGGAACAGCGAGCCCGGAGACTCATCATCAGCGATGAGCGAGGGCCTGTATCTAGCTGCCGTTCATTCCGACTTCTTACTTCTGACTTCCTACTTCTGACTTGTTGATCACCGGGCAGCGAGCCAGGTGTTGGGGAGCGACCTCAATGAGCGGCGGGATTGCCCGCGTGCAATCGGCGATGCGAAACCCGCAGCGCGGTTCGAAGGCGCAGCCCGGCGGCAGCGAGGTCAAAGAGGGTACCGTGCCCTCGATGGTTGGCAGTGGGCGGGTGCGGTCGGTGCGTAGCGTCGGCGCTGAATTCAGCAGGCCGCGCGTGTAGGGGTGGGCGGGCGAGGTGAGGACCTGGCGCGCCGGACCGAGTTCGACGATGCTGCCGGAGTACATCACGGCGACGCGGTCCGACACCTGCGAGACGACCGCCAGGTCGTGCGAGATGAACAACATCGCGAGATTGAATTGGCGCCGCAGATCGGCCAGCAGGGCAAGGATTTGCGCCTGAATGGTGACGTCGAGCGCGGTGGTGGGCTCGTCGGCGATCAGCAGTTGCGGGCGGTTGACGATGGCCATGGCAATCATCACGCGCTGACGCATGCCGCCGGAGAGTTGGTGGGGATAGTCGCGCGAGCGGCGCTCGGGATCGGGAATGCGGACGTGACGCATGGCGTCGACCGCCAGGTTGCAAGCTTCGTGCTTGGTGAGCTTTTTCTTCGCGATCAAGGGCGAGCGGGCTGCAGCGTGCGCCAGGACCGCCTCCGCGATCTGGTCGCCGACGCGCATTACCGGATTGAGCGCGGTCATGGGCTCCTGGAAGATCATGGCGATGCGCGCGCCGCGGATGTCGCGCATATCGGTGTCGGAGGCGGCGAGCAGATCGCGTCCGTCGTAGCGGATTACGCCCTCGACGCGCGCCTGCGGCGGCAGCAGCCGCATGATGGCCAGCGCGGTGGCGGATTTTCCCGATCCTGACTCTCCTACCAAACCCAGCACTTCGCCAGCCGCGAGCGCGAGGCTGACTTCCCGCACCGCAGGCACCAGCAAGCGGCCGTCGCGCGCGGGAAAGCGCACGGTCAGGCAATTCACTTCCAGCAAGGGAGGCACGGGACCATGGTAATTGACGAATTGTTGAATTCCCCAATTGTCGAACTGCCGAATTGCAGAATTGACAAATTTGTTCAGAGAAGTCCATGGGATGCGGAAGGAAGCAATTCGCCAATTCTTCAATTCACAAATTCGGCAATGTCTTAGCGGTTTTCGCCGAATTTTCCACTTTGCGTTTGACGGAGAGCCCCAAGGATAGAGAGTCACGATGACGCGCCTAGCCGCATCACTACGCGCGCGGCGCACATTGGTTGGAGGCAGGCGAAATTGGGCTGCACTATTTCCTGGCAAGGGCTTGTGGATGAGCCGCACTGGATTGAAAACAAACGAAATATATACAGGCTAGAAGCACTTGACAGGTAAATCTACAAGAGTAAAAAGACACTCGTTCTTTGACGGTTTCTGAAGTTTACCCGGTTGGTGCGGCGTCCGGGGCTCGAGCCAAGTCACTGTCCTTGCTCTCGAGGCAAATGGGACAGAAGGTAAGGCAAGGGTCTATAGCAAAGCGCTGGTCGAGGGGAACAGGAAACTTGCTCAAGAGCAAGATAGAGTCCCGAGGCGTCAGTTCAGTTTTTCCGGTTGGTGGCAAGCCCGGAGCCCGAGCTCGAAAGATCGCGCGTCGCAACCGCAAGGAAGTGACGAGTGCAGGTCGGTGAGGGTCTAAAGCAAGCTGCTGGTCGAGGAGAACGGGGCAGACATCACCTTGGGACTCTTAGTTTTTGCCCGTTTCAGTCCCGCCCAATTTCCACCGCATCCAGCCAGGTATGATCCGCAAACTGAAGTCGGGCGAATACCGCCCTATTCGCCCAAGACAGATGCCAGGACGGGCAGGCGCAGACATCTCGGCACGTTTAATACACTGCAAGCGGCGAAAAGCACGAACGAGCGGCGCAGTTTTTCAAGCGTGCCGGGTAGCTCGCTGCATTTGTTAGTTATGGCGATTTGGGAATTGGAGTAGACCGACCGCCTCGGGGTCTAAAGCCCAACTTGCTTTGCGGCCTGTTCGGCACGGCCTAAACAGGCTGCTGAAAAAAGACAAGAAGCAGATTCCTCGCGGGCTGAAGCCCGCTCGGAATGACAAAAAATAAAGGACTTGTCCGGCGCGGCTGAAGCCACGCCCCTTCAAAACAAGCCGTGGAGGGAATGCTCTAGGCGCTACGTTTCTGACCGACCGCTCCCATCTCCTCCGGGCCACGTATGTTCTGGTTCAGATGGAAGATGTTCTCCGGATCGTAGCGCTTCTTGACTTGCAGCAGGCGGGCGTAGTTCGATCCGTAGGCCGCCGCCACGCGGTCACTCTCCTCCGCGGTCATGAAGTTCACGTAGGCACCCGCGGAAGCATAAGGCGCAGCAGCGTTGAAGAATGCGCGTGACCACGCAATGCACCTTTCATCCTGGGCCGCGTTATCCCACCGTCCATGCACGTTCATAACAAACTTCGCATCGCGGCTGCTATAGGCCGTGGCATCGGGGGGGACGCCGTTGGCTGCCCCTGCGATCAGACCCAAGAAGATTTCGCACTGCGGTGAAGGCAGATTGCCTGCGTACTCGATCATGGTGTCCAGCGCACCATCGCTAAGTTCCGTGAAATTGTGCGATTTCCAGTAGTTCCGCGCACCGGGCGTAAGCAGGGGATCGAAGGCCTGTTGCCATTGGACGTACGGCATAGCGCCTACATGTTCGCCGAGCACGTCACCGAAGCGGCGCAGCGGTTGGATGAGCCTCTCACCTTCCGCGATCTCGCCTGCGTAAAAAACCGCCAGCACCACAACTTCCTTGCCGTGCACGTTCTCGGGAAGAAAGGGCAAAGGTGGCGCCTGACGCAGCACGGCCCAGACATTCAGTTCCACCGGCGCTGACTTTACGAATTGACGGTATTGTCTCAGTACCTGTTTTGCCTGGTTGAAGGGAAAAACCACCAGCCCGGCGAGTATTTCCGGACCTACGGGATGGAGTTTGAATTCGAACTGAGTTACCACGCCGAAGTTGCCGCCTCCGCCTCGAATGGCCCAGAACAGTTCGGGGTTGTCGTTTTCGCTGGCGCGCACCCTGTCTCCGCCGGCCGTGATCATGTCAGCGGAGACCAGGTTATCGATGGTCATGCCGTACTGACGGGTCAGCCAACCGAAGCCACCGCCCAGCGTGAGGCCGGCAATCCCAGTGGTTGAATTGATTCCCACCGGCGTGGCGAGCCCATGTGCCTGAACCGCTCGATCAAAGTCGCGGAGCGTGGCGCCGGGTTCGACATAGGCACGCCTTGCCTCGGCCTTCACGTGGACATTCTTCATGGTGGAGAAGTCGAGCATGACGCCGTTATCGCACACCGAGTATCCGGCGATGTTATGCCCTCCGCCGCGAACGGATATCTCGAGCCCGTTGTCGCGGGCAAACGCGATCGCATGGGCAACGTCATCGGCGCCTGTGCACTGCACAATGACAGCGGGCCGCCGGTCAATCATGGCATTCCATATCCGGCGAGCCTCGTCATAACCCGCATCGCCAGGAAGCACTACGTTGCCCTTCAGCTTGGCTCTCAGATTGTCGGCCTTCTCATTCAATCGCGTTGTCATCGTAAATGCCTCCATTGGAAACAGCCTGGTTTCAAACTGCGTTCACGGAAATGGGGTAAAGCGGACCGCTTCCTGCAAGTGCGATGCCCCGGGGTGCGAATCATGGTAGCCGCCACCTGTCATGGCACGCAAGACAGGTGGCGACATCCCCGGGTCATGACATTTCCGGCTAGAGTTACCTGGTCCCGGTAAGCGTAGGCGTATCCATCACGCCGTGCAACCACACGCCTACTTGCCCGGCGAGATATGCAGACGAGTGCCTAC
Source organism: Terriglobia bacterium (assembly GCA_020073285.1). Classification (GTDB taxonomy): domain Bacteria; phylum Acidobacteriota; class Terriglobia; order Terriglobales; family Acidobacteriaceae; genus JAIQGF01. The sequence goes on along the minus strand of JAIQFM010000027.1, from coordinate 28,590 downwards.
TTGCATAACCGGCTCGGGCCAGTGCGTGATCTCAGGCTGAGCGCTTCCCAGTTGAGCACCTTCATCAACTACCGGCTCGGGCCAGTGCGTGATCTCAGGATAGGCGCTTCCTAGTTGAGCTCCTTCATCAAAATCCAAGGGAACTTTCGCGCGCACCGAGTTCTCTCGAACAAAAGCCGTTGTCAGGAGCCCTACCAGGAGTCCAACAACCAGAATGGCTCGTTTCAATGCTAGATTCTTGCTTTCCATGGTTCACACCTCCGACCTGAAGTACTTTTTCGGCGATCGACTCACCTTGGAACGAGCCTACGCAAGCGCCTGTTGGCATGTGTCACAGCCGTGTCCGGAATATGTCAAATGTTCGTGAACTTGGATTGGACCCTTAGCACCGGCATCCTGGCGGTCGCAAAATTCCCAGAGCAGGAGGATAGTCTCGCGCATCTGTTACCTGAGCGCCCGCTCCGGCGCCTCCAACCTCATGCGCGAAACGGTTGATTTCCTGATCGAGCACGGTTACTCCCTGGTATTTGCCTGGGTGCTGGCGGAGCAGTTGGGCCTTCCGATCCCATCGCTGCCGTTGCTGCTGGCGGCCGGCGCCTTGGCCGGCGCAGGCAAGCTGGGTTTCGGCTGGACGGTGGCGCTGGCGCTGGCGGCTTGCAGCATCGCCGACGCGCTGTGGTACGAAATCGGCCGTCGCCGGGGCGGCAAGATCCTGGGCCTGCTCTGCCGCATCGCGCTGGAGCCGGAATCCTGCGTGCGGCGCACGGAAGACGCCTTTCAGAACCACGCTTCGCGCTCGCTGCTGATCGCCAAGTTCGTTCCCGGCCTGAACACGATCGCACCGCCCATGGCGGGCATGACCGGGATGCCCCTGTGGCGCTTCCTGTTATTCGATACCCTCGGCGCACTTCTCTGGGCAGGGGGAGCGACCCTGCTGGGGTACATCTTCAGCGGCCAGTTGGAGTATCTGGCGCTGTACCTGTCGCGGCTGGGGGATGTCGCGGTGGTCCTGCTGGCGCTCCTGCTGGCCGCCTACATACTGCGTAAGCACCTGGCACGCCGGCGCTTTGAGCGCGAGCTGTGGATGTCCCGCATCACGCCGGAGGATTTGAAAGCCATGCTGGACTCCGGAGAGCCGGTGGCAATTGTGGACCTGCGCCATCCGCTGGATTTTCTGCCGTATCCGCAGGTGCTTCCGGGAGCGATCCGGCTGTCGCCGAGCGACATAGAGCAACGCCACAACGAAATTCCGCGCGATCGCGAGGTCATCCTCTATTGCACTTGACCCAATGAAGCGACCAGCGCCCGGGTGGCGCAGCAACTGCAACGCCACGGAGTGACGCGGGTTCGCCCGCTGGCCGGCGGGTTTCATGGCTGGCGGGAGCGGGGTTATCCGCTGCAGGAGTTCTATCCCGAGCTGGCAGCGGCAGCCCAATGACGCTGCTCAGATGCGCCGCGCTACAAATCCGGCTAACCCTCGAAAGAATTTGGACCCTCCATAGCCTCCGATGTTCCGTGCGGTAAACCCCGCGCTCCGTAGGTCCCTGAGAATGTCGTGCGGGGCATACAGCCGCAGCCGGTGGACCTCTGCGCTGCGGCGGTAGGTTTTGCCGATTCTGCGAAAAACGGTCATGCGCCGAGTAAGCAGGTTTGCCGCGCGGCTCACCTCCAGCAGAATTGCCCAGTCGTCTCCTACGGTCCACCGGCGCGGTACGCGGCCCAATTCTCTCTCCGGTCCGGCCAGATCGAAGACAAAAACGCCGCCGGGTCGCAGTGCGTGGTGCACGCGGCGGAAGAACCGCGCCATTTCCCGGCGCTTGTTGTCACGGTCGAAAGTGTAATTCAACACTTCGCCCACTGCTGTCACCGCCACACAAGGAGGGAGCTTCATCTTCAGGAACGATCCCGGCCGGAATTGCGCCCGCGGTGCGGTTTTGCGGGCGAGCGCGATCATGGCGGGCGAAATGTCGATTCCGAGCGCGTCGTAACCGCGGCGCGTGAGTTGGCGCGCCCACAGCCCAGGGCCGCAGCCGAGGTCCACTACCAGCCCGCGATCAATCCCGTGATGACGCAGGATGGCGAGCAATCCGGGAGTGGCAGCGCGCACATAGCCGCTGTACCCTACATGATGGATATACGCGAGATCGGTGTCATAGGCCGATTGCATCGGACGACCCGTTGCCGCGCGATTATAAGGGTGAGTGGCCTTCCGTGCGTACTGCCCGGTTGCGGCTCTCAGGTAAGATGGTGCGCCAGCATCAGAACAGAGGGGAAATCGTATGGCTGATTCAGGGGAGCGTCGCAAAGAGAGCCGCCGCAAGGGATCAATTCGCACCGGCAAGGAACGGCGCGATCCCGATGTTCCGGTTCCGCCCGGAAGCACTCGCTCCGGCCAGGACCGCCGGGCGGGAGATCGCCGCCAAGGGGACCGCCGCGGCAAGCATTGACGGATCAGGCCTGGAATCTGCCGTCACCGTAATGCGCTCTTTTCTCATTTAGGGAATTCCTCACCGCGGCAGATTGTTTCGTTCGACATCCCTTTCTCTTGCGTCTAAAATGCTCTTGTCCGCATCTTTAGGGACGTAAGCCAACAAACGGCACAGGTGGTATCCGCTGCGGCGGAACTGCACTGGAGGTCATAGTGAGCGTCGTTCCCATTGGCGATTCCCGCCAGAAGATCACCATCCTCTCTCTTCTCGACAAAAAGCTCCATCACGAGCCCATTACCGCTCTGACCGCCTACGACTACGCCACCGCGCGCCTGGTGGACGAGGCTGGCATTGACGTCATTCTGGTCGGCGATTCGCTCGCCCAGGTGATGCTGGGCTACGACAATACGCTGGCGGTGAGCATGGAGGAGATGCTGCACCACACGCGCGCCGCGCGACGCGGCACCAAGCGCGCGCTGCTGGTCGCCGACATGCCGTTTGCGTCTTATCACCTCGGCGCCGACGAGGCGTTGCGCAATGCTTCGCGGTTTGTCAAGGAAGCGGGCGCCGAGGCGGTGAAGATCGAAGGCGGCGAAAAGCGCGCCGACATCATTCGCCGCATCATCGATGCCGAGATTCCGGTCATGGGGCACATCGGGCTGACGCCGCAGTCGGTGCACGCCATGGGCGGCTACAAGGTCCAGGGCAAAACCCTCAATGCGATCGAGCAACTCATGCGCGATGCGGTGGCGCTGGACCGCGCTGGCGTGTTCTCCATGGTGCTGGAGGGCATTCCGCGCGAGGTGGCGGCGATGATTACCGCCGAGGTGCAAACGCCCACCATCGGCATCGGCGCCGGGCCGGAGTGCGATGGGCAAATCCTCGTCATTCACGACATGCTGGGCCTGAATTTCGGCACGCCGGCAAAATTCGTGCGCCAGTACGCGGATGTGGGCGCAGTCATGCGCGGCGCGGTCGAGAGCTACAAGAACGATGTGATTGCGGGCGGCTATCCCAACGATGAGGAGTCGTACCATCTGCCCAAGGACACGCGCGCAGCGCTGGAGACGATTCTGGAGCGCAAGCGCGGGATGCGGAGCGGAGACTAGCGGGCATTTGTAATTTGGTAATTTCTAATTTGTAATTTGACCCGCCGGCTTGAAATTGCAAATTATAAATTCTCCACAATGAAGATCCTCAAGACTCCTGACTCCATGTACGCCGCCTGCGCGCAGCGCCACCACGACGGCCGCCGCATCGGACTGGTGCCGACCATGGGCGCCCTCCATGAAGGGCACCTGTCGCTGATCCGCGCGGCGCGGGCGCAGTCCGACGCGGTCGCGGTATCCATCTTCGTCAATCCACTTCAATTCGGACCGAACGAAGATCTCGCGAAATATCCGCGGACGTTGGAGCGCGATTGTCAGTTGCTGGAAGCTGAAAAAGTCGATCTGCTCTTCGCCCCTTCCAACCAGGACATGTACCCCGCGGGCGCGACCACGTTCGTGACCGTGGAGGGCTTGAGCGAAAGATTGTGCGGGCGGTCGCGGCCGGGACACTTTCGCGGCGTTACTACCGTGGTCGCCAAGCTGTTTCACATCGTCGAGCCCGATCTGGCGTTCTTCGGTCAGAAGGACGCGGCGCAAGTCGCGATCATCTGCCGCATGGTGCGCGACCTGAATTTTCCGGTGCGCATCGTCATCTGTCCGATTGTGCGCGAGAAAGACGGGCTGGCGATGTCGTCGCGCAACGCCTACCTCGATCCGCAGCAGCGCAAGCAGGCTCTCGCGCTCTATCGCTCACTGATGCGCGTGCAGACACTGGCCGATACCGGCGAACGCAGCACCGCCAAACTGGTCGAAGCGGGCAAGGACGTAATCGCCGAGGAACCCGGCGTGAGGCTGGACTACTTTGAAGTGGTGAACCCGGAGACGCTCGATCCCGTCAGCGACATTTCCCACGGCGCGCTGGTTGCGGTGGCGGCGTTTGTCGGCAGCACGCGGCTGATCGACAACGTTGTGCTGCACGGCGCCAGCGAATCGCGCGAACCGAGCGTCGGGTAAGTCAGAAGTCACAAGTAAATACCCGAACCCTGGAGGTACCGGTTTTCACTTCTTACTTCTGACTTCTTCCTTCTGACTTCCCCGACACAAATGGATTGCCGGCGATTACGTAGCGCAACTTGGCGTCCGCCGCCTTGGTGATTCCGGTGCGCGGCGTGGTCACGACGCGGCCTGCGCAACAGCTATCGTCCAGGATGGTGAGGTCGGAAAACGTGGTCAGGTCCTTGCCGTTGTCGCGCGCGCGCGTGATGCCCAGCGCCTGCGTCAGCCGACCGGGACCGGTGGTCAACAGCCGTAAGTCCGTTAGACGCGGCTCACGTTCCGGCATGGAAAGCCCGCGCGCTACAAACATCTGAGCTAATCCCGCGACCGGCTCCAGTGCGCGGAACAACACGCATCCCGCCTTGCCCTCCGACATACAGGAGACATTCAGGCAATAGTGGTTGCCGTAGATGAAATACACGTAAGCGAATCCCGGCGGGCCGAACAACACAAGATTGCGCGCGGTGGGGCCGGCGGCGGCGTGCGCAGCGGGGTCGTTCGCGCCCATGTAGGCTTCGACTTCCACGATGCGGCCTGCGAGCAGCTTGCGACCATGCTTGCGGACCAGGACTTTGCCCAGAAGCTCGCGCGCGACGCGGCGCGGGTCGCGGTCGTAGAAACGATGCGACAGGGGTCGAGCGCACGTGATGTCGAATCCCGGATCGCGCATGATTTTCAGCCGCAGATAAACGCCGATAAACGCAGATCTCTAATACTTGTCCTTTCGACCCTGAGCGAAACGGAAGGAGGAGGAATCTTTCTTGCGTCTCTCTCCAACAGCAGATTCCTCGCTCCGCTCGGAATGACAATTCAATACTTGTCGATCACGATCAGCGTTCATCTGAGTTAATCAGCGTTCATCAGCGGCGGACCCCTTCAAGGCGGCCAGCACCTCGGCCGCGTGGCCTGCAGCCTTGACTCCGCGGAACTCGTGCAGGAGCTTGCCTTCTGGGCCGATCACGAATGTGCTGCGCTCGATGCCCATCACCTTCTTGCCGTACATGTTTTTCTCTTTCAGCACGCCGTAGGCCTGGGCGAGTTTCTTATCCGAATCGGAGAGCAGGGTGAACGGCAGGTTGAACTGCTGTTGGAATTTTTTCAGCGCGCGCGGCGAGTCGGGCGAGGCGGCCACGACCTCAGCGTCGGCTTTTTGGAACTTGGCGTATTCGTCACGAAACTCGGACGCTTCTACGTTTCAGCCAGGCGTGTTCGCCTTGGGAAAGAAATAGAGGACGACGGTTTTCCCGCGGAAGTCCTTCAGCGAGGTGGTCTTTTCGTCCTGGTCGGGCAAAGTGAAGTCGGGGGCTTTATCATTAAGCTGCATGCAAGTTCTCCGGCGGAAAGACATCTTACACCGCGGGCTGGTGGTGGCGCTGTGCCTGGCACTGGTGGTCGGCGTGGCGGCTCAGCGCAGCTCGCGCAAGAGCAAGGGCCCGCGCGCGCTGGCGCTGGTGGAATGGCCCGCGAGCGGCGGCAGCCCGCGCGTGATTCCGGTGGCGATCCTGGTGGACGGCCGCTTCTATGACGCGTCCATCTACAAAGCCGATCCGGTGCCGATGGCGCTGGAGCCGGGAAATGTGTACGAGGTCGAGCAGAGCGGCGAATCCATCGGGATGGCGACCCTGACCGATGCGCGCCAGGCGAACAACGGGGCGTGGCTGGCGGACGCGCGTTTCCAGACCAACGAGCAGCTTGCCGCCGCGCGCAAACCGCGCGAAGCGCCGAAGTCCGCCCGCGAAGGCCCGCCGAAATTGCGGCGCGGAGGGCGGCGCTCCGCTCCCGACAACGCGCCCCAGAGCGCGCCGGAGCCGAAGTCAGAGCCGCAGCCGAGCGAAGGCGACGAGCCGCCGGTGCTGAGGAAGCCGCCGGCGCAAACGCCGACACCGGACACAAAGCCGAGCGCGCCGGCATCGTCGGCCCAAACTGCGCCTTCTCCCGCGAGTACTGCGCCGCAGCCGGAGGATACGGATCATCCGGCGCTGCGCCGTGGGCGTCCGACGGCGGAGCAGGCGGAGAATCTTCCCGGTGCGGTCGACGCCAAGGCAGCACCCAAAGCGCCGGCAGTGGGAGCAGGCCCAAGTTCGCCGGCAAAGAAGACGGCGGCGCCGGGGCGAGTGCTGGCGGCGATCTCCGATGCCGATGGTCCCGAGCCGCGCAGCTTTGCCTTGCCGTGGAAAACCGAAGACCAGGAAAAGCTGAAGGCCGCCATGCTCCAGATGGCTGGCGCAGCGCTGGAAGACTGGGCGCGCACGCATGGCGGTTTGCATCCGGGAAAATTGCAGGACGCGCAGGTGCGCGCCTTCGATCTCACCACCCGCAACGAACCGCAGTTGGTGCTGATGGCGAGCGCGGTGGAAGCGCCGGCTGCGCCGGTGCGTCGCGCGGGCGCAAGGACCGGAAAGACGAAGCCTTCCGCGCCCGCACCTGCCGCACCCAGCGCGGACGGCGTGACGTTTTGGATCACGCTGGCGGCCCGACAGGACTACAACGGAGAGTTGCGCAAACTGAAAGTCTGGGCGACGGACAGCAAGCATCTCGACGCGTATCCGCGGGCGGAGCTGATTGACGCGGTGGACGCCGACGGCAATGGCCGCGGCGAATTGCTGTTCCGCGAAATCTCCGACGTTGGGCGGAGCTTCGTGCTCTACCGCGCCACGCCGGACACGTTGACGCAGCTCTACAACTCCTCCGAGCTGGAGCGGTAACAACGCAGTGGTCGGTGGTCAGGGGGCGGCTCCGCGAGCGCTGACCAAATCGCGGAGCGCGCGTGTACAATGCTCGACACCTTTGCAAGGTGAGGAGCATCGATGCGCAAACTCTTCGTGGCCGTTCTGCTGTTGTTCTCATTGGCCGCCGCGGCGCAGGAGCGGGATTTCAGCAAGGTCCAGATCAAGGTCACCAAAGTTGCCGGAACGGTGTACATGCTGGAAGGCGCGGGCGGGAACATCGGCGTCTCGGTCGGCGAGGACGGCATTGTGGTGGTGGACGATCAGTTCGCGCCGCTGGCGGAGAAGATCCAGGCCGCGCTCAAGGGGATTACCGACAAGCCGGTGCGCTTCGTCATCAACACGCACTGGCACTTCGACCACACCGGCGGCAATGCGTACTTCCAGAAGCAGGGGCCGATCATCGCGCAGGAGAACGTGCGCGAGCGCCTGAAGACGGGCGGCGAAGCGGCGGGGATGAAGATTCCGCCGGCGCCCAAAGAGGCGCTGCCGATCATTACCTTCAACGACCGCGCCACCGTGCACCTGAACGGCGAGGACATCCGCGCCATCCACTTTCCGCATGGACACACCGACGGCGACGCGGTGATCTTCTTTCCGCAATCCAACGTTGTGCATATGGGCGACGACTTCGTGACGTATGGATTTCCGTTCATTGACCTGGAAAGCGGCGGCAGCGTGCGCGGCATGATTGCGGCGTGCGAGAAGGTGATGGCGACCGTTCCCGCGGACGCGAAGATCATTCCCGGACACGGGGCACTGTCGACGGTGGCCGATATGAAGCCGTTCGTCGCCATGCTGGAGGATTCGATGGCGCGCGTGGAAAACGGCATCAAACAGGGCAAGACCGTGGAGCAACTGAAGCAGGAGAAGGTGCTCGCGGGATACGAGAGTTGGGGCGGTCCGGGAAAGTTCATCACCACCGACAAGTTTATCGAGACGCTGTACAACGATTTGAAGGGCAACAAGACGGGCGAGTTTATCAAGCACAATTAGGGGAAAGTCGGAAGTAAGAAGTCAGAATGAAGAACCTGCTGTAATCTGTCGGTCATTCTTTATTCTGACTTCTTAATTCTTCATTCTTTGGTCTAGCTCAGCTTCTTGTCCAATAGCTCGTTCACTAGCGCGGGATTGGCTTGGCCCTTGGACGCCTTCATCACCTGGCCGACAAAGAATCCCTTCATCGTGGTTTTTCCGGCGCGATACTGCTCGACCTGTTTCGGGTTGGCGGCGATTACCTCGTCAATCATTTTTTCGATGGCGGCGGTGTCGGTGATCTGCCGCGGTTTTTCCTTTTCGTAGATGGCCGGGAAATCCTCTTTGCGCTCGAAAGCCTTGTCGTAGAGGTCTTTGAGAATTTTTCCAGAGATGGCGCCGGATTCCACCAGGTCGGCGGACATGGCGACGCCCTTCATGGAAATCGGCGACTGCTCGATTTCCAGCCCCTGCGCCTTGAGGCGGCCGAGCAGATCGCCGATCACCAGGTTGGCGACGCGCTTGGGATTCTTGGCGGCGCGCGCGGCTTCCTCGAACTGGTCGGCCATGCCCTGAGTCCGAGTGAGGGTGTAGACGTCGTCCTCGGTGAGTGAATACTCGCGCATCATGCGGGCGCGGCGGGCCGCGGGCAATTCGGGCAGCAGGGCGCGAATCTGCCGTTGCCACGCGGCGTCCACCACCAGCGGCAGCAGGTCGGGCTCGGGAAAATAACGGTAATCGTGCGCCTCTTCCTTGGAACGCATGCCGTAGGTTTTGCCTTCGTTCGAATTGAAGAGGCGGGTCTCCTGCACGATGCGTCCGCCGGACTCGATCACGGTGATGTGGCGCTCGATCTCGTACTCCAGCGCCTGGCGGATGAAGCGGAAGGAATTGACGTTCTTGATTTCAGTCTTGGTGCCGAATTCCCTTTGGCCGGCGGGACGCACGCTGATGTTGGCATCGCAGCGCAGCGAGCCTTCTTCCATATTGCAGTCGCTAACGCCGGTGTAGAGGATGATTTCCTTCAGGCGGGTGAGGTACTCGTACGCTTCCTCGGGCGAGCGGAGGTCGGGCTCGCTGACAATCTCGATGAGGGGCACGCCGCAGCGGTTCAGGTCGAGATAAGTGTGGTCGTAGGAGTCCGGGAAGCCCTCGTGCAGGCTCTTGCCCGCGTCTTCTTCGAGATGCACGCGGGTGATGCCGATTTTCTTCGCGCCGCCGCCAGTAGCGGGGACTTCGATCCAGCCGAACTCGGCGAGCGGCTTGTCGTACTGCGAAACCTGGTAGCCCTTGGGCAGGTCGGGATAGAAATAGTTCTTGCGCGCGAAGATCGAGCGCTCATTGATGCGGCAGTTCAGCGCCATGGCGGCGAGGGTGGCGAATTGCACCGCTTGTTGGTTCAACACCGGCAAGGCGCCGGGCAAGCCGAGACAGACGGGACAGACGTTGGCGTTGGGCGGGTCGCCGAAGCGGGTGGAGCAGGAGCAGAAGATCTTGCTGGCGGTCAGGAGGTGGACGTGAACCTCCAGGCCGATGACGGGCTCGTAGTGGGCGCGAACGGCAGCGCGTGTGTCCTGGGAGGTGGCCATGGAGACTGCTAGTTTACAACCTCGTTATTGAAGCCTGAACCGATGTTGCAGACCCCCCTCCCCCTGTCTGAACGGGGAATCAACAACTTAGGCCTCAGTTACCGGCCAATAACCGGCCAGTAACTGGGGGCCAAAAAAGCGTTTGAGCCGCAGGGACGGAGGTCGCTGCGGCTCGTTGCGCACGAATTTTGCAGGAGCAATGTAGCTCAAGTGAGATCGATTGGCAACTGAATTCGCGTACGCATGACCTATACAAGTGTGAGTTGCATCTGAGTGGCGATGTCGGCCCGCTCGCGCTCACTCAAGAGTGGACTGTGGGGTCTTTCCGGGTATTCGTCATAAGTTCTGCCGTCCAATCGACGGCCAGCTAACCCCTTGCGTACTCCACCCCATTGCTTGAAAAAGAACGGAACTCCTGCACGCTGGCATCGATTGCGGATTGAGATTACCCAGTTGCGCTCCATTTTTCGCGCACCGGGCCCACTTTCGCCGCCGACAATGACCCACGCAATTCCGGAGAGATCGACATTTCCTATGTCTTCCAACAGAGGCTCGATGGAGAGGAAGCGCACGGCTGCTGGGGCGTTCTGGAGATGCGAAACTCGGAGCAGGCCGTGCTCCTTGTTTTCGACGCTGACGCCCCACCAGATGTTGGGTGCTTCGGCTGCAGCTTTCAGTTTGGTGGACAAAAGCGCTTGCATCCTCTCGGCACGTTTGGTCAACACTTGAAAGGTATGCCACCTCGCGGCAAGCATGACGCGCGCGACAGCCGCAATGTAGTCATCGGGCACACCGCTGTGGAACAGGTCACTCATGGAATTAACGAAGACCATCTTGGGGGAGCGCCAGCGCAAGGGTTCGCTTAACTTCTCCGGCACAAGGCGCAGGTCGAAGCCCTGTTCGTAGGGGTGCCCCTTCACACCGCGGAAGCGCTCGGCAAAAGTCTCCGCGTAGCAATGCTTACACCCGGGGCTGATCTTGGTGCAGCCGCGAACGGGATTCCAGGTGGCGTCAGTCCATTCGATCTTGGTCTCTGCACCCAACAGACCTCCTCAAAACTCCAACGAGCGCTGATCGGTACCGTATTTCAACACCTGAGTCCAGAATTCATAGGCTCTTTCATCTCGGGAGAACAGCGCCAAATAATACAACCGTAAATTCTTTTCATCCGAACGCACTTCTTTCATCGTGTACAGCGGTGGCGGTATGTACTCGAGCGACTTCATGCTGGCCGCGAATTCTTCCGCCAGAAATTTCGGAAAGTAAGCACCTTGCGCTTGCACCGAAGTCCACTTTTGCCGCCAATCAGCCGACCCGAGAAACTCATCAACTTTGCGGGAGTCTTCGCTGAGGTAGCGCGCATAGTTGCGATTCGCGTCCATGTACACTGCGAGCAAACAGAGGAAATCGAGATAGCGGGTTGAAAGGCGTCGAAGAGTGTCGAACTTAATTCCGATACCAAATGGGTCCACAAAGCACAATCCAAGTACTGTGTGTTCGCGGGATGCCGGGGGAATTTGCGCAAGGATATCGTCGATTCTGCTGTTGCAGTCTCCAGGTATGTAGGCAACATTCGAAGCCGGTGCAATTCGCGCCGTGCGCTCTCGTAGAGCACTGAGCAATTGGGGGTCTTGCTCACAAAAAATGTATTTGTCGAAGGGATCGTCGACTGTGAGCGCCAAGATGGGGGAACCAGCAATTATTTTAGTGGTTCCCCTGACTCGGCTGAACCCCGCACCTGCATACAAATCAATGTAGACCCGCTCGTCCCATTTGTACTTCATGCCTTTCGAAAAAAGTGAGGCATATAGGACAAACAAGCGGTATTTCAATTCTGCCCATGCACCGACCTCAGCGCAGGGGAGACCGTCATCGACCGCAATTTCACTGGGCTCGGCCATGCTTGATCCCATGACCTTACAACAACTTGTCGGGTGGAGGGAAAGCGAAAACGGTCCCATGCACCAAAAGGATAATTCGTGTTTTGAAGTGGCGAGGACGCTATTTCCCCGCCAATTCCTTTTTCACGGTGTCGCTCACCACTTTGCCGTCGACGCGGGCGCCGGCGAATTTGGCCATGACGTTCTTCATGACCGCGCCCATGTCTTTCAACGTGGGGGAGCCCATTTCCGCGATGGTGGCGCGCACGGTGGCCGCGATCTCGTCTTCGCCGACGGCCTTGGGCATGTAGGTCTCGATGAGCGCGATCTCGGCGGCTTCCTTATCGGCCAGGTCCTGGCGTCCGCCCTTGGTGAACTGCTCGACGGAGTCCTTGCGTTGCTTGATGAGGGTGCTCAGGACTTGCAGGGCTTCGCGGTCGTCGAGCGGGGAGCGCTTGTCGATTTCCTTGTTCTTGAGGGCGCTTTTGACCATGCGCAGGGTGGAGAGGCGGCGCTCGTCGCGGGCTTTCATGGCTTCGACCATGTCTTTCTGGACTTGCTCAGGGATGCTCATGAGGTCTCCTGAACACGGGTCGGAGACCCGTGCCACACCTGCCGCCATTATAGTGTTGTGTCCGTGCCGGACTTGCCAAGCGCGAGTCCGACACCACATTCGGCGCCGGCGGCCATGGCATTGTGGGCGCGTCTCCCGTACACTACGAGGAAATAAATTAGGACGGCAATCATGTTGAGGAAGAACCGGCTCTTCACCCCCGGACCGACGCCTTTACTCCCGGCCGCGCAGACGGCCATGGCGGCGGCCAATATCCATCACCGGACAGCGGACTTCCGAGCGCTGTACACGCACGTGCTCGCGGATTTGAAAAGCTTTGTCGGCACGCAGAATGACGTGGTGCTGATGGCGTCGTCGGGCAGCGGCGCGATGGAAGCGTCGGTGGCGAACCTGACTTCGCCCGGCGACAAAGTGCTGGTGCTCACGGCGGGAAAATTCGGCGAACGCTGGACGGAGTTGGCGAAGGCATACGGGCTGGCGGCGGAGGTGGTGGGCGCGCCTTACGGGCAGACGTTTGCGCTCGATGAGGTGCGCGCGCGGCTGATCCCGGAGACGCGCGCCGTGTATATGCAGGCGACCGAGAGCTCGACCGGCGTGCGTCACGATGTGGAGAGCGTGGCGCGGCTGGTGCGCGAGTCGGGGCACGATACGCTGCTGGTGATCGACGCGATCACCGGGCTGGGCACGACGCGCTTCGACGTGGACGGCTGGGGAATCGACGTCATCATCGGCGGGTCGCAAAAAGCGGTGATGGTGCCGCCGGGGCTGGCGTATTGCGCGGTGAGCCAGCGGGCGTGGTCGCGGATGGAAACGACGAAGTCGCCGCGGTATTACTTCGATTTGCGGAAGGAACGGAAGGCGGGCGCCAAAGGCGAGTCGGCGTTCACGCCGGCCATCGCGCTGGTGGCCGCGCTGGGCGCTGCGCTGGACTACATCCGCGAACAGGGCTCGGGAGATCTGGCGGCGGGACGCGAGGCGCTGATCGCCAACGCCGAATTGTGCGCCGAGATGACGCGGGCCGGGGCGCGGGCGCTGGGACTGAAGCTGTACGCGAGCGTGCCGTCGAATGCGCTGACCGCAATCGCGTCGCCGGAAGGGATTGAGTCAGGCGCGATCGTAAAAGCATTCCGGGAGAACTTTGGCGCGGTGGTGGCGGCGGGACAGGGCGACGTGATGAAGTCGGCGCTGTTTCGCATTGCGCACCTGGGGTATTACGATTATCTGGACACGATCGGCATCATCGCCGCGCTAGAGCAGGTGATGGCGCGGATTCGCAAGGTGGAGTTCGGGTCGGCGGTGGCGGCGGCGCAGGAGGCGTGGGCGGCGCGGATGTCGGCGACCAAGGCGAACTGGTTTTCTCATATTTATCCGATTGGCAATTCATTATGAAAATAGTTGTAGCGGAAAAAATCTCTTCCTCCGCCATCGAGATCCTGCGCGAAGAAAAGCGCTGGACCGTTCTCACGCCGGACCAGCTTGACGGCCGGCTGGCGACGGAGATCGCCGACGCCGACGCGCTGATCGTGCGCTCGGCCGTGCAAGCCGACGCCAAGTTGCTGGAACATGCGCAAAAGCTGCGGGTGATCGGGCGGGCGGGCGTGGGCGTGGACAACGTGGACCTGGAGGCCGCGACGCGACGGGGCATCGCGGTGATGAACACGCCGGGCGCGAACGCGGTGGCGGTGGCCGAGCACACGCTGGCGATGGCGCTGGCGATGGCTCGTCACCTGTGCCGCGCCGACGCGCTGATGCACGCCGGCAAGTGGGAAAAGAAATCGCTGCAGGGCACCGAGTTGCGCGGCAAGACGCTGGGAATTGTCGGGCTGGGGCGGATCGGAATGGAGGTGGCGCGGCGGGCGCGGGCTTTCGGTATGAAGGTGATGGCGCACGATCCGTTTGTCTTGCAGGAGGTCGCGCACCAGGCGGAGATCGAGCTGGCGGCGCTGGACAGAGTTCTGGCGGCGGCCGATTACGTCACCTTGCACCTGGCGCTGACGCCGCAGAGCGCGGGCATCATCAACGCGGATACCCTAAGCAAGATGAAGAAGGGCGCGCGGCTGATCAATTGCGCGCGCGGCGAACTGGTGGATGAAGCGGCATTGGCGGCAGCGCTGCGTAGCGGACATTTGGCGGCGGCGGCGCTGGATGTGTTCGCGGAAGAGCCGCTGAAGGACTCGCCGCTGATGTCGGCGCCGAACCTGATCCTGACGCCGCACATCGGCGGCTCGACGCACGAGGCGCAAGAGGCGGTCGGGGTGCAGATCGCGGTGCAGGTACGGGAATTCCTGCGCCGCGGGGTGATGCAGAACGCGGTCAACGTGCCGTCGGTTTCCGATGAGGAGTACGCCGAGTTGCAGCCATACATGACGCTGGCCGAACGGCTGGGTTCGTTCATCGCGCAGGCGGCGGAAGGCGGGCTGGAGGAGATCGCGCTGCAGTACAGCGGACCGGTGGCGAGCGGCAAGACGCCACTGGTGCGCAACGCGGCCATCGCCGGGGTGCTGAATTCCGTGCTCGCGGAGAAGGCGAACCTGGTGAATGCGTCGGCCATGGCGGAGGAACGCGGTATCCGGGTGCGCGAGACCGCCAAGGCAAAAGTTTCCGGCGGCGGCGCGGGAAGCGTGATCACGGTCAGCCTGAAGACGCGCGAGGGCGAGCACGAGGTGAAGGGCACGGTGCTGCGCGGCACGTCGCCGCGCCTGCTGCTGGTGGACGGGATTGACGTGGAGGCGCCGCTGGAGCGCAACCTGATTTACCTGCGCAATCGCGACGTGCCGGGCGTGATCGGGAAAATCGGCACCATCCTGGGCGAGGCGAAAATCAACATTGCGAATTTTTCGCTGGGCCGGGCGGAGCAGGCGGCGCGCGCGGCGCATCTGTCTTCATCGCAGCCGAGCGGCGGTACGGGCGGCGAGGCGGTGTGCGTGGTGCACGTGGACTCGCGTGTGCCCGACGCGGTTTTGCAGAAGCTGCGGGCGATCCCGGCGATCACGCTGGCAAGAGCGATCCGACTGGGGTGAGGAATTTGAGATCGAAGTCTCAAGATTTCAGATTGCGAACAGCGGAGTCGGTCGAATCTAATATCGCAAAAATCGTAAGAGTAGAACAGCTTCAGAATTGGCGTAGCCGAGAGAGGACACAGGGATCCCTCGACTCGGGTTTCCCGCGCTGGTAAGAACGCGCGGCAACCTTCCCTCGCTCGGGATGACATCGGCTACAGAAGAGATGAAACGGCGACCGGCACCAGTAATGAACCGGCTTTAAGAGTCTAAATTATTCCCGCTCTTGTTCCTGGTCGTGCTTGAGGCGCTTGGTTTCGGCGAGCAGCGACATGCTGTGCATCAGGTTCTGCAGGGTGATGATGCCGACCAGACGGCCACCGTCGACCACCGGCAGCACGGTGACTCCCTGAGAGGTCAACTTGCGGAACGCCGAGGCGAGCGTGTCGCCGGCCTGGGTGACCGAAAAGACGCGGTTCATGACCGACTGCACGTAGCCGTTGCCGCTGGCGCGAAGGGCATCGAGAATCTTCTGGCGCGAGACGACGCCTACCATGTCGCAGCCGCGGACGACGGGAAAATCGTCCTGCAGCGTGTGGACGGCCTTATAGAGCGCGTCTTGCAGGGTATCGGCGGGCGAGAGGGTGGAGAAGTCGGTGAGCATGACTTCTTGCAGGTGCACCTGCTCGAGCACGGATTGAAAGACAGCCGAGCGGTCCTCCAGTTGCGCCGCGACAAAGAGGAAGAATCCCACCAGCATCAGCCAGGTGTTCCAAATGCCGGCGAGAATGAACGCCATGGCGAAGCCCTGGCCGATGGAAACGGCGCGACGCGTGGCGCGGACCTGGTCCATGCGGCGGGCCAGCAGCGAGCGCACGAGGCGGCCCCCATCGGCGGGATAGGCGGGCAGCAGATTAAAGGCGCCGAGAAAAAGGTTGATCCAGAAAAGACTGCGCGGCAGGTTGCCGGAGTAAACGAAGGGTTGTTTCCAGAGCGCGGCTTCGGGAGCGACCCCGAGCACGATGGCGGCGGCGAGGACGGCGAAGAGAAGATTGACCGCCGGCCCGGCGAGCGCGATGCGGAGTTCGCGGTCGGGCTCCAGCTTCTGGCGCGCAGGTTCCTGCAGCAGGCTGACGCCGCCGATGGGCAGCAGGACCACGGAACGCGCCGGCAGCCGCTGCTGCATGGTGGCGAGCATGTGCCCGATCTCGTGCAGGATCACCGAGGCGAGCACCAGCCCGACCAGCGCGAGGCCGCGCCCGAAACCGGGGGCGCCCAGCGCGGAAGCTTCCGTCATCCAAACAAACATCAGAAGGAACGCGAAGGTGAGATGGACGCGGATGTCGATGCCGAACACTCGACCCGCGCGAAACGACCAACTTCTCATCGGTGGGACACCTGCCGCTTTCATTGTAAATGGTGGGGGTGGGTTACGGGAGGTCTTTCGCTCTATCGGTCGGTCGGTCGGTCTCTCGGTCGATTGGCCTTCCGGTTGAGTCGGCCGGTCTCTCGGTGTCTCGGTTTGCCGGCGACGGATGCCACTCGCGTGATCCGATAGACCGACCGACCGACCGACCGATAGACTCGTCGTTGGATGCGGGTCATCGCGGGTCAATATCGGAGTCGGGCGCTGCGCTCGCTTCGCGGTATGGACATCCGTCCGACATCGGACCGCCTGCGCGAGACTTTGTTCGACGTGCTCACCGCCGGGCGGCCGGACGCGCTGGCCGGCACGGTGTGGCTTGACCTGTTCGCCGGCACCGGAGCGGTGGGCATTGAGGCGCTTAGCCGCGGCGCGCAGGCGGTGTATTTCGTGGAATCATCGGCGCGAGCAGCGGCGGTGATTCGCGAAAACCTTCGCGGCCTGGGCATCAGCGAAGGATTTGAAATCCAGGAGCGCGAGACGGGGCGCGCGTTGCGCCTGCTTGACAGCCAGGCAGAGGCCTTCGACTACGTGTTCCTCGATCCGCCGTACCGGATGCAGGAGGCGTACGGCGAGACGCTGGGGTTCCTGGCGCAATCGCGGCTGCTGCGGCCGGCGAGCGTGGTGATCGCCGAACACGAGAAGAAGTTCGATCCCGGCGAGAGGTTCGGCGCGCTGCAGCGGTTTCGAGTCTTGAAGCAGGGCGATGCGGCGTTGAGCTTTTATCGAACTTAGTTTCGGTTTCAGTTTCGGTTTCAGCTTCAGAACAACCCGGATTTCGGTTGCGAAGTCTCAGTATTCGCACACGCGGGGGCGCGTGTGCCACAACCTACATCAGCAATTCGTCGGTGCGGCGCACGATGGGATGCTGGCGCTCGGCGAGATCGTTCTTCACCTGATTGAGCCCGAAGACGCACTCCTCGAAGCGCGCGGAGAGCTTGGCGAACAGGGGAGCAGCCTGGGCGTACTCGAAGAACTCGAACTTGGAGACGATGTAATAGCTTTCCTTGCCGGCGCGGATGAAATCGACGAAATTTTCCAGGCGCTGGCGGCGCAGGCGGAAGCGATTGATCGCCTCGGGAAACATGCCGGTGAAGAACAGCGTGTAGTCGCCGATGTGCTTGCGCACGGCGCGCTCGCGATCGAACGACGGAGCTTCTCCAAACACCGGGTCGGCTTCGAGCAGCAATTCGCCGACGTCGTCGAGCGGGCGTCCGGCGGCGTCGCGGATGCGGTGCAGTTGCTCGGTCTCGGTGAACTCGGTGAGCATATTGGCGATGTATTCGCTCACCTGTGGATCGCGCAAACCGATGGTGCGGTGGAAATGTTCGCGGACCAGTTCGATAAAAAACCGCTGCAGTGGGTGCGATTCCGGAACCAAGGCTCTGTCCTTTCCCGGCAAGCCTGCTGTGGTAGATACCGCAAGTCGCTCACAGAAGCAAGTGACTTTCGATAGCTCCTTCAGTGACCTGCCTTCCCCGAGGACGCTTCTGGCAGCCAACCCGCGAGCCGAGTGCCAGCGCAACCGCGTTGATCGCCACTCAAGCCGTTTTGGCCGGCACTTCCGCCAGGGGGAGCCACACCTGAAAGCGTGTATCGCGGGGCTGCGATGTGACTTGAATGTTGCCTCTGTGTTTCTTCACAATGCGCTGGACCGTATCGAGCCCGAGTCCCGTTCCCTCTCCGACTCCCTTGGTGGTGAAGAAAGGCTCAAAGATGCGCGCCCTAATTTTGGGCGGAATCCCTGGACCGTTGTCGCCGATCTCGACGACCACGCCATTGTCGTCTCGATAGGTTCGAACTCGAAGCTCGCCATTGCCCCCCATAGCGTCGATGGCGTTGTCGATGATGTTGGTCCAGACCTGATTGAGCTCGCTGCCGAACGAATTCACCAGAAAGGGAATGGGTTCGTAGTCGCGCTGGACCACAACTCCGCGTCGCTTGAGCTTATGGTTCAGGATTGTAAGTGTGTTTTCCAGGCTCTTCACGATGTCCACGTTTTGCACCGGCGCCTGGTCCATGAAGGTGTATTCCTTAATTGCACGCACCAGCTCAGAGATGCGCGAAGTACTGCTCTCGATTTCGTGCAACAGGGTCGCCACCTCGACGGAAGCCGCGATCCGCACCAGAGCGGCCCTGGCGGTGTCTGCGTCGAGGCTGGTGAACAACGATTGCAGGACTTCCGGCTGGACGCCTCTTCGGGCAAGATCGGCGGCCAGTTGCCACGAATTGGTCTGCCCGTGACTTTGCAACCACGAATCAAGCCGATCTTCCAAATCGCCGATGGTCAGAGCGTCGGGTGGCGGCCCGTCCAGTCCGGTGAGCGTAGCTTCCAGCTTTTCGATTTCGGCTTTCTGGGTAGAGGTGAGGTCGCGCCTTCCCAAGTCGTGACTCGCGTCCCGGATCCGAATCAGAAGGTCGCGCAATTGGCTGGTGGCACGTTGGGCGGCGGACGCGGGATTGTTGAGCTCATGAGCGAGACCCGCGGAAAGCTTGCCGAGAGCGGCTAGCCGGTCTCGCTGTTGCTCGATCCGCGTAGCTTCACGGATTCTGTCGGACATCACGCCCACCAGGCGCTTGGTCAACTCCGGCATTCTCCGCACCAGATCCGGAAACAGGGAAGCCGGAAACCGCAGGATGCGGCCGTCGGTCACTGCCCGCGCGGTCACCGCGGACTGCTTCATCCTGGAGAACGGCAGGGTCCCGGTGACATCACCCGGCTTGTTGGAAAGGACAACCGTTTCGCCACCCAACTCGCCGCGCACCTGCATTTCTCCCGCGAGGATCACGTACATGGCGTCCGCGGGGTCTCCCTGGTGGAGATAGGTTTCACCGGCATGCACGTGCATCTCTTGCGACTGACTCAGGAACCAGGCAATCTGATCCTCAGGCAGATCGACGAATGCCGGGACGCGCAGTAATTCCGATTTCTCGACCATTTAGACCTTGCTCAAGTACTGATGGATGAACTGCACCGCCACCGATCCTTCTCCGACTCCGGAGGCCACGCGTTTGACGGAGCCGTGGCGCACGTCGCCAACGGCAAAAAGGCCGGGAACATTGGTCTCCAGCAGAAACGGATCTCGGTCGAGCGCCCATCCCCTTGGACGCTGCCCGTCGCGAAGGAGATCGGGGCCAGTGAGGATGAAGCCGCGTTCGTCGCGCTCAACGACATTCGCCAACCAGTTCGTTCGCGGCAGCGCTCCAATAAAGATGAACATGGCGTTCGCCGGCACACGCTCCGTTTTGCCGGTGTCGGAACAGAAGACCGAAATTTCCTCCAAGTGGGTTTCGCCATGGACTTCGGCCACGGCGGCATGGGTCCACAGTTGAATGTTGGGTGTCTCCTTGATCTGGTCGATCAGATACTGTGACATGGTGCTGGCGAGGGAGTGGCCGCGCACCAGGATGACCACACGCTCGGCGTACTTGGAAAAGTTCATCGCGGCCTGGCCCGCCGAATTGGCGCCGCCTACCACATAGACAATCTCGCCCTTACAGGAGAGCGCTTCGGTAGCGCCGCCGCCATAGTAGACGCCCGCACCCTGCAAGCGATCGATTCCCGGAGCGGCCAGGCGCTTCCACTGCACTCCGGCCGCGATCATCAATGCGTGACAGGAGATCTCGTTGCCGTCGGCCAGCTTGATGATCCTATAAGGTCCTTCGGTGCGAATGCCGACAGCCTCCTGCGGCGACAAGATTTCCACGCCAAAACGCCGAGCCTGCACCACCGCGCGACGGGCCAGATCGGCGCCGCTGAGCCCGCTCGGGAATCCGAGATAGTTCTCGATGAGCGAACTCATTCCTGCCTGACCACCCGGCGCTTCGCGCTCAATCATCACTGTGTGCAGGCCTTCCGATGCGCCATAAACGGCGGCCGCCAGCCCGGCCGGGCCTCCACCCACGATCGCCAAATCGTAAAAGCTGGTTTGCGCACGCGTCCGCAAACCAATCTTTTGCGCGACATCCGCGGGTACGCCGTCCAGAAGCTTCGTCCCGTCGGGGAACAGTACGACCGGGAGACTGGCGGCCTCCGGACCCAGAGCCTGCAAGAGGCGTTTGGTTTCCGGATCGTTGGCGGAAAGCTCAACGTCGATCCACTGATAAGGAACATGATTGCGGGCCAGGAAATCGCGCAATTCATACGAACGTGGCGACCAGCGCGTACCCAACAACCGCATTCCGTCGAAGGTTGGGTGGTAGGAAGCCCGCCAGTCGTCGAGTAAGTCATCCAACTGCGGATAGAGGTGCTCGGCGGGCGGGTCCCAAGGCTTCAGGAAGAAGTAGTCGATGTTGGCTTGATTGATAGCGCCGATGGCAGCGTTGGTATCGGCGTATGCGGTGAGCAACGCACGCTTGGCTTCGGGAAAGATGCGAGTCGCTTCCTGAAGGAATCCGACGCCGTCCATGCGAGGCATGCGCTGGTCCACCAGCAGCAGGGCCACGCTGTCGTTACGGACTTTCAGTTGCCTTAGAAGGTCCAGCGCTGCCTCGGGAGAATCGCTTCCCATGACTCGGTATTCGGCGCCGTACTGCGAGCGCAGATCGCGTTCAATGGTGCGCAAAACGTCGGCGTCGTCATCGACACTCAGCAGAATTGGTTTCGCCATGATCGGCCTCGGATTTCGTGTCGGATGGCTACGGCGTTTCCGGGCTGCCGTACCTGAATTAGATACAGCAGCCTGCATTACGTCGCAGGTCGCGTCGCCTATCCGACAATCGCGGTCATCCGCAGCACGTGCAAGCCGAGTTCACTATCTCCAACGACCTGCACCTGGGCAGCGGCCGCCCGCCGGTCAATTCCCTTGGTAAAGATGCGCCATGCGATCTCCTGCGGAATGGCGATTTGTGAGGTTGCTCTCCCCAGTAAACGGTCCACGAGCCGCCATGATTCCGAGCCTCGATTGAGATACCAGGCGCCACCGCACTCACCGGCAATCTCGAATTGCAGCAGCGTCCCAGGTTTAGCGAGTGCGTCGCGGTAGGCATGAGGCAAGCCGCGCATGAAGCAATCGAGAACCGGGTGATAAAGCTCCCGCGTCATGATTCCCGGCCGATTGACGGCCAGCCTGATCTGTTGCTGATGGTGCCAGCGTTCGGTGAATTCGCGGGCAGTATCGAACCAGTTAGGCGAGGCCGTATCACCGGCCCAACTTACGGCGAATTTGGCGGGCGCGAAGGGGTCCAGCGACTGGTGGTATTGGGCGCTCTCTTGCGACGCCAACTCCATCATCGAAATCAGCACTGGAGGACTCAAACGGCGATAAAGCCGCACGCCCTCTTCGTTCAGCCGGTTGACGAGCGCAAGCAAATCGGCGGAAGAACGAATGACCACGGTTTCGCTCGCATACCCATCTCTGGCCATCGAGAGCTTGCGCAAGTGCGTGTCCAGAAGGTGTGCGGCGACATCTTTGACCTTCCACTTGGGAGAGATCGTCTGCGTCTCCCAATCGTCCGGCGACAGCGCGCGAAGCAACTCGATCAGCAGAGCTTCGATTTTTGGAAACAGGTGCGCAGTCAGGATGGGGCCGAGGGGCCCAGCGGGTTGACTCGTCGCAGAAACCATAAATAGAAAACTGCCCGCGAATGGCAACCTCGCGGGCAGGATGCTGCACGGCTGAGCCTAGAAAGTGAATTTGACCGCCAACTGCACCTGCCTTGGATCGCCAACGCCAGCACGCAGGAATCCGCTGAAATCGAACAGAGCCGCCGACGTCAGCGGGTTGACGTTGTTCTTGTTATTGAAGGTGTTGAACATCTCGACGGTTGGAATGACGTTCTTGCCTTCGCCGACTTTGAAGGGACGCGCGACGCGCCAATCAAAGGAGGTGTAGGCGGTATCCTTCCAGGCGCAATTGCGAATGAGACAACTGGCTGCGGTGATGGGCTGGGGCGTGTGCGCCTGCAAACGCAAATTCAGGTTGATGCCGTACGGCAGTTCCGAGTAGCTGTAGAGGTTGAACTTGTGGCGCTGGTCGCGGTCGGAGAAGTGGTAATCGAGCGATGGAATGCGGGGATTCAAGCGCCGGTCGGTGAATGGGTCGCGCTCGTTGGAGTCGTCGTCCAGGTCCTCGGAGAGGACGTAATTCCACTCCAACTGGTAGTGCCGGCTGAAGCGCTTCCTCATCCCGACGGTCAAGCCGCGGTAGAGCGCCTTACCCTGACTATTAAGAACGTAAACGTCGCCCAGAGCCGGAAACGGGGCGACGGCGGCGCCGTTAGTCGTGCCAGGAATGAAGGCGCCGCTCGGCGAAAAAAATCCCTCCGTGTTGTAGTTGAAGAACCTGGTGATGTGGACGCCTTTGGACCAAGTGAGATCGGTATAGAACGACCAACTGGGGGCCATCTCCTGCTCGAATCCGACGTTCCATGTGTAGATGCGCGGGTTGGCATAGTTCCTGTCGAAGACGTGGACGCCCGCTCCCGCGGGAATGGTTCCCGTAGCTGCCGGCACAGGGAAGTCGTTCGGCCAAACGGGCGGTGTGGGAGTAAAGCCCTGCCGCGCCAGTCCGCTATCGGTATAGATCGTGTATTGCTGCACGCCGTTGGTGGTGATGGAGCTCACCTCGCTCAGCATGTTCTGGCGAGCGTCGTAAATTCCGGCGTTGGCACGCAAAACCGACTTCTGGGTACCGAACAAATCCCAGGCAAAGCCAACGCGCGGCTGAAATTCCGCTTTCTGGTTGTGCAGGGTTCCATCCGACGGGAACAAGGGATTGCTCAGATACTGTCCGTACGCGGTCTTCGACGGACCGATGACCGGGTCGGGGAAGATCTGCGCTTCCCAGCGCACGCCGTAGTTCAGCGTGAAATTGCGCGTCACCTGCCACTTGTCTTGGACGAACAGGGCGTAGTCCTGGTTGGCGATATCGGAGGCACCCGGAGGGACGTTCTCCAGCCCCGTCGGCAAGCCGTCCTGGAGGTAGAACAGGAGCGGGCCGGCGGTGAACGAGGATCCGGCTGGACACGCACTCGGCAGCGTGACAAATGAAATTGCTCCTGCCGCTGTCGCACACTCGGCGGCCCCGGGGCCGAATCCGCCGGGAGCCGCCGGCGAGGCGTAGCGCAGGAATCCGGTCACGCTATCAAGAAGGTACCGTCCGGTGAAAAACCCGCGGAACGTCTGAACATTCCGGCTGTGGATCCACTCGCCGCCAAACTTGACGTTATGCGACCCGTGGACGATGGAGTAGTTGTCGCGAATCTGGGTGCGCCAGAAGATTTCGTCAATCGTGGGTTCCAAGAAGAAGGGATTGCCGAACCGGAAGCTGGGGGCAAAGCCGATGCCGGTATCGGCAGGGATCTTGGAGGCGGTTGTGCCGCGCGGCCGGTTCTCGCGGCCGTAGGTGAAATGGAGCTCGTTGAGCTGCGTGGGTGAGACCGTCGTCAGCAAGTTGGCGTTATACGCCTGGATCTTGGATGGCCCCTCGGTACCGTTGGCGGAATCGCCATAGGTGGGAACATCGAAGGTCTGGTTCTCATTCTTCGAATAGTCGAAGTTGAACGACGCGCTCAGCTTGTTGCGTGGCGTAATGTTCCAGTCGTACTTGGCCAGGGCGGCGGAATTGCGGATGGGATGCTTGACCGGCAGTCCTTCCGCCTGGCCGCGGGTGTTCTGGATGAAGTTGGTTAAGGCGAGGCGCTGGCAATCGGGGTTGGCGTTAATCAGCGCCTCGTTCGCCGTGATGGTGGGCGCCGTCACCGGGCATGGCGTGGATCCCAATTGCGTGCTCAGGTTGTCGCGGGTCAGGTTGGCGAGGATCTGCTCGAAGGCGCCGAAGAAAAACATCTTGTCTTTCTTGATGGGCCCGCCGATGGTGCCGCCGAATTGCTCGCGGGAGAAGTTCTTGAGGGGCTTGCCGTCAGAGGTATCAGAACTGAGCGCCTCCAACCGCTGGAAGTGGAAGACGCTGCCGTGAACATTGTTGGTGCCGGATTTGGTGACCACGTTGACGATAGCGCCGGCGGTGCGACCGAATTCCGCGGTGGCGCCGCTGGCGACCACCTGGAACTCCTGCACCGCATCCATGGTGATGTCAATGGCGGCGCGCTGGCCGCCCATCTGCTCGCCAAAAAATCCGTTGTTGTAGTCGCCGCCGTCGAGGCTGATGTTGTTGAACGTGCCGCGCTGCCCGGCAAAGCTGATCTCATCGCCATCGGGACCTTGCACGATCCCAACGCCCGGCGTGAGGGTGAGCAAGTCTTCGAACTTGCGGCCCAGCACCGGGGTCGTGCTGACCGTCACCGGCGCGAGCGTGCTGCTGACCTCCGTTTTGGTCGGGTCGAGCGTGGGAGTGTCGGTGACCACGATCTGCTCCGCAGTCGACGAGACCTTCAAGGGAATGTTCAGCGAGATCGCCTGGCCGACCGTCAGATGGACGTTCTGCTGCACGACTGTGGCAAAACCCTTGGCTGAAATCGTCACTTTATAGGCGCCTGGGGGGAGGGCCAGAAAAACGAAACGACCGTTGGAATCCGTCGTCAGGCTGCGCGTAAAGTTTGTGTCGGGGTTATTCGCTTCCACCGACGCGCCCGCGACCACGGCTCCCGACGGATCTAGGACCGTACCCTGAACGACACCCGTCGTGATCTGGCTCTGGGCAAACAGTTGAGGAGATAGTGTCAGCAGCAAGCAGCAAACGCAGACCAGGCGCAGCGTTTTCATCGTGCGGTCTCCCGTGAATTGAGGAATTAGCACCAAGCCATCATGACGTAAGAGCCCAATTATTGAATGCAGACTGTGTCGAGATCCCCGTTGGAGTTGTGGGATTATAGACCCGACTGAAACACTTGCAAACGTTTTTTGCGGCGACGATAAGCGGACTTCCCTGCCGCAACTTATGCTTCAGAACTGAAGGGCATGTGGTAAATTATCGAAAGTAAGCGTTCCCGCCTTCGCGGAGAGGTGGCCGAGTGGCTGAAGGCGGCGGTTTGCTAAACCGTTGTACGGGCTAAAACCTGTACCGGGGGTTCGAATCCCCCCCTCTCCGCCAGTTCCTCGATTTCCGCTCCATAGGCCCGACCACCGGCGCATAGTTTGGCCAACGACAAGGCGTCAGTCCGCGGCGCCCGATTGCATGGCGCCGCCTTCCGCAACAGCCTGGAAATCCAAGTTCACCAGCTCCCCGATGCGATCGATGGTGTAGTCAGCCGGGGGGAATGAGCTAAGGATTTTTTCATCGAGCGCGTAGTGGCCCTGGCGCGGGAACACCGTAGTGACACGGCGCCCCCATGCCCGCTTGATTGCGGTCAGGATGCGAATCTTATCGTCCACCAAGACGTAGTGATCCGCGGGGTAGCGTCCCTCAACGTCATCCAGCTCGCGCTCCTTGTGGATGTAAATGAGCACGGCGCCGTCGAAGGCGTCATGCAGTCCGGAGCGCCAGATCTTCTGCGGTTGGAAGACCACGTCGCCGTCGGAAAGGATCACCGGGCGCCCGAATTGCTTGACGTGGTCCACGGCGTCCAGTGCATTGGGGAATAGCCGGTTGGCGAACGGATACTCCACCAGGAAGTGAGACACGGTCAGTAGTTTCGGATCGCGAGGATAGTTGGAGCGGTAACGCTGCAACGCGCCGAGATAATCGGCGTAGCCAAGCTCGGAACGCAGCTCCTGGAAGATCGACCAGTAGCGCCGTTGCCGTTCGTGTCCGACCTCGCGTTCCAGATGGCGTTCGAGATCGGCGGACACGCGATCATTGTCGAGCAGAGTATTGTCCACATCGAACAGGAAGACCAGATTCTCGCGCATAGGGAAAATCCTCGCTGAGTCGAATGGCGCGCCTCAGGCCACACGCTCCCCAGGAATTCGCGGGTTGTTGAAGCCAGGCAGCGTGTCCGCCGCTGGGCCGAGATAGCGCTCAAGGGAAATTACCTTCTGGCCTGAAGCCATACCCTTTCTCCTATCCTGTCGCTGCGATCTTGGGCGGACGCAGGGCGCCGCGGTCCAGGAGACCGCCGGCGGATTCGTCCACCAGCCACAACAAGGTTCCGTTCGGCGGGCGAATCAACTGGGCGGGCAGTTGCGCGGGCTCGTACGGCCCTTCCAGAACCGCCTTCAGGGGCTGCGCCTTGTCCGGTCCATGCGCCATGAACATGACGCACGCCGCGTTGTTCAGGACCGGCGCGGTCATGGTGATGCGGTGGGTGTAGAACTTTCCCACCCAATTGGAAGTGACCAGCCGATTTCGTTCTTCGAGTGCCTTGGTGCCGGGAAACAGCGAGGCCGTATGGCCGTCCGGACCCATACCGAGCATGACCAGGTCAAACCGGGGGAATCGGCCGGCCGGCAAATGAAAGTATTCCCGCAACGCATCCTCGTATTCGGCGGCGCCTTTGACCGCGTCGGGATACTCGCCTTTCATGCGAAAGACCTGGCCCGCGGCGATAGGTATCTTGCTGAGCAACGTTTGGTGAGCGGTGCGGTAGTTGCTGTCGGCGTGATCGGGCGCAACATGCCGCTCGTCGCCGAAGAAGAAATATGTCTGTTGCCACGGCACGCGCGAACGCAGTTCCGCGTCACCGGTGAGCAAGCCATAAAGGGCCTTCGGAGTGGAACCACCCGAGAGAGCTACCGTGAAATTGCCCTTCTCTCCAACGGCCTGCCGCGCGGCGGCGGTGAACACCTCGGCGGCGGCGTGGGAAAGGGCGGCCGCGTCGGAAACGATTTGTACTTTGCGTTCCACGATTGGTGTCCCGCTAATCGCCCGCCGCAGACAGCGGCTTGCGCTGCGTCTCCGAATGCCAGAGGCGGAACCCTCCCTGGCACGCAGTTTCGTTGTCGCCGGCAGGTTGCGAAAACTTCTGGTCCATGTACTTTATTTCCTTTCCAACCGCAGGATGAAACTCAGTTGTTTACGCCGCGGACTTGTCCCTGTCCTTTTCCAAGTGGCCTCCGAACTGGAAGCGCATGGCGGACAGCAGCTTGTTGGCAAAAGTCCCGTTGCCGCGCGAGCTGAAGCGCTCATACAGCGACGCGGTTAACACGGGGGCTGGAGTGCCCTCCTCAATTGCCGCCTGGATCGTCCAGCGGCCCTCCCCGGAATCTGAAACCTGTCCCGAAAACTCGCCCAAGTCTGGCTGATCGAGCAGGGCAGTGGCGGTCAAGTCGAGCAACCACGACGCCACCACACTGCCACGCCGCCATACCTCGGCAACGTCGGGCAGGTTGAAGTCGTACTGGTAGTGCTCGGGATTACGCAGCGGCGTGGTTTCCGCATCCACAGCGCGCGTTTGCTTGCCGGAATTGGCATGCTTGAGGATGTTAAGACCTTCCGCGTAGGCCGCCATCAGGCCGTACTCGATGCCGTTGTGCACCATCTTGACGAAGTGCCCGCCGCCGGCCGGCCCGCAGTGCAGGTAACCTTCCTCGGCGGTGCCCGTCGCCTTTTCCCGTCCGGCGGTGCGGGGCAGATCACCACGACCGGGCGCCAGTGTCTTGAAGATCGGATCCAGCCGCTGCACTGCCGTTCTGGGGCCGCCAATCATCATGCAATACCCGCGCTCCAGCCCCCACACGCCGCCGCTGGTGCCGACGTCTAAGTAGTGAATGCCGGCGGGCCCCAGTTCCTGGGCGCGCCGGATGTCGTCAATGTAGTAGGAGTTTCCGCCATCAATGACGATGTCATCCTTCCGCAGCCGCGGGACAAGCTCTTGGAGCGTGCCATCCACGACCGCGACCGGCAGCATTAGCCAAACCGCGCGCGGCGTATTCAGCTTGCGGGCAAGATCGTCCAACGAAGTTGCGCCGACGGCGCCTTCGCTCGCCAGTTGTTTGACGTTGCCAACATTGGCGTCAAAAACCACGCATTCATGCCCACCCCGAAGCAAGCGGCGAACCATGTTGGCGCCCATTCTGCCCAGACCGATCATTCCGATTTGCATGTCGAAA